>NZ_JBKFDO010000001.1:0-350214 GCF_046557355.1 Myroides sp. DW712
TGAGTTCCAATAGAACTGGAGGCAATGGAGCCGATGACATCTATCTATTTGTGGAGAAAACCTGCTATCAGATTATGGATGGAGTGGTTTCCGATATAGATTCTAAAGGAGGCGTTGTAGGTGTAGAGTTGCTGTTTTTCGATGGACAAAACAAAGTTGTTGATAAGATTTATACCGATGAACAAGGGTACTATAGTGCGGAGAAGTTGTTGTGTGGAAATCAATACAATGTACAAGTAAATAAGGAAGGGTATTTTACCAAAGAATTTGTGGTGGATATCAATCGCGATATTCAGCAACGGGTGAATATAGAAATTGAGTTGATTAATAAAGGTGATGATTTATTCAAGAAATTGAAATTAGCACCGATCCACTTTGATTTTGATTCAGCGACAATTCGTCCAGATGCTCAAATAGAATTACAGAAAGTAGTGGATGTATTGCTCAAACACCCAACGATTCAGTTGGATGTACGCTCCCATACGGATAGTCGTGGAAACGATGCGTATAACCTAAAATTGTCTGAACGTCGTGCTCAAGCCACCATCCAATGGATGATTGGACAAGGAATAGAAGCGAGTCGTTTAACAGGAAGAGGCTATGGTGAAACTCAGTTGGTGAATAGCTGTAGTAATGGAGTGGACTGTAGTGAAGAACAACACCAAGAAAACCGAAGAAGTGAATTTATTGTTATGGATATGTAGTTCGTTTATACCTAAGAATAATGTATTTTTTTCAATGAAAGAGGATTAGCTGCATGGCTAATCCTTTTTTTGTTGGTTAGTTTTTGTTGTTTGGCTCTTTGGTTTTCGTGTAAATTATCATGTATTGAGATTTTTTGGTACGATACTTGCTTTGTTTTTAGGTAAGGAAAATAGAAGAAAATAAAACTATTTCATAAAGTAAAGCGCAAAATTATTTATGTGTTTCCTCAAAACATAAGGATGTCATAATTTTTTTTTATTGTTCTGACTACTTGTATTCAAGTAGTGTATAAAAAAAAGGAGTAGTTCAGTTGAAATACTCCTTTTTTGTATATCAGAATTTTAGGATTTTCTAGCGTTGTTCTATTGCTTCTAAAATAATCAGACGGTCGGTTATTTTTTCTAGCTGGAATTGATAATGTGTTGCAATATAGTCAAAGGTTTGAGCGGTGTAAATAAAAACATGGGTTTCATCTTTGCGATAATACCATGATTCAAAGGGCACTTGATTTGCATAGAGATGCGTCATAATAAGCAAGCGTCCTTTTGGCTTTAAAAGACTTTTTAAGTGTATGATTTCTTGATGAGGATGATGAAAGTGCTCAAAAACTTCGCAACTGAAAATATAATCATATTGATGGTTCACATAAGAGGAATCAGGGTGGAAATAAGGGTCATACAAATTGATGGTATACCCACGATCTACCAATTGCTTGGTAATAACAGGGCCTTTACCGCAACCAAAATCTAAACCTAATGTATCGGGACCATAGTAGGCTAAAATTTCATTGGTAATTGGAGAGGTGAATTTCTGATACCCTAAATCATGAACATCATTGTTGTGAAATTCATAATGTCTTTTTTCTTGTTCAGCTGAAAAATAATGGTAGATATCTTTGACGTAAGCAAAACAAGTGCTACAATGATAATAAAAGGAGTCTATTTTATGGGATAACGGACGTTGACATAAGGGGCATTCCATGGAACATTTTTTTGAGAAAGGATAATTAATGATACGAAGGTACAGCATTACAAAATAACAAAAAAGCTACTTAAACCAACACCAAGACATACAAATTTAAAAGTTCATCCTTTGGGTGTATCGTTTTAATAAAAGTAAAACCCAAACGCATCAACAATTTAATGGAGCTTTTATTTTCAGGTAGGGTAGTGGCGTATAGTTTTTGGTGCGATGCTGTACGTTTGAATTCCGCAATAATTTTAGTAGTAGCCTCTTTAGCATAGCCCTTATTCATATGATTCGGGAGAAAGGCAAATCCTATATCATGAGCATCCAGATAGTCTCGTTTGATGCAAGAAACAAGGCCAAGAGGAGTTTGATTTGTCTTTAGGCGAACCACCCAAAAGGTGAATTGAGTGTCGTCTAGAATATTTTGAATATAGTGTTGCGCATCTAATGCGCTATAAATATTGCGATTGCCTATGAATTTTAACCAACCTGGGGTATTGACAATTTCGATGATAAACGCATGATCATGATGATGGAGTTCCGTAAGAGATAAGCGTTCTGTTTCCATAACAGGCTGTTTTTTAAGAGAATGATTTTACTGTTCCACACCTGTGCTTTTCTCTTTTGTGTAAAAAGAAGACTCGTAATAGAACTTATTAAATGTACTCTTTTTACTGTGAAAATAATCGAGGCTAGTGTTTTTTCTAAAGAAGAAAGAAAAATAAGTATAAAATGAAAAAAAGGAAATCTTCTTTTTTGAATCGAAATTTAAGACATAAGAAATGATTTGATGCGGCTAGAGTCTAAAATATGTTGTAATTTGCGAGAAGCAAAACAACGAAAAACAATGAGAAAGAAAATTAATGGACTAGTCGCTTTATTTTGCCTTGTTTCCTTTCATTTAAAAGCACAAACGTTAGAAATTTATAGCAACAATAAAGCACAAGAATATTTAGGATGTTTAAATTGTCCGTCGGAGAATAAAAACTCTGTGTGGAATTCGAGCGGTATCTACGGCAATGAATACAATAAAAAATCAATTTGGAATAAATATGGAATTTATGGCGATGATAAAAGTAACTTCTCTCCTTGGAATGCACATGCAGAGAAACCACCGTTGATAAAAAAAGAAGGGGTGTTTTATGGCTACTTTACGTTGAATGAAGTCATAGGACAACGCGTAGAGGTGAAACTCACTCGTATGTTGTACGATTACTATCTCGATATCAAAGAGGATCCATCCAAATGGACTGAAATAGAAGAAAAATTGAAAAAATAAAAAATAATTGAAAGTGATTAAACGCAATGTTAATCACTTTTTTTATTTTTAGATTACATTGAAACTTTTGCAATAGATTGAATTGATTCGTGAAAAAACAGAGGAAATTTCATCGGTTGTTCCCGTAGTTTTATTTGTTTGTATTGAAAAAGTAGAAATAAAAAAATAGAAAGATTCTGTTTTTGAATACAAAACAAGTTCAAATGTGGGTAAATGTGGTGCTATTTCGAATTATGTGCATAAAAAGAAGTAAATTGCAGGTAAATTAAAACAGCTACTATTATGTCAGGAAAAATAACTTCAGAACAAGCGATTGCTTTAGAAAATCAATACGGAGCACACAACTATCATCCACTACCTGTGGTATTAACCAAAGGAGAAGGGGTATACGTTTGGGATGTTGAAGGTAAAAAATACTACGACTTTTTATCTGCTTATTCAGCAGTAAATCAGGGACATTGCCATCCGAAAATTGTTGAGGCAATGACAAAACAAGCCAATACGTTGATGTTGACTTCTCGTGCTTTTTACAACGATCAATTAGGAGTATACGAAAAGAAAATCACGGAATTAATGGGGTACCAAAAAGTATTGCCTATGAATTCTGGGGCAGAGGCCGTAGAAACAGCGCTAAAAGTATGTCGTAAATGGGCGTATGAGAAAAAGGGAATCGCAGAGAATCAAGCGAAAATAATTGTTTGTGAAAATAACTTCCACGGAAGAACAACAACGATTATTTCATTTTCTAATGACGAGGATGCTAGAAAAAATTATGGTCCTTATACGGATGGGTTTGTCCGTGTAGCTTATGATAATATTGATGCTTTACGCGCAGCTTTAGAAAAAGATAGTGCTACAATTGCTGGTTTTTTAGTAGAACCTATTCAAGGAGAAGCTGGTGTTTATGTGCCTCAAACAGGATATTTAGCAGAAGCGAAAGCACTGTGTGAACAACATAATGTATTGTTTATTGCTGATGAAGTGCAAACGGGAATTGCAAGAACAGGAAAGATGTTAGCAATTCAACACGAAAATGTAAAGGCAGATATCTTAGTTTTAGGAAAAGCATTATCAGGAGGGGCGTATCCTATTTCAGCAATTTTAGCTGATGATGAGATCATGAATGTAATTAAACCAGGGCAACACGGTTCAACTTTTGGAGGAAATCCAATGGCTGCTGCTATTGCAATTGCGGCATTAGATGTGGTCTTAGATGAGAAATTAGCTGACAATGCGGAGCGTTTAGGGCAATTATTCAGAAGTGAATTGACAAAATACATTGAAACAAGTACTATTTGTACGTTAGTGCGAGGAAAAGGATTGTTGAATGCTATTTTGATTAATGATACAGAAGATAGTGATACAGCTTGGAATATCTGTTTAAAATTGAGAGATAATGGTTTATTAGCTAAACCAACGCATGGAAATATTATTCGCTTTGCACCACCTTTGGTTATGAACGAAGAACAATTGTTAGATTGTGTTTCTATTATCGTAAAAACATTAAAAGAATTTGAGAGATAGAAGAAAATAGTTTATTTTTCGTTTCTTTTTTTGTTATAATTTAAAATAAAAGTAGTAACTTATGAGAGCTTTGGTGGTGGTTGATTTGCAAATGGATTTCTTGCCTAATGGTGCCTTAGCAGTACAGGAAGGAGATTTAATTATTCCTTCTATTAATGCGATCCAAGATCATTTTGATTTGGTAGTGGCTACACAAGATTGGCATCCTGTTGATCATCAGAGTTTTGCCTCTCAGCACGAAAACCAAGGCGTATATGATGTGATTGAGTTGGAAGGAATTCCTCAGGTTTTATGGCCTGATCACTGTATACAGGGAACAGCTGGAGCAGCCTTTAGTGAGGCTTGGGATAGTAATCCCGTTGCAGCTGTATTTCGAAAAGGAATGAATAAGCACATCGACTCCTATAGCGGTTTTTACGATAACAATAAAAGAGAGGCAACAGGCCTACTCGGGTTTTTGAAGGAGAAAAACGTTACTGAAGTCTATGTATGTGGATTAGCCGCTGAGTATTGTGTGTTTTATACAGCAATGGATGCTAGAAATACGGGATTTGATACGTATTTCTTAGCCTTTGCTACCAAACCGATTTCGGCAGAAGGTCTGGAACAAGCTAAAGTAAAATTGAAGGCAAATGGAGTCGTTATTGTAAATGAAAGTGAAGAAGTAAAGCGATAAATGAAGACATACAACGCAACGAATTTTTTTAAACATACGTATTGTGAATGGACCGAAGTCCCATTAGAAGAAATAAAAGATAAAAAGCTCAATTTTAAAAGTGAAAAAGGCAGCTGTTATTTTTTCGATACAGCAGGTGTTTTTAGATATGCAAACCATTGGGGCAGAGTTGCTAACTGTAGATGGAAGTTAAATTCCGACAAGAATAAAAACCAAGGATATGTCGTAGCCTATGCGCCTTGGTCTGGTTTTTATCCCAATGATGAAAAAGAAAAGAACTATGTTATAAGTGTTAATTTTTTGCAAAAAGAAGTGACGTTTAAACATTATGCGAGTCTTAACGGTGGTGATGCGCTTCGAAGAAATGCCAAAGACACAGCGAAACGAATCAGCGAAATTAAGAAAGTACTTCTTTCAGAGGAGTGGGCGAAATACATCACACATCCCAATAAAGAAGAACTGAGACAATATTTAATTACAGGTTTAGTTGATACGAATAAGAGTTTGTTAGAATTAAAACGAAATTTCTTATCTCAATTTTGATTAAACGAGTAAGGAAAATAGGTATAATTAAAAAAGCAAAAAAGATGAAAAAGAGTACATTGATTGCAGCAGTATTGTTAGGTAGTATGACAATGGCACATGCACAAAAAGGAAAAGTAGTAGAAACACCAAAATTATCAGAGAAGGTTGGAACTACACCAATCAAAAAAGGAAACTGGATTGTTGGAGGAGCTATTGGATCAACAGGATATAGCTTTGAAGAAGAAAGTTTCAATATTAATGTAACACCTAGAGCGGGTTATTTTATTTCTGATGGAATTGCAGTTGGTCTTGAGATTGGAACAGGGTTTCAAACAGTAAAAGACGGTGATAACATTTGGAGTTATAAAGTAATGCCATATGCTAGATACTATTTCCCAGAAGGAGCTAGTGAAACAGGGCGTTTCTTTGGGCAAGGTGCTGTTGGTATTTCAGGTGCAGAAATTGCAGGAGAGAGCGATACGTCTTTTGCATTTAATATTAATGCAGGATACTCGCACTTCGTCTCTCGTAATGTTGCTTTAGAAGCAATTGTCGGATACAACTACAGTAAATCAAATCAATCAAGTGCCTCAGCACATAATGGATTAGGATTAACGTTAGGTTTCCAAATTTTCTTAGGAAAATAAGAAGAGATTACAAAATTAAGTATAAAAAAAGGGTATTCTTTTGAGAATGCCCTTTTTTAGTTGTTCTATTTTTTCTTGTTTAAGGGAGACGAAAATTAATCCACGCATTCCATCAATAGTAAATCACCAGTTTCATACGTAATGCTTACTAAGCCATCTTCCGCTACACTATTGCTCGATCCTGTTCGAATTCCCAATTCCAAATCTTCTTGATGGAGGGGGTAGTTCAGGTTATCTGTAGTGATGTTTCCTGCTTTTCCAACGGGAATCAACGAGAGGATAGTATCTTTAGTGTACCATTTTTTATACGTATGAGGGAGTCTGAAAATTTTAGAATAATCATCAAGAATGACTATTTTCATGCTATCTCGATACTTTACTACGGTGGTAATATTTGTAAACGTATGATCCGCTCTTTTACCCGTTGCCCAAATAACATTCGCTGCTGTTATTCCTTTGGTGCGTAAGAAATTGAGTGCTTTTTCTAAATCCGTCGTTTCTTGATCTGGGCTGTGGATAATTTCTAAGGGATACTGTTTAGCTAAATACACCGTAGGGTCAAAATCCCGATCAAAGTCTCCAATTACTACATCTACTTTGATATTCAATGCGATAACGCGTTCAATGGCCTGGTCTAATACGACAATATAAGGAGACCATTCTAGCAATTGATCTAATAAATCTTGACTACAGGCTGCTCCATTGGCAATGATTAACGCAGGTTCTTGATCATCTCGAACGATGTGATGTGATGACATAATTACTTCTTGTATTTAAGCAAACAAAGTAAAACAATAAATCGTTCTAAAAGTCTTTTTTTAGCAGGAAATACTAGATAAAATATAAAATAACTTTATCTTTGAAGCTATTATAACAAGTAATCAGAAATGGATTTAACACAAGAACTTTGGTGGGAACAATATCAAAAGGATAGCAATGCTGTTATTTTGGATGTTCGCACAGATGAAGAGGTAGAAGAAAAAGCGATTCCCAATGCGATGCACATTGATATTTATAGAGGACAAGGTTTCTTAGATGAAATAGAGCAATTGGATAAAACGAAGAACTACTATGTATATTGCAAAGCAGGAGGAAGAAGTAACCAAGCGTGTATGCTAATGAATCAATTGGGATTTGAACATACGTTTAATTTACTTGGCGGAATTACAGAATGGGAAGGGCCAACCGTATAGGAAGTCAACGTATGTTGACTTTTTTGTTGCCATAAAATAATAAACAAATACAAAACGGTATTTGTTTCAATCCTTTATTTTCGTTGTATGATTCATATTCATTTTATCGTTAATCCTATTTCGGGAAAAGGCAAACACAATATTACTGAAGAACACATTCGAACGTTTTTTTCCAGTGAAAAATATCAGGTTGTGGTGCATTTAACTGAACGTAAAAAACACGCCATTGAATTAACCCAATTAGCTTTAACACAGGGAGCAACGATTGTTGTAGCCTGTGGAGGGGATGGTACCATTCACGAAGTAGCGACAGAGTTAGTACACAAAGAAGTGCTTTTTGGCATTGTGCCGGTGGGATCAGGAAATGGGTTAGCTTCTAATTTATCAATACCCAAAGACATTGATAAAGCGTTAGAATTAATTCGAAAACAAACGGTGGTCGCGATGGATGTTGGAATGTTAAACGGAGCCTATTTCTTTAGTAATATGGGATTTGGTATTGATGCAACGATAATTGAACAGTACGAAAAATCAGGGAAACGAAAATTAGGTTCCTATATTCGCGCTGCTTTAAATTCGGCCCAACAATATAAAGCCAAGCAAATGCGCGTAACTTATAACGGAACAACAAAAGAAGTTAATCCGTTGTTGTTGTTTATTTCCAATTCCAATGAAATGGGATATAATATGAGTTTAACGCCACAGGCGAGTCTGACAGATGGATTATTAGACTATCTCATGGTACCCAAAATTAGCTTCCTTAAACAATTGACCTTTGGGTTATATGTTTTATTGAAGAAAACAGAAAGATTTAGACGAACCGATTATGTGCAAACCAATAAAATAGTGGTTGAAATGATGAACAGCCCGAAGAATGGAGCACAAATTGATGGAGAGTATTATGAATTTGATACCAACCATTTCGTAATCGAAGTCGCACAAAAGAGTTTAAAAGTTATTTGTTAGTATAAAAACGTTTTTTCGTAATAAAAACAACACTTGAAGGTGTAAAGAGTTAGTTTGGAAAAGCGTACCTTTGTACTTCGTATATAAACATCAAAAAGTTAAAAAAAATATGAATTCATTTGACGTAGTTGTAATTGGTTCAGGGCCTGGGGGATATGTTGCTGCAATCCGTTGTGCCCAATTAGGTTTTAAAACTGCTATTGTAGAAAAATATGCAACCTTAGGGGGAACTTGTTTAAACGTAGGTTGTATTCCTTCAAAAGCATTGTTAGCTTCTTCTCACATGGTAGAAGAAATGAAACACTTTGCAGAACACGGTATCGAAATTACTGGTGATGTGAAAGTTGATGTAACTAAAATGATTGAGCGCAAACAAGCAGTTGTGGATCAAACCTGTTCAGGGGTGAAGTTTTTAATGGATAAAAACAACATTACTGTATTCGAAGGAGTTGGATCATTTGAAAATGCAACTACAATTAAGGTGACAAAAAATGATGGTTCTGTGGAGCAAATCGAAGCAAAAAACACGATTATTGCCACAGGTTCTAAACCGTCTACGTTGCCTTTTATTCAATTAGATAAAGAGCGTATTATCACGTCTACAGAAGCCTTAAAACTTCCTGAAGTACCGAAACACTTAATTATCATTGGTGGGGGAGTAATCGGATTAGAATTAGGTCAAGTGTATCTAAGATTAGGGGCTCAAGTATCTGTGGTAGAGTTCGCTGATCGTATCCTTCCTACAATGGATGGTGCTGTGTCTAAAGAATTGACAAAAGTATTAAAGAAACAAGGAATGAAATTCTATACGTCACACAAAGTACAAGGTGTGGTACGTGAAGGAGATGTAGTAAAAGTTTCTGCTGAAGATAAAAAAGGTCAAATCATTACCTTAGAAGGTGATTATACGTTAGTGGCAGTAGGTCGTCGTCCGTATACAGACGGGTTGAATGCAGAGAAAGCTGGCGTAAAAGTAACTGACAGAGGACAAATTGAAGTAAATGACCACTTACAGACAACTACTTCTAACATTTATGCAATTGGTGACGTAGTTCGTGGAGCGATGTTAGCGCATAAAGCGGAAGAAGAAGGCGTACTGGTAGCAGAGTACTTAGCAGGACAAAGACCGCATATCGATTACAACTTAATTCCGGGAGTAGTATACACTTGGCCTGAAGTTGCTGCTGTTGGTAAGACAGAGGAGCAATTAAAAGCAGAAGGTGTTGCATATAAAGTAGGTAGTTTCCCTTTCAGAGCCTTAGGACGTTCTCGTGCGAGTGGAGATTTGGATGGATTAGTGAAAATTCTTGCGGATCAAAATACAGATGAAGTATTAGGGATTCACATGGTAGGAGCTCGTGCTGCAGATTTGATTGCAGAAGCGGTAACTGCTATGGAATTCAGAGCTTCAGCAGAAGATATCTCAAGAATGTCGCATGCTCACCCTACGTTTGCAGAGGCTATCAAAGAAGCAGCGTTAGCTGCTACTGAAAATCGTGCTTTACACGTATAGTTAAGAAAAAAATATGTTAAAAAAAGAGTCTAAATAGCTATTTAGACTCTTTTTTAATTATTATCATTCAAAAAAGAATATATTTGTTTTCATAATTAATAAAACCAAAGCGAAATGAAAAAGGTAATAGCTATTTTATTGGGCAGTATTGCTTTAGCTTCTTGTTCAAGTGATGATAATAAATCTTCTTCTGATGATCCTGTTTTTTCTCAACCTTATACTGAATTGACTAGTTTGGATGAATTGCAAACAGGTAAATATCAATATGTAGGGAATAAAATTGGAGATCGAAAAGTTGGGTTAGTACCGGAATCGCATCCGTGTAAATATAAAGATTATTTGTTTGTACATAGAGCCGGAGTCGCTTTAGATTCTATTACGTATGACAACTATCGTATCGATATTATTAACGATAAAAAAGATTGTTCTACTATTTTTGAGTTTCCACGTTTGATGCAAAAAAACAATTTAGTACGACCAGGGTATATGAAAACATCTATAGATGATGGTTATATTCAAAAAGTAGAGGTTATTGAAAAAGGGGAAGATGGAGAAGTAGATAAAATTGTTATCAAGGAAGAATATAGACGTAAAAATCATTATAGCGGTGAAGTGGAAATAGGATTTCAAGCAGGATATCTTCGAATTGAAGATCGTTTATCTGACTATAATCGTTTGAATAAGGACGAAAAAGTTTATTTATATTTTAAGAAGAACTAAAAAAACACAAAGCTTCTATTATTTGATAGAAGCTTTTTTATTGCCTCTTATTTTCCAGATTGTTTTTATAACTTTGTCTTTTAATTAAGAGAAAAGATTATGGATATAAAGACATTGATTCATCATAACTTAGATGAGTTATTGTATTTAGCGGATAAAAAAGGAGTCTTAAATACAGATTTGGTAGTAAAAATAGGAGCTTTTGTTGGTGCAGCCGTACTACGAGGGCGATATGCCGATAAAAAAGAAGTAACAGAAGCCGAAATTAATGGTGTTTTTGGCATTGTAGGCGATTTCTGTAAGATGAGTTTTGGTCGTAGTTATACCAAAGTACACTTTAAAAAGATGACCACTTTAGCGTTAGAACTTATTCAAGAACCAACATTTGATACTGATGTGCAAGTTTTTATACAAGAGTTACAAGCATAAATGCTAAAAAAATAGCTAGATGTGAAGGATACCTGCATACAGGTATCCTTTTTTTATGGCTAAAGCTTGAAAATCATTGGGAAATAGACTCGGTACTAAAGTTAAATTCTTACAAATTGCATAATCTCAGTTTGTATAGGATGAAGTGAGGTGTTAATACATTTGTTCGATACATCCTAATGCAATATCTTGTACCATTCGTTACACGACATAAATCAATATTTTACACCTATACAATGATTCAAATGCATAGATTATCCACTCTAGGGTTTGGTTTGCTACTTTTAACAACCACTTTAGGGTATGGACAAAAAAAACCGCTCGATCACTCGGTATACGATGGCTGGGAAACAATCGCCAACAAACAATTTACCAATGATGGAAAAGCAATTGCTTACCAAATTGCTCCTCAAGAAGGAGATAAAACCGTAGTGGTACATTTTTTACAGCAACAAAAAGAACAAGCTTTCCCGCGTGGAGAACAAGCAACTTTTACTGCGGATTCAAAATACGCTATTTTTGCGATTAGACCTTTTTATGCGGATTTAAAGGCTGTCAAAAATAAGAAGAAAAAAGAAGACGAAATTGCCAAAGATTCGTTGGGAATTTACGATTTAACACAACAAACAATAGTTAAAATTCCGCAGGTCAAGTCTTTTAAAATTCCTGAAAAAGGAGGAAGTATTTTAGCCTATTTATTAGAGAAAGAGCAAGATACCACAGGAGGTAAAAAGAAAAAAGCCAGTAAAAAAGCGGAGAAGAATGAGCCCTTGACGCTCGTTGTTCGCCACCTGGAAACAGGAAGTGAGGAACGCCTAGACAACGTAGTGTCCTACCACTTTGATGAAAAGGGAAATTACTTAGTTTATGTAACGGCTAATCCAGAATTAAAGAAAAAAGAAGAGGAAAGCAAGGAGACAGATGAAGAAGAAAATAAAGAAGGGGTAGAGCAAGAAAAAGCAATTTCAGCGGTTACTCCAGTTTATGGGGCATATGCTTTGCATTTAAAAACAGGAAAAAAATCAGCTTTATTACTAGGCGAGGGAAAATTCACCCAGTTTAGTATGGATAAGGAGGGAAAACAAGTGGTATTTACTTATACCCAAGATGAAGAGAAGGCTTTGGTAAAGAATTATGTGATTTATCACGCCTCCTTGCCTAAACAAGCAACGGCATTATTGACGAATACAGTTCAAGGAATGCCAGAAAATTGGGTGATATCTGAAAATTACACCCCTCAATTTAGTAAGAATGGCAAGCGCTTGTACTTTGGCATTGCACCTCAACCCATTCCAAAGGATACAACCTTAATTGCAGATGATCATGCTATTGTGGATATTTGGCATTATAAAGAAGATTATTTACAACCTCAACAGTTGGTTAATTTAGAGAAGGAGTTAAAGAAATCCTATTTAGCTACGATAGATTTACTTCAAGCAAAAAATATAGTAGCCTTAGCAGATGAAACAACCAATTATACGTCATTAGTAGACGAAGGAGATGCTACCTTTGTCTTTCAGGCTTCGGATTATGGCAGACGCGTGGAAAGACAATGGGATATCGCTGGTGTAATGTCTTACTATAGTGTAGATGTTCGCACAGGAGTGAAGAAAGAAATAATCAAAGATTTACCAGGAAGAGCTTCGGTATCTCCTAAAGGAACGGCTGTGGTATACTATAATAGTCAAGAGGCAAATTGGTATAGTTATGACATAAAAACAGGGAATACCAAACAGTTGAACAAAGGAGTATCTGTGTCTTTTGCTGAAGAGGAATTTGATATGCCCGATCTTCCTTCCGCTTATGGGATTAAAGGATGGATGGATAATGACGAATCGGTATTAATTGGCGATCGCTACGATATTTGGGCGTTTGATTTAAAAGGAAACAAAGCTCCTCGTATGGTGACCAATGGCTATGGACGTCAACATAATTTAACCTTTGATTTACTACAACTAGATGAGGAAAAAAAATCCTTTACTAAAAATGAGAAAACAATAGCTACAGTATTCGATAATCAAACCAAAGCGGCTGGTTATTTTTATGTGAATTTGAAAAAAGCAGCAAATCCAATAAAAATTAGTATGGAAGACTACAGTGGTTTTGCTTCTTTGAGTAAGGCAAAAAATGCGGAGGTATATGCAGTTACGAAAGGAAATTTTATTCATTCGAATGATTTGTATGTTGGAAAACAAGTAAATCAAATGAACCCAATCAGTAAGCTGAATCCCCAACAAGAGGAATACAATTGGGGAACGAATGAATTAGTGCATTGGACGACTCCAAATGGATATGAAGCAACGGGAGTGCTCTTTAAACCTGAAGATTTCGATGCCACTAAAAAATATCCGATGATTGTGTACTTCTATGAAAAATTATCCGATAATTTGAATCGCTATGAAGCACCAGCTCCGACGCCTTCTCGCTTGAATATTCCGTACTTTGTGAGTAATGGTTATTTGGTGTTTACTCCCGATATTAGCTATACGGATGGATTTCCAGGGAAAGCAGCGGAAGAATACATCAATTCTGGGGTAGATTATTTAAAAGCGAATCCTTGGGTAGATGGAACTAAAATTGGAATTCAAGGACAGAGCTGGGGGGGCTATCAAGTGACCCATTTGGTTACCGTTACCGATCGATATGCTGCTGCTTGGGCAGGTGCTCCAGTGGCTAATATGACTTCTGCCTATGGGGGAATTCGCTGGGGAACAGGAATGAGTCGTCAATTTCAGTATGAAAAAACACAGAGTCGAATTGGTAAAACACTATGGGAGGGCTATGATTTATACATCGAAAATTCACCGTTGTTCAAAGTGCCAGCTATTACTACGCCTTTGGTTATTATGCACAACGACAATGATGGAGCTGTGCCTTGGTATCAGGGAATTGAAATGTTTATGGCGATGAGACGACTAGAAAAACCCGTATGGATGTTGAACTACAACGGAGATGAACACAATTTGATGAAGCGCCAAAACAGAAAAGATATTCAAATTCGTCAGCAGCAATTCTTTGATTATTATCTTAAAGGAGCACAAGCACCCGTATGGATGGTGAAAGGAGTTCCTGCTGTGCTGAAAGGAAAAGATTGGGGATTTGACTTGACAGCTGAAAAAGTCAACTAACTAACGTAATATAAAGCAAACAAAAGGTCTAAGAAGAATATCTCTTTTTAGGCCTTTTGATGTATAAAAAAGAGTGGTTGTGCTCAAATTTAGTGTCGAATATAGAGCAGTATCTACATTCTTATCTGTACATTTGTTCAAGGAAGTTGTCCTTTTTTGCTGAGGTAAATGCTTCTTATAGGCTATGAAAAAATTTTTGTTTGGAATCCTACTATTGCTAGGAATTTCCTGTATGGATACGACTTCTAAAGATAATCCTCAACTTTCCTTTTACTATTGGAAAACTACATTTGCATTGGATCAAGTAGAGCGTGAAACCTTAAAAAATCTGGAGGTTCGGAAGTTGTATATTCGCTATTTTGATGTCGGATTAAAAAATGGAGCTGCCGTTCCAATTACACCTATTGTATTTAAGGATGCTGTGCCTTTATTAGAGGTGGTCCCAGTTATTTATATCAAGAATGACGTCGTGCTCAGTGGACAATTAGATGTGAAAAAATTCGCCCATCAACTCGTAGATTTTGTGCAGCAAATTAATGATCGAAATAATATTGACAGCCAGGAAATACAACTTGATTGTGATTGGACTTTGACAAGTAAAGAGCGTTTTTTTGCCCTAATAGAGCAGTTGCGCAAAGAAACAGATATGAAAATATCTGTAACTATTCGGTTGCATCAGGTAAAATTTGCTTCAAAAACAGGAGTCCCAAACGTTGATCGAGGCGTGTTGATGTATTACAATATGGGGCGCATTGCTTCCGATTCCTTAAATTCAATTTACGATCGTCAAATCGCCCAAAAATATACTAGTGGATTAAAAGACTATCCCTTGCCTTTAGATTATGCCTTGCCCATTTATTCTTGGGTAGTGCACAGCCGAAAGGATCAAGTAGTGCGTTTAATTAGTCGATTGCGTGTAGCGGATTTAACGCAACAAGCTTATATACGTCAGTCGGGGGAAAATCAATTTACTGTAGAAAAAGAAATAGAGGCTTTTGGTTTTGTCTTTCAAGCGGGAGATATACTCAAAGTAGAAAGTATTGCACCAGCTCAACTCAAAGAAATGACTACTGATTTGTATCAAGCGAGTGGTAAAACACCCAAAGAAATTATATTATACGACTTAAATTCAAAAAATATTACTACCTATGATCAAGAAATCTTTAAAGAAATGGTACGTCGTAAGTAGCCTTGTAACCCTCTTGGGTACGGGTATTTACACCTATGGTTGTGCCGATGGCTGGTGGAGCTATTCTAGTATTTCCAACTTCACGCCCGAAGCCTTTGCAGATGATTCCTATAAACCTTTATTCTTCGCTCCTTATGATCGTTTTTATAACGGTGGATATATGGATAATGCCTCCCTGTTTAATGAGGATATTGTAGTAGAATGGACTACGTATTTAAAGGGAAGATTAGAAGAGAGTGAGGTGAAAAAATTCCTGTTATCGAGTCAAGAAAATGAAGAAGAAATCAATCAATTGTATGCCAATTTAAAAGGAAAGAACAAAACAACTTGGAATTTAAAGGATGAACGTGTTCAGAATTTCGTCACTTTTTTATACCAGGCCAAAGCCATTGAAAATTATTCGAACGACAGCTATAGCTATTGGGATTATGAATCTTATACCGCTTCAGCTATGGAAGAAAATCAAGCGGATAAAGTAGAAAAAGTATATAAAGGACTTAGAAGTAACGATGCGTTTTATACAAATAGAATGTGGTTTCAAGTTATGAAAGCCAAGTTTTATTCCACCAATCGAGCTAGTGTGATTACTTTTTTTGAGGAAAGTGCAGCTAAACAACCCAAAAACACCTTGTATTATAGAGGGTTAAGCTATGTTGCTGGGGCTTACTACCAAGCTGGAGATTTTAATCACTCCAATGCATTATATGCGGAAGTATTTAACGGGAACGCTATGTTGCGTCAGACAGCGTTGTATAATTATAGACCAATGGATACTGCCAATACCAAAGAAGTAGCGAAAACCATTCCCTCAAAAGAAGTACAAGCTGCACTTTGGGCAATGCAAGGATACTATACTAATTCCCTTGATGCTTTAAAAGAAATGATGGACGTGGACAAGAAGAGTCCACATGCCAATTTTTTATTGACCCGTTGGGTAAATCAACAAGAAGCAGCTGTATTAAAATTTAGAGAAGCTTCATTTAAAAGCAGCAAAGAATACTTTGCGAGTCTAAATAAAGCGATTGATCAACCGGGATTGGATTGGATTAAGAGTATAGCGAAACAACCCGAGCAAGTGGATAATCCCGCGTTGTGGTTGTTGGCAAGCGGTTATTTAGCGATATTTCAAGGAGAATACCAAGAAGCAGATCAGGCGCTAGCCCAAGCAAAGAAAGAAGCCAAGGGGAATACTTTGGTTGACAATCAAATTCGCTTGTTTAACTTAATTAACCGCGTGTCTCAAATCAAAAAGATGGATGCAAGAGCAGAAGAAATCATTCTCTTAGATATGGAGTGGATTTACAACGAAATCATGCCCAAATCTAATTGGGAAGACCCGTTTCGTTATGATTATGCGTTGCACTGGGTACGTCAATATTTAGCTGCTATTTACGCTGAACAAGGGAATAGTGTAATGAGCGAAATTATGTATTCTAATCTTGATTTTTATGGTAATGTGGACAATACTGTAAAAATGGAGAAATTTTTACTTGCTGCTAAGAAAACCAAGTTTGAACAGCTGATGGTTAATCAATATGCTTATAATTTAAGTGATATTTACGAGCGAAGAGCCATTAATTTGTTCTATCAAGATAAAATTGAACAAGCGATTGTAGAAATGAAAAAGGCAGAACCTATCAAAGCGGAATACGCTTATAGTGGTGAATCCTATGTTAAACCCTACAAAAATACGGAGTTATTAGGAAATCCGTTTAATGGAAAAATTCAAGATTGTAACGATTGCGATCATCAGGCTAAACAAAGTGTAAAGTACACAAAATTAAGCTTCTTAGAGAAAATCCAAGAAATGCAAGATAAAGTGGCAAAAGGAGAAGATGTGTTCAATAATGCGTTACTAGTAGGAAATGCCTTTTACAATGGAACCTATTATGGAAATGCACGCGTGTTTTATTACAATGCATTAGTGAATGAATATGGAAATTTCATTTCCCCTTCGGAGCGAAAGTATTTACTCCATATGGGACAAGCAAAAAAGTATTACAGTGTAGCAAAAAAAGCAGCGACAACAAACGAACAAAAAGCAAAAATCGCTTATTTAGAAGCGAAAGTAGAACGCAATGAGTTTTATGCCGAGCAATACCAAAATAAAGATTACTACTGGGGAGCAGGATGGGACGATCCGATGTTCAAAAAGTGGAAGGGATTCCAAGAACTAGCGACCTTGTATAAAGATACGAAGTACTACCAAGAAGTAATCAATGAATGTGGGTATTTTAGAACGTATTTAGAGAAAAACCACCAATAAAAACAAAAAAATCCAGAACACAGGTTCTGGATTTTTTATTTGTACATTTTACTTAAAACCTGTTTTAATCGATTAATTGCAAACAATATTCATCGATGTAAGGCTAAAATTTCTTAGAAATGCTTCGGGTGCATGTTCTAATTTTTCTAATTGATGCTTGGATAAAATAAAATTAGTAATAACCCAATTCTTTGTATCATACAGCATGATTAGAAGCTCCTCTTGTAATTGTTGAGAAGAAAGTTGAGCCATGTGTTGTTGTTTCTGCTCAATTCCTTGTTGATTGAAAAATAATTTTTTCATTTTTGGCTACTTTTTAAGAACGACAATCAAATTTTGTAAGGGGCTTTGATCGAATTAAATTATAAGTGTTGTTTTGTGCTTGTAAAATTACTAAAAATAAATTTATTTTTAACTTAAAATCGTTAAAAAGTTCGATTTGTTTCTTTTTATTTAAAATAGAATCCAACTTTTTTAAAAAAAAGTATCATTTAATCCTTGATGCTTATTGAGTTTTTTAGCGGTTTTACTTCTAAAAAAGGAAGCTGTTTTTTTTTCTTTTTTCTGTATTTTATATTTTTATTTCTCTATTGTCCTTCTTTTTTAAGCGGGAAAAAAGAGTGAAAAAATAGAGAAATGGAATTACTTATTTTTAAAAATAAGAAAGGACTACTTATACGTTAAAAAAAGAAATTAATCTGTCGAATTACAGGTTTGAACAAAAATATATTTTATTTTTTTCGCTTTGATACGTTTTAAAAACGATTGTTATTTGTGAAATATTAGTTATTTGTTTCCTTAAATGCAGTATGTTTTTGCTATTTTTGAGTAAAAATATCAGGCTTTGAAGAAACTACTTGTTAAAATAGGTAAAATAGTGGGTTGGATTGTGTTTTCAATCTTCATTTTATTGCTACTTTTAATTGTATTGGTACAAATACCGGCTATTCAAAACACAATAAAGGATAAAGCAATATCCTTTGTTGAAAATAAAATTGGAACACCTGTTCAATTGGATCGCATTGCCATTTCTTTTCCCAAAAAAATAGTAGTCAAAGGGTTGTACCTTGAATCACAAGAAAGAGATACTTTACTGTATGTCAATCACCTCGGGGTGGATATTGGTCTTTTTGGCTTATTGAAAAATCAGGTTACTATCAATGCTATTGATTTGGATGGGCTACGCGCTAATGTCCAACGCGATACACTACAGCGTTTTAATTTTGACTATATTATGGATGCCTTCGCTTCGGAAGAGGAGAAAGAAGAAAAGCCTTCATCCATGACAATCTCCGTCGGGCAAATTAACCTTAGCTCTATTGCTTTAACTTTTGATGATTATTATGACGGACACCACGCAGAGGTGAAGCTCAACCAATTTGTTACTCGTTTTAGGGATTTTGATTTAGAACAAATGCGTTTTGCCTTGCCTGTGATTTCTTCCAATGGATTAAACGTTGTGTATCATAAAGAAAAACACCATGGCGAACGGGAAGAAGTACAGCAAGAAGAAATGCTAGAACAAGAACCAACGAAGCCCATCGACCTCAATATAGGAGTAGTTGAATTAACGCAAACAATACTAGATTACCAAAGTGCGGAAGACTATATCCAAGCTTTCTTGGCTATGGACGCTTTTAAATTGTCATTGAATAAGTTAAACCTAGAAAAACAACAAATTGATGTTGAAGATTTTCTATTGGATAAAACAGTAGCGAATATTCGATTTTTACCCCGTAAATTAACGCCAGAGATTCCAGTAACAGTAGAGGAAAAAGATAGTTTGACTCAACCTGAACAAGAAAAGATGGGGTGGAATCTTGCTATTCGAAATTTGGATATTAACGATTTTAATGCCAAATATGATGATGATAATCACAAGCGTACGCCTGAAGGACTTGATACGAATCACATCGGAATAGAAGAGTTAAATTTTAGTTTAAAAGATTTCCAATATACAGATGCAGGTTTAAATGGAAATTTACAGCAATTTGCATTTAAAGAACAAAGTGGTTTTACTTTAAACAAAGTAAAAGCCTATTTTCAATATGGACAACAAGCTTCATTTGTGAAAAATTTACACATCGAAACGCCAAATACGCTGTTTAATGCTACAACTGTTTTCAATTATAATAGCTTAGATCAATTGAAAGATCAATTGGGACAACTATCAACCGATGTGGCTATTTCAAATTCGCATCTAGGCTTGAAAGATGCCTATCTCTTGATTCCTCATGTTTTTAAAGAAAACGGTTGGACGAAACTCAGCCAGGAGAAAATAAATGTAGAATTAATCGCTAAAGGACTAGTCAGTGATTTGACGATAGAAAAATTATATGTCAGTATGTTGGGCTCAACATTTTTGAATGCAGAAGGAAAAGTTAGAAATCTACCCGATGTAGCAAAAGCCTATATTGATTTAACGGTCAAAGATTTTCAAACTACAGCGAAAGATATTCATTTAGCAGCGCCACCACAGGTTTTGCCTACGACTATTGAAATTCCTGCTTTGGTTCGCTTTACTGGAAAAGCCAAGGGAACCCAACAGGATATAGTAAGTACGTTTAAATTAAAAACAAGTTTAGGTTCCATTGATTTTGATGGAGCTTTTGATCAACGCAGGAAAAACAAAGAGAAGTATCGTGCCAATTTGCATATTGATAATTTAAATATCGGACGATTGATCAAAAACGATTCGATGGGAACTTTAAGTATGCAAGCCAAAATAGATGGAGTTAGTTTTGAGCCATCAAAAGCACAAGCGAATGCGGCGATTAAACTGGAAAAAGCGGAGTATAATGGTTATACCTATAAAGATATTCAGTTAAATGGACAACTAGCGAATGGACAATATGAGATAAGTACACAGAATACAGATCCTAATTTAGCTTTTGATTTAGACGCTTCGGGAACTTGGACGGATCGTGCGTTGAGTTTGCAATTGCTTGCTGATTTAAAGCAAATCGATTTATATCAATTGCATTTGAATGAGGAACCCTCAATCATCTCAGGGCAAATTCAAGTAGGGATGCCTAATATTTTACCTGATAGCTTGGTGGGAACGGCAACAATTAGTGACTTGCGATTTACTGCCGCTAGCCGCTCTTTTAAATTGGACCCCATTACATTTACTGCTCAAGCTGAAACCAATTACCGCAAGATGAAGTTAACTTCTCAAGTGTTAGATTTCGAAATGGATGGTGATTATGCGTTGACAAAATTAGGGGAGGCATTAACAAAAACCATCAGAACGTATTACGATGTAAGTGTAGGAAAAGCAGAAGATAAAAAGATAGCGAAAGAAAAAGTAGAAGAACAAATGCGTAAAAAGCAACAGTTTACCTATCAGTTACGCGTTAAAAATGACCCTATTTTTCAAAAAATACTTCCAGATTTAAAAGAAATACAACCCATTGTGTTTGAAGGAGCCTATCGAGAACAAGACCATTATCTATCGCTCAAAGGTGAAATTCCTGCTTTGGAATACGGAGATCTTCATATCAATTCCATTACACTAGACGTTGCACCTAAAGATACTACCGCTCTAGGATATCAATTGGGGATTAAAAGTATTTCAACAGCTGCTTTTGGTATTAAACGCTTGATGTTTGATGGTTTTGCGAAGGACAACCAGCTTGATTTTAATTTCAAATTGCTCGATAGTCAAGAAAAAATATGCTATTTGATTGGAGGAGAAGTCTTAGCGGCGAATAAAGAGCATGAACTACGTCTGAAAGAAAATGGCTTTATCCTAGATTATGCCTCTTGGAAGGTCAATCAAGATAATCGCATTGTCTTTGGAGAAAAAGGATTCTATGCCAAGGATTTTGAATTAAGTCATCAAAATAGTTTGATTCGCCTCGCTTCAGAAGAGGAGAAAATGAATAGCCCACTATCGGTGGATTTTAAAAATTTCAGTATCGAGACGATAACTAAAATGGTGAAGAAAGACAAGCTATTAGCCAGTGGTATGATTACTGGAAATCTGCATCTGAAGGATTTAACTACAGATTTTAGATTTGTTTCTGATATCGATATAGCTGATTTAGCGGTGTATGAAATTGGATTAGGCAATTTACATATTGGCGTTGAAAATCAATCGCTAAGCCAGTATAAAGCAAATGTTATTTTAGAGGGAAAAGAGAATAAAATTCGCTTGTATGGAACCACTGATGTAGAGGAGAAAACCATGGCGCTAAAATTGCTTGTGGATAAATTTCAGCTCGCTGCTGTAGAACACTTCAGTATGGGAAATTTAAGCCAAGCGCAAGGGTATCTTTCCGGAGGACTAACGGTAGAAGGAAAGTACGATAAACCAGCGATTCGGGGAGTTTTAGACTTTAATCAGATTGGTTTTCACGTGAATCCCATTAACGCTGACTTCAAAGATATTAACGAAAAAATATCTTTTACTGATAAGGGAATTGAATTAGATCGATTCAGTGTGACGGATGCAGATGGTAATTTATTGGTTATCAACGGACAAATATTAACCCAAACCTATACGGATTTCAACTTTAATTTAGATATAAAGGCTGTCGATTTTAAGGCAGTTAGTTCAACAGTCAAAGACAATGATATGTATTATGGAACGTTGATTTTTGATTCTAATATCAAAATTCGAGGTGATTTAAATACGCCAAAAGTTTCAGGCCAATTGAGTATTGGTAAGAATACAGATTTTACCATGGTGATGCCACAAGAAGACCCTTCTATTGCAGATCGTGAAGGAATTGTCGAGTTTATTGATGAACAAAGTTTACAACAAGCGGAGTTGCAGAAATACCAAAATGACTTCAATCAATCTGCTTTAAAAGGCATGGATGTTTCAGTATCCATTGTGGTTGATAAAGAAGCCACGTTTTCGATGATTATGGATAAGAGTAGTGGAGATAAAATTGTGCTTAAAGGAGAAGGAGATATCGTGGGAGGAATTGACCCTTCCGGAAAGGTAACACTAACGGGAAGATATGAATTCTCCGAAGGTTCTTACGATTTATCTTTTAATTTCTTAAAGCGAAAATTCATTGTAGAAAAAGGCAGTTCCATCACCTTTGCGGGTGATCCAACAGATGCAATTTTAAATCTAACGGCTATTTATGAAACCAAAACTGCCCCAATTGACTTGCTTCAGAATCAATTAGCTTCCTTATCGCCTACACAACAAAATATGTATAAACAACAATTGCCATTTCAGGCGTTGTTAATGATGAAAGGAGAATTGTTAAAGCCAGAAATTTCCTTTGATATTCGATTGAAAGATGGGGTGACTAGTGCTTCGGGAGATGTAATTTCAAATACGAAAACAAAGTTAGAACAAATTCGAGCCAATGAATCTGAACTTAATAAACAAGTATTTGCTTTGTTGTTATTGAATCACTTTATTGGCGATAATCCTTTTGAAAGCATGGGTGGATTAAGTGCGGGTACAATGGCTCGTCAAAGTGTAAATCGATTGTTGTCTGATCAGCTGAACAACTTAGCGAGTAACTTGATTCAAGGGGTAGAACTAAATTTCAATCTAGAGTCCAGCGAAGATTTTTCTTCTGGTGCAAGAGAAAATCGTACAGATTTGAATGTAGCAGTTTCTAAACGCCTGTTTTCCGATCGATTAAAAGTAACTGTAGGAAGTAGTTTTGAAGTAGAAGGAAACCAACGACAAAATGAGCAAGCAACTAATATTGCAGGTGATATTGAATTGGAATATGCCCTGTCTAAAGATGGGCGATATTTATTGCGGGTGTACCGCAAAAACCAATATGAAGTGGCGCTACAAGGGCAAGTCATAGAAACGGGAGTCGGGTTTATAATAACAATGAGCTATGAGCGTTTTAAAGAATTATTTGAGCGCTCAAAAGATAAAAGACAATTGAAAAAACAAGTGAGAAATGAAGCTAAAAGAGAAAAGGAATAAGGTTCTATTACTTACCCTAACAGGAATTGCTGGATTCTTTGTAAGCTCATGTAGTTCCACGAAATACTTGAAGGAAGACGAAGCGCTCTATACCAAAGGGGTGATAAAAGTAGAAAGCGACGAGATGAGTAAATCGAAGCGAAAAGAAATTGCGGAATCTTTAGAAGGCCAGCTGCGTCCCCTCCCTAATTCAAGCTTTTTGGGGTTACATCCTAAATTGTTTTTTTATAATTTGGGTGGAAATCCAGCAAAAACTAATAAAATAAGACGCTGGTTGCGCAATTCATTGGGAGAACCGCCTGTTCTTTTTAACCAAGTGGATATGCAACATAACCAAGCTATTCTGGTAAATAGAATGGAGAATGACGGCTATTTTGATGTACAAGTGGCCTATGATACTATTAAAGTAAGTGAGAAGAAAAAAGGAGCTTTATACACAATTCAACCTGGTATACAGTACAAAATTAACGAAGTAACGTTCCTAAATGACTCAACACCGCTGCAACAAACAATTTATGATGCTGGGACGAGGTGGACCCGTTTAAAAAAGGACCGCCCGTACAGCTTAGATCAGATTAAAGAGGAACGCGTGCGTTTTGATAATTACGTGAAAAATAAAGGCTATTTTTATTTTAGTCCTAATAATCTGCTCGTTCAAGTGGATAGTACGGTAGGGAATCACCAAGTGAATCTGTTTGTTAAAGTGAAAGAAGATACGCCTGTTTTAGCAACAAAAGCCTATACAATCGGAAATGTATATATTTTTTCTGACTATTCCTTAGCCAATACTCATGTAAAAGAAGATTTGGAAGCAGCAAAAACATATAAAGATTTCCAGATTATTGACCCTCAATCCAAATTTAAACCGCGAATATACGACCATACTATTTACTTCGAAAAAGGGGAGTTATACAATCGCAATGATCATAATTTATCCCTTAATCGGCTAGTAAATTTAGGTGTGTTTAAATATGTGAAAAATCAATTTGGATTGTCCGATTCCATCAACAATACCTTAGATGTGTATTATTTCTTAACACCAGATAATCCCAAATCGATTCGCTTGGAACTTTTAGGGAAAACCAATTCCGCAAGCTATAATGGGGCAGAATTAAACTTGAATTGGAGTCATAAGAACTTTTTCAAAGGAGCAGAGCTATTTTCTGCTTCCCTTTATGGCGGAGCTGATTTTCAAATGTCTTCGAAAAATAAGGGATTTAATGTGTATAAGATAGGATTAGAGACGAGTTTAACTTGGCCACGCTTAATTGCTCCTGGAAATTTTCATTCTTCTAGTGGCTACGTACCCCGTACAAAAGCAACGTTAGGAGGAGAGTACTTAGAGCGTAGTCAATTGTATTCCTTAACTTCCTTTAAAGGATCTTGGGGCTATTTGTGGAAAGAAAATGTACGCAAAGAGCACCAGTTTAATGTCTTAGAAGTAAACTATGTAACGCCTCAAAATGTTACAGATCTCTACAAAGAGACGGCTGATGGAAATCCTTCTTTAGAACGTGTGTTGGATAAACAATTGATTTTTGGTCCTACCTATACCTATACGTATACCAATACCATGAATCAATATAAAAAGAGTACAATATACTATCGCGGAGGATTAGATTTCTCTGGAAATATTACTGGATTACTCATGGGCGCAGATGTGGATAAGGATAAAGAAAAAGCAATTTTAGGTGTTCCCTTTAGCCAATATATTAAAACAGAGCATGATTTTAGACATTATTTAAAATTGAGCAAGACCTCTCAATTGGTGAGTCGCGTACATGCAGGCGTGGGATATGCCTATGGGAATTCAAAAAATTTGCCTTATACCAAACAGTTTTATGTGGGAGGATCCAATAGTATTCGAGCATTTAGAGCGCGAACTTTAGGACCAGGAAGTTTCGATCCAGGTTCTTTTGATGCTAAATTTATTCCAGATCAATCGGGGGATATGTTGTTGGAATTTAATCTTGAATACCGCAAGAAGTTAGTGAGTATCATGCATGGTGCCCTCTTTATTGATGGAGGAAATATTTGGAATTTAAATGAAATATCCGATCGACCAGGTGGAAAGATATCAGGTGATTTTTATAAAGAAATTGCTTTAGGAGCAGGAGCAGGGCTTCGATTTGATATCACCTTCTTGGTGGTTCGCTTTGATTTTGCTTTTCCACTTCGCGTGCCTTATAATGAACCAGGAGAGCGTTGGGTGGTAAAAGATATTAACTTTGGAAGCGGTAAATGGAGAAAAGAAAACTTGATGTTTAACCTCGCAATTGGGTATCCATTCTAGTATTTGGGGAATATCTACCCAATTTGTGTTGGGTAATAGAACAAGATGGCTAGTAAATGAAAAAAAGAAGAGGCCTTAAGTGGTTGATAAATAATAAATTATTTAATTTGCAGGCAGTTTCGTTTTTTTGGCACGCTTTTTTCTATATACTATAGCGTAAGGTGTTATACAAAAAACAAATAAGTTGAGGAATCAACTTTAATTGCTAGAAAAAGAAAATTAAGTGTTTGTTTTAAAGAAATTTTATTACCTACCAAGGTAATAGGTTAGATCGTTAGTAAGGTGAAGAAGAGAAATCTTCAGGTAAATAGGGGGCTCAGGCTCCCTTTTACTGTTTTATTAGGAAAAAGAAAAGATTTTATCTACTGTCCATCGTAAGCTGTAAGCCGTAAACTAACTATCGATATTGGTTAAAGTTTTACTACTTGTTAGTTTCTACAAAATAATTATATTAAATTTGTCTTTAGCCCTAAATAAAGACGGATAAAATATGAGTCATAAAGTTCTTGTTATAGACGATGATGTACCATTTTGCGAAATGTTGAAAACCTTTTTAACTAAAAAAGGTTTTGTTGTTACAAACGCCTTTAATTCCTTAGATGCCAAGAAAGCAATTGATGATACGTGTTATGATATTGTTTTAACGGATGTGAGACTCCCTGATAGTGATGGAATTGAATTATTGAAATACATTAAAGAAAAATGTATCACTTCTCAAGTGATTCTAATGACGGGCTATACCGAAATCAAAACAGCAGTAAATGCTATGAAATTAGGTGCCTTTGATTATGTAGCTAAACCCATTAACCCCGATGAAATTGTCTTAACCATCAAACAGGCTTTAGATAAGAAAAATAAGGGAGAAGAGAAGGGGAAACATGAAACGCAAGCATCGACATCTACGTCGTCAAGCATGGACGAAATTGCTCTCGAAGAATATGTAACAGGAGATAGTAAAGTATCGTTACAGTTGCAAGAATATATCGAATTGGTTGCTCCAACCAATATGTCTGTCTTAATTATTGGGGATAGTGGTACTGGAAAAGAAAATATAGCCCATTCCATTCACTTGTTAAGCAAGCGAAGCAAAAAGCCATATATCGCTGTAGATTGTGGGGCTATTCCCAAAGATCTAGCATCAAGTGAATTTTTCGGCCACATCAAGGGATCTTTTACTGGAGCTGTTACAGATAAAATTGGGCATTTTGAAGCGGCAAATGGAGGAACTATATTTTTAGATGAGGTAGGAAACTTATCCTATGAGGTACAAATTCAGCTGTTACGCGCTTTACAAGAACGAAAAGTAAAACCCGTTGGAAGTAGTAACGAAATTGATGTGGATATTCGCGTAATCGCTGCCACCAATGAAGATTTGCCTAAAGCCGTTCGCGAAGGAGAGTTTAGAGAAGACTTATACCACCGTTTGAACGAATTTGGTATCGTTGCTCCTCGATTGACCGATAGAGGAAGTGATGTACTATCCTTTGCGAAACACTTTTTAAAACACTCAAACCAAGAGCTAGAAAAAGAAGTTAAAGGATTTTCAAGTGAAGTAGAACGCATTTTTTTAACCTATGACTGGCCTGGAAATTTGCGCGAAATGAAAAATATCATCAAACGCTCGGTTCTATTAACCAAAGAAGACTACATCGAAAAAGAAGTGTTGCCCGATGAAATATTTGCTCCTAAACCAATCGTTTCTGATGCACCACAGGAAGAAGAAAGAGATTTAAAACTGTTTTCTTCTCGCAATGAAGAACAAGCGATACGAACCGCCTTAGAAAAAGTAAAATTCAATAAGACGAAAGCGGCTCAATTGTTGGGTATTGATAGAAAAACGCTATACAATAAAATGAAATTGTACAATATTGAGTTATAATTCAATTAAAAAGGTATCTACTTAACTAGATGCCTTTTTTTGTGCAAATATTTATTTAATCAAGTAAAATAATTTAATGTTATCGGGTTACCTCTTCGATCAAATAAAAAATCGATTTGAAGCTACAATGGCTATTGGCAGTTAAACCTATTTCACAGGTGCGACTCGTAGAGAATCCATCGGAGCAAGTAACAGGTAATTGTTTTTCGATGTCTTTCGTTCCATGTTGATTTAATTCGGGAAAAGTAAATCCACGGTCTCCTGCAAAACCACAGCAGTTGCTATCAATATAGTTTACTTTTTTAGCGCATTGCTTAGCAATACGGATGAGTTTTTCTTCTAAGCCTAGTTTTTTAACGGAACAAACAGGGAAAATTGTTACCTCCTCTCGGGGGTGCTTAATAGATAACTCCGGAAGCACTACGTCGAGTATAAATTCAATTGGATCATAAAACGAAAAATTACTTTTCGCATGCTGGTCGTGAAAGGTGTAATAACACGGACTCATATCGAATAGGATGGGGTATTTCCCTTGTACCGAGGCGGTTTCTAAGGCTGTTTCTAAGGTCGTTGATTTTTGTAGTCCTTCTTCTTGATAACCTTTACTGCTAAAGGGCATGCCACAACAAAGATTTTCTATGTTCTCAGGAATGATAACCTCATAACCCGCACGATGTAAGAGCAAGACGGTTAAGTCCTTTACATCTAAATCACTGGAGTTGTAATCTTTGGATGTCCCCATAGTCCGATTGATGCAAGACGGGAAATACACTACTTTTCGCGGAGATAATGTATTTGAAATCACAGGGTGTACACGTGTTTTCGTTCCTGTTGGCATCGCGTGATTCCATTGGGGAATTCGATCCTTACTCCAGGTTCTCATTTGGGTAGCTAGACGCAACATGGTACGATTACCCAACGTATTTTGAAAAAAGCGAACGAATTTTAAGCTATAGCGCCCCAGTTGGGTAACGCGATCTAAATGTTCCACGAAATAAAGTGCATCCTGATGATTTTTAGCCGTGAGGTGGTCGGAACGCCAACTTTTGACATATTTCCCTGTGTCAATTTTAACAGGGCAAGCAATAGCACATAGACCATCAGTGGCACAGGTATCATCGAGGTAGTATTGTGCTTTTTGGCGAAGTTGTTGGAGTAAAAGTGGGTTTTCATGGGTTTGCTCTAAACGCGCAATTTCTCTACCTACGACAATGCGTTGACGAGGAGATAAAGTTAGTCCCTCCGATACACAGTGTGATTCGCAAAAACCACATTCAATACATTTATCTACAATTGGATGCGTAGCAGGTGTCGCTTTTAAATTTTCTAGGTGAATATGCGGATTGGTATTAATCATCACGCCAGGATTAATGACTTGATGGGGGTCGAAGACTTGTTTAATTCGAAGCATTAAGGCGTAAGCCTGTGCTCCCCATTCTTTTTCAACAAAGGGAGCCATATTCCGACCTGTTCCATGTTCGGCTTTTAATGATCCGTCAAATTGATGTACGACCAAATGAACGAGCTCATCCATAAGGTCAGCATACCGCTGTACCGAAGCAGGCGTGCTAAAGTCTTGAGAAAATACCAGGTGTAAATTGCCTTCTAAAGCATGGCCAAATAAAACGGCATCATTATACTGATAACGGGTAAATAGTTGCTGTAAAGCTATACTTGCGGTTGCTAATTGATCGAGAGGAAAAGCCACATCCTCAATAATGCAAGTGGTTCCTGTTGCTCGCAGGGCTCCTGTAGTAGGTAATAAACCATTGCGTGCTTTCCAATTGAAGGCGTATTCTTTCGGATCCGAGGTGAAGACAAATGGCGCTAATGTCGAAAAGGAGGCTAAGGCTTGTTGTACTTCCTCTTGTTTACGTGCTATTTCTTCTTGACTATTCGCTTGTACTTCGACCAGCAAGAGGCAAGCGGATGCGGGAAGTGTTTTAAAATAAGCGGGTGCCTGAGGTTCATTTTCAATTGAGCGAATGCTGTTTCGATCCAATAGTTCCACTGCAGCTACGGGGCTTTTCTTTAAAAAAGGAACCGCCTGACAAGCCGTTGCAATGGAGTCGAAAACCAGTAAGGTACACGCTTTTTTTTGATAATTGATGACGGTGTTATACGTGATGGTGGAAATAAATGCAAGTGTTCCTTCCGATCCAATTATGAGGTGCTTGAGGATGTCAAACGGATCCTGATAATCGATAAACGCATTTAAGCTATAGCCTGTGGTATTCTTAATTTTATACTTGCGCTGGATTCGTTCGTATAGTGTGGAATCTTGTTGTATTTCGTTGTGAATGGCTTGTAATTCTGCCAGAATTTCTGGATGTTTGATTTCGAATTGTTGTTTGCTTTTTGAATCTGCGGTATCGAGTATCGTTCCATCGTAAAATACAAGGCGAATATCCGCTATTGTATTATAGGAATTTTGAGCGGTTCCACAACACATGCCACTAGCATTATTGGCTGCAATTCCACCAATCATTGCCGCGTGAATAGAACCAGGATCAGGACCTATCTTACGGCCATAAGGAGCGAGTAAAATATTGGCTCTTCCACCAATAATACCCGGTTGAAAAGTAGCGCGTAATCCATCCTCCTCAATGCTATAGTTCTTCCAGTGATGAGTCGCCACCAATAAAATGGAATCCGTTATTGCTTGTCCAGATAAACTTGTTCCACCTGCACGATAGGTAATCGGCAACTGCATATGGTAGGCCAACGCAATGGCAGATACTGCTTCTGCTTCGTTTTTAACTTCTACAACCACTTGAGGAACCAAGCGATAAAAACTCGCATCTGTGCCATAGGCAAGGGTTTGAATGGGATGGGTCATGATTTGTTGGGCGGGAATCGTGTTTTCCAATTCGCGAACAAAAGCAGCATAGTTTTCCGATAACATAACAACGATTTTTTTGGATAGTAGAAAGTTACGATAAAAATGGCGATTAGGGAGTGGTGGATAGTGAGTGTGTGAAATTTGTATATATACTATGTAGGGGCGGATGGCAATCCGCCTTTGGTGAGGATTTGTAGGATAATTATTTCATGTACACGACTTAATCAAAAGCCAAACAACAAAGAACAAAAAAACAGCTCCCTTTATCCAATTCTTCCTATTTAGGGAAGAAATACCCTAAAATACGGTTATTTTCCTTCCTAGTAAAAGAGTTAAATTATATCAGATAGTTACAAATACTCTGTTTTAGCTTTGTTTTGTATTTGTTCGGTAATTGTTCGGTAATTGTTCAATAAAACAGCGGTTTTACTAAGCTCAAAGCCACTTTTACCGAACAAAACTACCAGGAAACCTAAACAAAACCCCCACCTAATCTCACCCAACTCTCACCCAATCCTCATCATTCCCTAATAATCAAACTCTAAATCCACCTTTATTTTCTTGGCAATGCGTTCAGCTTGTAGCGCGCGCAGTTCTACGCGTTTTATTTTTCCGCTGATTGTCTTTGGCAATTCTGTAACAAATTCAATTTTACGTGGCATCTTATAAGGAGCGAGATGCTGGCGTGAGAATTGAAACAATTCAGTGGCTAGAGCAGCATTGGCTTGTTTGATATCTTTAATGATGATAAAAGCTTTGACTTCAAATCCTTTAACCTCATGAGGGCTTCCAACAACGGCAGATTCAATTACTAGCGGGTGTTCTAGTAACACACTTTCTACTTCAAAAGGGCCGATACGGTAATCAGATGCTTTAATTACATCGTCATCGCGTCCGATAAACCAGATGTAGCCATCTTCGTCTTTATAGGCTTTATCTCCAGTAAAATAAACGCCATTCTTAAAAACCTGTTTTTGTCGCTCTTTGTCGTACATATATTCCTTGAAAATACCATTCACTTTACCCGTATTGGTTTTGACACAGATATTACCTTCTTCGTTGAGTGGAACTTCGTTTCCTTCGTCGTCAGTGATGATAATATCATATAAAAAGGTAGGTTTCCCCATGGATCCATATTTCAAGCGGGCGTTGGGATAATTGGCAACCATACAGGTACTTTCGGTTTGCCCGAATCCATCGCGAATATACAAACCAGTTGCTTCATACCATTCTTCAATAATTTCAGGGTTTAAGGGCTCTCCTGCTGCTACACATTGTCGTAAGCTAAAGCGGTAAGAGGCTAGGTTTTCCTGAATAAAAAATCGCAGTACTGTAGGAGGAGCGCAGAGTGTTGTGATTTTGTGTTTTTCGATTAAGGAGAGCGTTTTTGAAGCATTAAAGCGTTCTTTGGTATGAAAAGCAAAAATTGTAGCTCCCACATTCCAGGGAGCAAATAAACTACTCCAAGCAAATTTAGCCCAGCCTGGTTGAGAAATATTGTAGTGAATATCGTCTTTTTTGAGCCCAATCCACGAAGTTGTTGTCAGATTGCCAATAGGATAACTCAGTTGCGTATGACAAACAATTTTGGGCATTCCTGTTGTTCCCGAAGTAAAGAACAAGAAGAGATTGTCATCTGGTTTGGTTTGAGCTGCTTCGGCTTCTGTCTCCTGTTCATCTAAAACCGATAAAGGATACCAACCCTCGCGATGGCCATCAAGGATAATCTTAATCGGAATGTTGAGTTTAGCTGCTTGTTCCGCTGCGTCAATCTTTTCCACATTATCGCTATCGGCTATGATTACTTTGGGGTTTATTTTTTCAAAACGGTATTTTAAGTCCTGTACTCCCAAAATACTAGCTGCTGGAGATAAGCGATAGCCGCCTTTAATTGCCGCAAGATGCGTGACCCAATTGATGCGTTGTAACATCAGTTGCGTTAGTATAACATCCTGTTGTTGTATTCCCTTTTTACGCAGAAAGTTCAACAGTTGATTATATCGATGATACAGGGTTTTGAACGTATAATGTTCGGTTGTTGTACCATCCGTCCAAAGAAGTGCTGTCTTGTCGGGAGTATCTGTCACGTGAATTCCTTCGAATATCTCCGTAACCCAATTAAAAAAGGCTGGTTTCTCAACGTGTAGATCATGTAAAGCATTAAAATTCTCTTCGGCAATGTAATTTCCAATGCGTGTAAATAAATTTTTCATGTTTTGTGGTTTTTTGTGGTAGGATAAGATACACAAAAGGTTTGAAATTGAAGACGAAGGAGCGAAATTTCTTTCTTTTTTAAGCAGATAAGAACAGAAAAAGGGCGTATACGAGAAATAGTATGAAAAAATAATCGAATTGTGAGATTTAGAAAAATATCATGAAATACAAATGACTAAATCAGATAGTATGTTAAAAAAGAATATATGTCATTTTAAATTTAAGTAAAATGAAGGAATTGTAATGTTAATTCAATTCTGGTTTATGTTCATTTTTCAATTAAAAAACAGTATAAGTTTATTATTTTGAAACAAATCAATTATTTACTGCAATATAATTAATGAATTTTCGTTTTCTTTGGTACAAATCAAGAAACTACATACAATATGAAGACGTACTCCTTAAATGAAATAAATGATGTGTTAAATGGAAGCATCATAGGAACAACAGTAAAGAAAATTCACGCAGCAGAACAATTGGAAAAAGCACAAGATGGTCAAATTTCTTTTATTGGAAATAAAAAATACGAACGTTTGTGGGCGAATTCTAAGGCGAGTATTGCTATTGTTAATCACGATATTTCTATTGTTCCAGGAGAAGATCGTGCGTTTATTAAGGTAGATAATGTCGATATTGCCTTGTCTCAATTACTTGCTTTTTTTGCCCCTAAATTGCCACAAGTGAAAGAGGGAATTCATCCCCAAGCGACAATAGATGCAACGGCTCAGATAGGAGAAGGCGCACAAATTGGAGCAGGATGCTATATAGGAGAACATGTAGTAATTGGAAAAAATGTGGTTGTTTATCCGAATGTAACTATTTTAGATCATTCAGTGATTGGTGATCATTCGGTTTTATGGTCTGGAGTCGTTGTTCGCGAGCGCACCCGACTAGGACATAATTGTATTATTCATCCCAATGCGGTTTTAGGTGCTGATGGGTTTGGTTTTTGTCCTTCTGCAACGGGCTTGGTTAAAATCCCGCAAATCGGTTACGTGGAAATTGGGAATTACGTTGAAATCGGAGCTAACTCTTGTGTTGATCGCGGAAAGTTTAGCGCAACAATTATTGGTGATGGTTGTAAAATAGATAATTTAGTCCAGATTGGGCATAATTCCGTACTAGGAAAATGTTGTATCATGGCTGGAAATAGTGGTTTAGCAGGATCTGTAACCTTGGGAAATTTTGTAGTAATTGGCGGAAGTGCTTCAATTAAAGATCACGTTACCTTGGGCGATGGTGTAGTAGTTGGCGCGGGATCAGGCGTTACAGGCGATGTAGAAGCGGGTAAAACCGTATTGGGATATCCAGCCTTAGAAGCAAAAACGACGCTAAAACAATGGGCTTTCTTAAAGCAATTGGTTAAGAATTACAATAGTAAAGGATCATAATAGCATGCGATGAAAGTTTTTTTGCTTTTTTTGTTTTTTTGCTTTTTGTAAGAGGACAAAAAACAGCGTACAAAAAAGCAAAAAAACTTTATTTTAGATACTCTATCCAACAAAAAAGCACTCTATAAATCTTCTCCTGCTTTTTGTTTATTCTCCTGAATCATTCTCAAATCTTCTGATTCGATTTTGTTTCCTTCTAAATCGTATTTTGTGTCTTTCTCCGGAATGGTGAAAGCCTTTTTATTGGATTTATAAAGAGGAATAAAGTAGCTCACCGTATAATTAAAACCGACACCAATACCTCCACTGTATTTTCGGTTAAAGCCGGGAATGTATAAGTTTTCAAAGTCGTCTGGTTGCTTTTGGGTAAGTAATCCAGTTAAACGAAGGCTAAATCCCATAAACACATTGTTGAATACTCTCGTTTTTACGCCTGCAACGAATTCTACCCAATGGGCAGATAAACCACTGTATTTCTTGTTAATAGGAATAGCAGGATTCTCAAAATACGGGTTGGTTGTATAGGGTTTATACCAATCTAGGTTTTGAGAGAATGTTGAAAAGCCATACCGGCCACCTACATAGATTTGATCTTCTCGATCTAGCCAGTTTTCATGTAAGTTGTAGTCTACCCCAATGCGCAGATAGCTCCCATTTGTTGTGTATCCATAGGTGCTTTCTGTTTTTTTGAGCTTATCGTGTCCCAATTCAGCAACAGCATATAGTTTTTTTGTTAGACGGTAATCTCCCACTACTTCAAATCCATTGTAGGTATTATCATACAGGGAGCGCGTAATACGAAACAAATCTGCTCCTACGCGTAAACCATATCGCTGTGGATATTTAGGGGGTACTTGAGCAACCATATGGGCTGTTTCTGTACTTTGTTCTGTCTTTTGGTTTTCTTCTTGTGCAACGGTAACAACAGAAAAAAACAACATTAAACTGCTAGTAAAATATTTTAAAATGAGCTTGAATTTCATCTTCGTTGTTATTTTCTAAATTGTTATCTATTTCGTTTGTTTCTGTTCGGTATAATTTAATCCAATTGCCTTTTGTTGTATTGGGTTTTCCATTCAAAAGAGGAGAACTTCCATCTTGGAGCAAAGAAAAAGTAGAAACATAACCACAAGCTTTATTCAAGTAATGGGTATTTATTCTGTACTTTAAGGACAGTGTATCGCGATGAATTATTGTTTCTTTTCCCTTAGTTTCTTTGATTTGCAATACCCAATCTGTCTGTTGTTGATCTAAGCGAAGCGGAAGTAAAAGGGTGTTTCCTGTACTGCGAATCGTGTCTGATATACCTATTGAAAAAGCTTCAACCAAACCGTTTTTTGCAATTTCTTGATCTTCGTAATTGAAGAATTGGATTTTGTAGTTTGGAGTTGTTGGTTCTTCTTTACCACATATATCATCTTTCTCACAAGCTACAAAGGCAAATGTAGCGAAGCCTAAAAAAGAAGCGATAACCATTATTTTTTTCATAGCGGAATAAGTCTAACTAATCGTATAAGCACCAAAAATACTAAAAACAAACCAAACGATTTATATTCTTAGGATTGGTTTTAGAAATTAAGTAGGAATAAAAATTATACAGCTAAAAAAGACGGAAGAGTACTTCCGCCTTTTTATATGAAATAAGCGGCAAAAACGCCGCATAATATCGCTATTAATTTATTGATATTGAATTTGTGATCTTCGTTACTTTCAAAAATAATGGTGGACGAAATATGAAATAAAATCCCGACAACTACAGCTGATATTTCAGCGTAATATGTACTTAAGAAAGGAATACTGCTAGAAATTAAGGTACCTAACGGCGTCATAATAGAAAAGAGCATCATAAAGACAAATACCCATTTTTTATTCATTTGAGCATTGATAAAAAAGGCTGTAAGAATAATAGCAATAGGCAAATGATGAATTCCGATTCCAATGGCTAACTCATTGTGTTGACTAATGGGCATCCCTTCAAATAAAGCGTGGATACACAAGCTGATAAACAACAGCCAAGGAATGCGCTCTATCTTTTCATGTCCATGCACATGTCCATGCTCTGCGCCTTTCGAAAAATATTCCAGGATGATTTGAAAGACAATACCCGCCATGATGAAAAAGCCAATTCTCGCTGCGCCTCCGTGATCGTGATGGTGTGTGTGATCATGTAAATGCTCACCTCCCATAACTAGTCCATCCGTTGCTGCGTGATATACATCAGGAAGTAAATGAGTTACGGTTATGGTTAATAAAAAAGAACCACTAAACGCCATCAACAATTTGATGTGTTTCTTGTTTTTTGGTTGAAGCAGTAGTGCAATTAAATATCCTATAATTACAGCTAGTAGAGGTACAATATACGCCATCGGCTTATTTAAAGATCATGATTAATCGATCAGATTCGTTCGGATAAAATTTCCTTAATTTGTAATCACCAAAAACATCGAGTAAGTAAATTTCGTTTTCACTCATCATCGTTTCAAAGTCAGCCAAGGTAAATGCTTTTACGCGTTCTGAATAGGCGTGATCTTCTCCATCTGCATGGAAGCGAATATCTTTGATGATAAAACCATCCACTACTTTGCGTTCAATGTGAAATTCAATGCCCTCTACGGTTTTAATTTCGGAAGGAACCAAATTAGCAATCACTTTGTTTACATTCATAAAGTCAATTACCGCTAATCCGTAGTCAGATAAGCTGTTGTGCATGGCTTTTAATGCTTTGATGTTATCTTCGGGATTACTAAAATAACCAAAACTCGTGAATAAGTTAAAAATAGCATCGTATTTTTTTTCTAGGGGTTCACGCATATCGTGTACCTCAAAGTGTAACGTTTCATTTGCTGCAGCTTGAGCGGCTTCAATACTGTTAGCAGACAAATCTGCACCTACCACATCATAGCCTAAACTGTTGAGGTAAATGGCATGACGCCCTTTACCACAAGCTAAATCTAAAATTTTAGAATCTTCCGCTAAGTTTAAGTAGTGGGTTAAATTATCGATAAAAAGTTGTGCTTCATCATAATCTCTATCCTTATATAAAATGTGATAGTAAGGGGTATCAAACCACGATGCATACCAAGCTTTCTTCTGTTCAGACATAGTTTTAATTTAAATCTTTTATTAGCTTGCAAATTTACTTTATTTTTGCACATTTGGACAACGAATATAATTATTCCTTATAGCGATATAAAAAATGGAAAATTTTAAAATGGTAGCTAAGACTCTTTTCGGGTTAGAAGAGGTTTTAGCTAAAGAATTACAGCTTTTAGGAGCAACAAAAGTGAAGGAAGGAACTCGTATGGTGAGTTTTGAAGGAGATAAAGGATTTTTATATAAAGCCAATTTAGCGCTGCGTACAGCCTTGAAAATCTTAGTTCCAATTAAACAATTTGCAGTTTACAACGAAGGCAATCTTTATAAGGGAATACAAAGTATTGATTGGAGCAAATATTTAGGAGTTCATCAGTCATTTGCGATTGACTCTACTGTATTTTCTGATCAGTTCAACAACAGTTTATTCGTATCGTTAAAAGCAAAAGACGCGATTGTCGATCAGTTCAGAGCTAAATTTGATAAGCGTCCAAATGTGGATAAAGACTTTCCAGATTTGCGTATTAACGTACATATTCAACGTGACTTATGTACGGTTTCACTAGATTCTTCTGGAGCTTCTTTGCATCAAAGAGGGTATAAAACTGCAACGAATATTGCGCCAATTAACGAAGTGTTAGCGGCAGGGATGTTGTTGTTGTCTGGATGGGATGGACGTACCCATTTTATGGATCCCATGTGTGGTTCAGGAACTTTGTTGATTGAAGCTGCAATGATTGCGTGTAATATCCCAGCAAATATCAACCGAAAAGAATTTGCTTTTGAGCGTTGGAACGATTGGGACGCCGATTTATTCGAAGTAATCCAAAGTTCGCTGCTTAAACGCATCCGTGAATTTCACTATACGATTCAAGGGTATGACAAAGCTCCTTCAGCGGTTATGAAGGCCAAAGATAATGTGCGCAATGCTAATTTAGAAGAGTATATCAAAGTGGAGAACCTAAACTTTTTTGATACTGCTAAAGAAGTGGAAGGACCGTTGCATATGGTATTTAACCCGCCATATGGGGAGCGTTTGGATATTGATTTAGAGCGTTTTTATCGTGAAATAGGAGATACACTGAAGCAAGGATATCCAGGAACAGATGCTTGGTTTATTACCGCTAATATTGAAGCTTTAAAATATGTAGGCTTACGTCCTTCTAGAAAAATTAAACTATTTAATGGTAAATTAGAAGCGCGCTTGGCTAAATACGAGCTTTATGAAGGAAGTAAGAAAGGAAAATATATGAATCAAAAGTAAAAATGATGAGTGCAGGAACGAAAACAATACTGTTTCAATTTGTGAGTTTTGCCGTGCTGTTTCTTTTAGCGCGAGTAGGTTTGGCGTATTTTACTGATTTATCAGGAATATGGTTGCCTCTTGTTAGTGCTATTGTAGCAACTGTTTTGGCTCCACAATTTAAAGTTTTTAAAACGGATGAAGGAGATAAAATCTGTGTGAAATGGATTTTTCTGAAAGGCGTAAAAGTCTTAAACTAATATAAAAAAAGGAAGCTTTAAAGCTTCCTTTTTTTATATTAGTTGACTAAATTCAATGAGAGAAGCGTGAATTTGCGCCATACCTACTGAAGCTTTTTCGGGTATCACTTCAATTTTTCGATTAAAGTGTTGGGTAGAGGCGGGGTGTAGATCAATGTAGTAGACAAGTGCATCAGGTTGGGCAAAATCAAGTAAAGAGGCTGCAGGATACACTTGTAATGAAGTTCCGATAATTAAAATAACATCAGCTGCTTCTACATAAGGAATGGCACGTTCTAGTTCGGGAACCATCTCACCAAACCACACAATATGTGGACGCAATCCATGACCATGTTCATTGTGGTCTAAGGCAGTTAAATCTGTTGTCCATGGGTAGATGAGTTGTTCGTTGACCTCACTGCGTACTTTGAGCAATTCTCCGTGTAAATGAATAACATCCATACTTCCAGCTCGTTCATGTAAATCATCGACATTTTGGGTGATTACTGTGGTTTTGTAGTGTTGTTGTAGTTCGGCAATGGCGCGATGAGCCGCATTGGGTTCGCAGGTCAACAACTGTCGACGGCGATCGTTGTAAAATTGTAAAACCACAGCCTTGTTTTTGGCCCAACCAAGAGGGGAAGCAACTTCCATAATGTCATGACCTTCCCAAAGCCCATCCGCGTCGCGAAAGGTTTTGATGCCACTTTCTGCACTCATTCCCGCTCCTGAAAGTACCACTAAACGTTTTTCCATAATATTCTTACCTTTGCTTTTTTGAATAAAACTAAAGATATAATGAATATTTCAAACAAGCTATTTCAAGACAAGGAATACTTAGCTTATTTAGAAACTTTTTTGACGGAAAATCGAGTAGAGCGATTCAAAGAAGTTCTAGCGAACCGAACCAACCACATTACAGTGGTGGCAGAAGATGTGTATCAATTGCATAATACGAGTGCAGTTATGCGTAGTTGTGAGGTTTTTGGGGTACAGGGGCTTCATGTGATTGAACAGAAATTTGGCAAGCGAATTGATAAGCAAATTGCCCTTGGCGCAGAAAAATGGGTGGATATTCACCGTTATAATTCGGTACAAGGCAGTATTGATGCTATCAAAGCTAAAGGATATAAAATTGTAGCAACAACGCCTCACGGTACAGCACAAAGCTTAGATAAATTTGACTTGTCAGAGCCGGTAGCTATCTTTTTTGGTACAGAAAAATCGGGCTTATCTCCTGAAATTATAGAACAAGCGGATGATTATATTACTATTCCGATGGTCGGTTTTACCGAAAGTTTGAATATCTCTGTTTCTGCCGCAATTATCATTCAAAGCTTAAGTACGCGATTGAGAGAATCTGCCATTCAATGGCAATTATCGGAAGAAGAATTGTTAGCTAAACGCATCGACTGGGCAAGAAAGTCTATTAAAGACATTGATTTCGTTACGGAACGCTATTTTGGTTAACGGTTTACAGTTGGTGAGCTACACGAATTACAAACTGAGCAGAGAGCAAACCGCGCGAAGAGCAAATGAGAGAAGGGAGAAGAGTAAAAATACAGTATAAAAAAAGGTTCGATCGTTTAGATTGAACCTTTTTTTATTTGATATATGCACCGTAAACGGTCAACTGTTCACCGTAAATGGTTTTCTCTATTTCTTCTTCCGAATACGCATATTGATAAACTCAACTACTAAAGAAAAGGCAATAGCAAAATACAAGTACCCTTTAGGTACAGCACCAATATCTTGTCCAGCTAATTTTGCATCAGATAAGTGCATACTTTCTGTTGTAAGCATAAAGCCAATCAAAATTAAGAAAGATAGAGCCAAGATTTGAATGGAAGGGTTGTTGTTGACAAAGGTGCCTACTGGAACAGCAAATACCATCATAACCGCTACAGACACAATCACAGCTGCAATCATAATGTATAATGCACCCGCAATACCATTGGTCATCCCTACAGCTGTAAGAATACTATCTATAGAGAAAATCAAATCGATTACTAAAATCTGAACGATGATATTGCCAAAGGATTTGGTGGCAATTTGTTTGGCATTCGGTGGAGTACTGATGTCTTCAGCCACTTGAACATGGGCTACTTTTTCGTGTATTTCCTTGGTGGATTTGTAAATCAAAAAGATTCCTCCTGCCAATAAAATAAGTGCTTGTCCATTAAAATGAGCGCTAAACCACCTCCAGTCAATACTAAAGAGAGTTGTTTTCATTTTGATTAGCCACGTAATAGCAAATAGTAAGCCTATTCGCATAAACATCGCTAGAAATAAACCAATTTGAGTCGCCTTTTTTCTTTTTTCTTCAGGAAGTTTACCTGTGACTATGGAAATAAAAATGACGTTGTCAATTCCCAAGACAATTTCTAAGAAGGTTAGTGTAATAAACGCTACAATAGCGTCAGCAGTTAAAAAAATCTCCATATAGCGATTGGATTAGAGTTCGCCAATTTTCTTGAGGTTACCACGTTCTTTTCGCGCATCACCTACTAAACCGTATTCAAAAACGCAACTATCTCCATCGGTTGTAATGATTTTGATACTTACTGCTTTTTTCTCTGCCATGTTTTTAGGATTTTTCTTTTGTAAAATAAATTCACAATCGTTAATCCATCTGATGCTTGAAGTGTCCACTTTTCCTTCAAATTCTTCGATTTCATACTCCCCTGTACGAACGAAAGTAGATCGTTTTTCAACACCGTCAATTTCGGTTACAAATTCAAATTTTCCTGTTCGGAAGTTCGCACAATTGCGTTCCTGTTGGTAACATGAAACAAATAAAGCAAAGCAGGGTAAAAGATAGCATAGTTTAGTTTTCATAACATAATTATTTTCCAAATAATGATTTCATAATTGTGTTAATACCTTTAAAAAGTAAAAACATAGAGGATAAACAAATGATACATCCTAATCCAAAAACTGGAATAAAAAACGGGTTTCCTTGGTTTTTCAACGAGCTGTGAATTACGATGGGGCCAAGAAACAATAAAGGCAGTGTAATAGCAAGGTATTTAACTCCTTTTTGTAATACTTTTCGATTTGTACCTTGAGGTTCCATAGTGTTTATAATTTATAGTGATTCAGTGCTTCACGCACACTTTGATACTGGTCTAAGAGTTGAGAAGCTTCTTCTTTACTCACCTTTAATTCGGCTTGTAACATGGCGATGCCGCGTTGAATTAATTTGGCATTGGTCATCTTCATATCTACCATGCGGTTGCCTTTTACACGACCCAATTGAATCATCGTTGTCGTTGAAATCATATTAAGTACGAGTTTCTGTGCCGTTCCTGCTTTCATGCGAGAACTAGCTGTTACAAATTCTGGACCTACGATAACTTCAATAGGAAATAGGGCAACTTGACTGAGCGGACTATGGGGATTACAGGTTATACAAGCCGTTGGGATACTATGGACTTGACAGCTTTCTAGAGCCTTAATAACATAAGGAGTAGTGCCAGAAGCAGCAATTCCTATCACAAAATCGTTGGCGTTGATTTGGTAGGCTTCTAAATCGAGCCAACCTTGGTTGGGATCATCTTCTGCATTTTCTACAGCATGGCGGATGGCATGATCCCCACCAGCAATTAATCCAATTACTAAATCAGGTGAAACTCCATAGGTAGGTGGACATTCAGAGGCATCTAAAATACCCAGTCGTCCTGATGTTCCTGCCCCAATATAAAACAAACGTCCTCCTTTATTGAGTTGCTCCACAATAGTAGCCACAGCAGCTTCAATTTGAGGAATTGCCTGCTTAACAGCTAAAGGAACAGCTTGATCCTCGGTGTTGATATTCACTAAGACTTCTTCAATAGACATTGTTTCTAAATGATCATACCTCGATGGTTGCTCTGTAATTTTGATAAAATCCACAAGACTCGCTTTTTTGAATTGATACAAAAATACTCAAAATAGTTTAGATTCAATGGGGGTGAAAGGGATTAACTTATTCCATATACTACAGTAATTTCTTGTTGATCAAGCAAAAAAACGCCAGTAAAAAGTATGGGATTTTACTGGCGTTTGACATAATTAATAAAATTAAAGACAAATAATTTTAAAAAATCAATTGAATACAATAATAGTAGCATGAAGTACTTGGAGTACGGTATGCTACATCGAATTCAGAATTTATTTTTCGCGAACTAACGATTGGTAAGTCGAGAAATTTTGTAAGGGCTCTACTTCTACAACAGAAGAAAATTGCCCATTAACAATTGAGAATGCTCCGATGAGAACATATTGACTTGGGGTGTTTCTACTTCCGTAATAATCATCAGCAAAGGTGCCTATCATTTGATTAGAAAGATTTAAACGTACCCCGTTGTGTAAAACATTTACCGCATATTTACTACCCGTTGAATTGGTACATTTTAGGTACAAATCCACGTAAATTCGATACGTTCCATCTTTTAAATTTTTATAATAGATGTTTTCGTTTTTGGTTCCATCAATGTTACAGTTTGGATTAGAATCAATATCTAATTCTCCTATTGTCTCACCTGTCTCCAAATTTTGTACTAGTTTATTAGCGTAATAGATGTGATTGTTGTCCGCATCAAATAGGTGTAAATCGACATCGTCTTCTTTGTCCCAAGATAGAGAAACTTGTAGTTCCCCAATTCCTGCAGCAACAAGTTGAAACGCTTTAAAATATACTTCTGTTCGTTTGCCATCGGTGATGATACCAACAAATTTAAGTTCAAATTCTTCTAGATTTAGTACTTGAGAGAAATCAATGATAATCTCGTAATAGTATTCCCCTGATCGCGCTTGAACTTCGTTTACTGTGGCTACCTCATAATAACCTTCCTGTTCTTTTAAACCAATTAGAACAGCGGATAATGGCGTGTTACTAGTAACAGTAGCAATTGTTTTCCCTCCGTTGATGACGAATTTGTTTACACTGATATCCAGGATTGATTTTTCTTCTCCTGAAGGTATTTCGCCCTCTTTGAATATACCGCCTTCAATATCAAAGTAATCGTCCTTTAATGTGTTGGGAATTTCTTTTTCAGGTACCTTCTCGTTGTCTACTTCAGTTAGATATTTGTTGTCATCACTACTACATGAAGCAATACTGAATAACATACATCCCGCTAGAGCACCTAGTAAAATTTTCTTTTTCATAGCTTATTTTTATTTGTTATTAAATGGATATTTCTTTTTTCTTCTCATTTGCAGTACAAACATAAATAGAATTTTATATAAAAAATAAAATAAATTATTACTTTTTAGTATAAGATGTTTATGTATGTTGTTTTTTTGTTGATAAAAATATAATTTAAAACAAAAATAATGATAAAGGTGTAAAGGGGAAAAGAGGTTTTTATAACAAATTCTTTTAGAAAAAGTTAAAAAGGGAATATTATTTGATATGATTTGCGTAGGGGCGCATGGCAATGCGCCCTTTAAAAAAGGAAAATCATGGATGATAGGATATTGCATATGCCTTTTGAAAGAGGATTATCGATTATAAGGGGCACATTGCCATGTGCCGTACAGTAGGGGTGCATGGCAATGCGCCCTTTAAAAAGTAAAATTAGGGATAATAGGATATTGCAATGCGCCCTTTAAAAAAGGAAAATCATGGATGATAGGATATTGCATATGCCTTTTGAAAGAGGATTATCGATTATAAGGGGCACATTGCCATGTGCCCGTACAGTGGGGGCGCATGGCAATGCGCCCTTTAAAAAGTAAAATTAGGGATGATAGGATATTGCATATGCCTTTTGAAAGAGGATTATCGATTATAAGGGGCACATTGCCATGTGCCCGTACAGTAGGGGCGCATGGCAATGTGCCCTTTAAAAAGTAAATTAGGGATAATAGGATATTGCAATGCGCCCTTTAAAAAAGGAAAATTATGGATGATAGGATATTGCATATGCCTTTTGAAAGAGGATTATCGATTATAAGGGGCACATTGCCATGTGCCCGTACAGTGGGGGCGCATGGCAATGTGCCCTTTAAAAAGTAAAATTAGGGATGATAGATATTGCAATGCGCCCTTTAAAAAAGGAAAATTATGGGATTATTGAATTCAGGAAAAAATAGAAAATCCATTCGTTTAAAAAAATATGATTATAGTCGGAATGGATTGTATTTTGTAACCATCTGTTGTTTGAAGAATACGTCTTTTTTTGGCGAAATAATAGAAGGAGAGATGCTATTAAATACTATTGGGAAAATTGCGCATACAGAATGGTTACGGACGAGTGAAATACGCGATTATGTCATTTTACATGAATTTGTTGTTATGCCCAATCATATCCATATGATTATAGAGCTCGATGATATAAAGTTGAAGCAAGAAGCTTCAGTTTTATTTCAATCATCTTCTCGGACAATTGGATCTATTGTTAGAGGGTATAAAGTAGCGGTAATAAAGCAGATAAAACAAGAAGTTAAGCAGTACATCAAGCAAAAGATACAGGGAGAACATAGAGAAGATACCATTCCTTTACTTCTTTTAGAAAAATGTATGTTTAAGATATGGCATAGAAATTACTATGAATGTATTATTCGCGATGAAAGAGCCTATGAAAATATAAAAAGATATATACAAAATAATCCTAAAAAATGGCTATAAGTGATGTACAATAAGATGTCATTTTAAAAAAAAATGCCAAAAGCGTACGGCATACACTCTTGGCTTTATTATAAAAATTTCTTAGACCTGATAGACAAAGGCATTAATATTCATCCCAGCTCCAACTGAAGCAAATAGTAAATAATCTCCTGGTTCAAAACTGTGATTATCCAGCTGTTTATTGACAATCATATCATATAAGGTAGGAAGAGTTGCTACACTGCTATTGCCTAATTTTTGGATATTCATTGGCATGATGTAATCAGGCATGGGGCGGTCATATAGTTCATAAAAGCGCTTAACGATAGCTTCATCCATTTTTTCATTGGCTTGGTGAATAATGATTTTTTTAATTTGATCTATTTGCACCCCACTGTCGTCCAAGCAGGCTTTCATGGCTTTGGGTACTTCTGTCAAAGCAAATTCATAGATTTTACGTCCTAACATTTTGATGTATCGCGTATCTTGTTGAGATTCTTTTTTGTACGATTCCCCAAAGTGAATATAATACGCTTCATCTGCGGTGAAACTACAGCTTTTGGTTGCAATGATTCCACCAGCTTTCTCTGTTACTTCTAGTACCGTAGCGCCAGCACCATCGGCGTAAATCATCGAGTCTCGATCGTGCAAATCGATGACACGAGACAGGGTTTCTGCTCCAATAACTAAACAGTAGTTGGCGATGCCTAAAGACATAAATGCATAGGCTTGAATAACGCCTTGTAACCAACCTGGACATCCAAATAAGACATCATAAGCCACACAATTGGGATTCTGAATTTTTAGGTTGTGTTTCACACGGGCAGCTAGGCTCGGTACAATATCGGATTGATCTGTGCCGTATTTCATATCCCCAAAATTGTGAGCAAAAATGATGTAGTCTAGTTTTTCGGGGTCGATTTGTGCATTTTCGATGGCGCGTTCCGCTGCAAGTGTGCCGATAGCAGCTGTTGTTAAGTCGGAAGTAATATAGCGTCTTTCTTGGATACCTGTAATTTGTTCCAGTTTTTTTGCTACTCTTTCGTTAGAATCTTTTAAAGGTTGCCCATTTTCATCGCGAAAGTCAAACTGATGAAAATCGTTGTTTGTTATCACTTGTGTGGGAATATAACTTCCGGAACCTTTTATTTTAACAGCCATAGTGTAATTTTTTTGAAGTAAATACGAATAGAAATGTAATTATTTTGAGGTTAATTGAATAATTAGTATACGTTACTTCTACTAAGATACAGAAATTACAGGGTTGAACTACTTAAAAAAAAGTGAAATTATAGGTAATATAGCTTAAAGTTAATGAAGTAAAGAAAAAAAATGCATGTAAATATTTGATTTATAGTAAATCAAGCTGATAGTTCTTTGATATATTAATCTACAATACGTGGTGAAATGTTTTTTATTCCTTAATTTAGTGAAAATTAAAAGTTAAAACCAAATATGACAATAAAACAAGCACAAGTAGTTTATATTACAGGCGGTACAAAAGGAATCGGAAAGGGAATTGCACAGGCTTTGCTAACAGCTGGTTATCGCGTGGCTATTTCAGGTCGTTCGTTAGCAGCGGTAGAACAAGTAGCGCGTGAATTAGGTTCTGAAGATCAGGTTTTAGCCCTAGCTTCAAATGTAACGCGTTATGAAGATGAAGTAGAAGCTGTGGCACAGATTGTCAAGCAATTTGGTCGCTTGGATGTAGTCATTGCCAATGCAGGTGTCGGTATTTTTGCTTCTATTGAAGAGTTGTCCATTGAAGATTGGAATACGATGATTGACACCAATCTAACTGGTGTTTTCCATACCTTAAAAGCAAGTGTAGCACAGTTAAAACAAAATAAAGGATACTATATTAGTGTAGCGAGTTTAGCGGGAATTAATTTCTTCGCAACAGGGAGCGGATACAATGCCAGTAAGTTTGGTGTTGTAGGGTTTACCCAAGCGGCTATGTTGGATTTACGTGCCCATGATGTAAAAGTAACCACCATTTTACCTGGCTCCGTAACGAGTCATTTTAATAACCACGAACCCAATGAAAAAGATACCTGGAAAATCCAACCAGAAGATATTGGTGAATTAGTGGTTGATTTATTAAAAATGAACCCACGTGCTTTGCCAAGTAAAATTGAGATTCGCCCCTTAAAAACAAGTTAACCCTTAGAAAAAAATATATGCAAGATTTAGGAAAGTTTATTTTACGATTAGGTGTAGGTGGATTGATGATTTTTCACGGTGTTCACAAAATTATCCACGGACATGATATGATTATTGAGCAATTGGGTGCCAAAGGTTTTCCTACGTGGATGTGGATTGGTGTTCCCGTTGGAGAGATTATTGCTCCTATTTTATTGATTGTTGGGGCGTTTACGCGTCTATCTAGTGTATTGATTGCCTTTACGATGGTGATGTCTATGGTACTCGTTAAAGGGGGAGGGTCCTTTGCTTTAAGCCCTGCAACTGGAGGGTTAGGAGCGGAATTGAATTTACTTTATTTAGTCGGTGCATTGGCTATCGCTATGATTGGTCCTGGTTCTTACCGCTTGTACAAAGGAAGAAAAGGCTGGTTTGTTTAATGGTTAATGGTTAACGGTTGACAGTTAACGGTTGACGGTTTACAGTTTACAGTTTACAGTTTACAGTTTACAGTTTACAGTTGACGCATTACGGATTACGCATTACGCATCACGGTTTTACGCATCATGAAAAAACAAATAAGTGGCAAAATAGTAATTCGTTTTTTGTATGTTTAGCAAACAATCAAAAGACGAATTATAGCATTATGTTTATTTTTAAGACTAAGCTTTGCACAGCCATTGCTTTTTGTGGGCTGACCTGGGCTTCACGGTCGCAAGAAACACATCCAAATTACAATTTTGAAACCTTTGAAGGGGGACAACAAATGTTGATTGACGGATGGGTAAAGTGTGAGATTATAGGTAGATAGTAAAGGGATTGTAAAGGGGAAGATTGGTAAAAAGGCCTAAAACCCTTGTTGGTATTAACTAACCCCTTACAAACCCTTTACATGCTCTCTATTGTTGTTTTTTAAAAAGCTTAAATTCAGGGTTTTATGATTTTACAATTCGGAAAAGAAAGAAAAAGAAGGCTTTTTTTATCCCATAAGTGGAAGAGAGCGGAAGGGGGGTATTGTCCTTGTTTCGTTGCTTTTGTAGTTTTGTATCGAGAACCATAGTAAAGCTAGCTACTAGGTGCGACTCCAATAGCGTCCTAAATAAATTTCGGGCATAAAATATCCTCCCACTTCAGTAGGATACAAGATATAGTTCCGTAAAAACTAAAATAGAACCCCTTGTTGGAGTTTTGGTGGTGGTTTTGCCTGGAGGGTTAGGAACCGTTATCTCAGGACTAGGGGTGTATTATCCTGATGGGAAGGAAACACAACGTATAGGTATTGTGCCGGATATCGAAGTAAAAAGAACAATTCAAGGGGTGCGTGAACAACGCGATGAACTGTTGGAAAAAGCAATTGAATTAATTAAAAGGTGACGGATTGGTGAGGATTAGGTGAGGTCTGTTTAATTTATCAATTTAAATTAATTTTCTTCTAGTATAAGAAAAATCACTCTTTATAAAAGATAATCGCATCAAAAGCCAAACGCCAAAGAACAAAAAAATGAAACCAGCATTAAATTATATAGAAATCAATCGAAATTCGTGGAATAATCGTACGGAGACGCACATAAAGTCGGATTTTTACGATGTAGAAGGATTTATTCAGGGTAAGAGTTCATTAAATGAAATTGAACTCAATTTACTGGGGGATATCAAGGGAAAGAAAATCTTGCATTTACAATGTCATTTTGGACAAGATACCCTCTCATTGAGTAGGCTAGGTGCTGAGGTAACGGGAATTGATCTGTCAGATGAGGCGATTAAAAATGCGAGAGCCTTGGCGGAACAAATCCAATCTTCTGCTCAATTTGTCTGCTGCGATATCTATGATTTACCCCATCATTTGAAGGAGCGATTTGACATCGTCTATACCAGTTATGGGGTGATTGGCTGGTTGCCCGATATGGATAAATGGGCCCAGGTGATTCGAACGTTTTTAAAACCCGGAGGTAAATTTATCTTTGTTGAATTTCACCCTGTGGTTTGGATGTTTGACGATGATTTCCAGAAGATTGGATACCATTATTTTAACCGAGAAGCTATTGTCGAAACAGAAAGTGGAACCTATGCGGATAAAGCGGCGGACATTACGCAGTCTTACGTCTGTTGGAACCACAGCATGAGTGAGGTGGTAACTAGTTTGCTTAAAATGGGATTGTCTATCAACCAGTTTGAAGAGTTTGACTATTCGCCTTATGCGTGTTTTTCGCATACGGTTGAATTCGAACCGAATAAGTACAGAATTAAACATTTGGAAGATAAAATTCCAATGGTTTATGCGCTTGTTGCCACGGCTCCTTTGTAGGGGAAGTAAAGGAAAAGAACAAACCATTAAAAACAAGAATCGATGAATCAACAAGAAATAAAAGAACAACTCGAACTGAAATACCAGAGCTTTGTTCGACATGTGGAACAAATGACAGAAGAAGAATATCAATATCATCCAGTAGGTAAATGGAATGCGGCTCAACATCTTCATCACTTGGTATTATGTGTACAGCCTTTGGTATATGTGTATATGCAACCGATAAAAACAGTTGAAGAAAGGTTTGGTCGAGTGGAACGTCTCAATAAAACCTATGAGGAGCTAACGGAAATCTATCTGGGTAAATTAGCTGCAGGAGGAAAAGCTCCAGAACAGTTTGTACCCCCAGCAGATGATAGTTCATCTAAAGAGGTGTTAACACAACAATTATTGGCATTGATAGGTAAGCTAAATGAAGCGATTGTACAAATGGAAGTTAACGATTTTGAAAGCGTGCAAATTCCACACCCCTTATTGGGATTGATTACATTAAAAGAAATGGCATATAATGCAATATATCACGTGGAACACCATCAAAAGGCTTTGATTAAGGGTTAAGGGTTAAGGGTTAACTGTTAACTAAAAAAGGAAGCCATGGCTTCCTTTTTTTATGCTCTATAAATTTTTTCGTATAGATCTTTGTAAATCTCTAAAATAACTCTTCGTTTTAATTTTAGGGTAGGGGTGAGTTGACCACTGTCAATACTCCAAACATCGGGAGTTAGTTCGAATTTCTTCACTTGTTCCCATTTACCAAATTTGCGGTTCACGTATTCAACTTCTTTTTCGACACGTTTTCGAACTAATTCATTTTGAATAAGTTCCTCATTAGTGGTGCCTAAATTGATATTTTTGCGTTGTGCCCATGCTCGCACAAATTCAAAATTGGGTTGAATAAACGCTGCTGGCATTTTTTCACCTTCTCCAATTACCATCACTTGTTCAATAAAACGCGATTGTTTTAGTGTGTTTTCAATGATTTGAGGGGCTACATATTTTCCTCCTGAAGTTTTAAACATTTCTTTCTTGCGATCTGTAATCTTCAAAAACCCTTCTTCATCAATCGTTCCAATATCACCAGTATGGAAATAGCCATCTTTTAGCTCTTCTTTGGTGCGTTCCTCATCTTTGTAATAGCCGAGCATAACGTTGGGACCTTTACACAAAATTTCGCCATCTTCTGCAATTTTAACCACTACATTACTCAATGGTTTTCCTACGGTACCAATCTTCATGGATTTATTTCGCTCGTCATTTACTGCAATAACGGGAGAGGTTTCAGTTAAACCATAGCCTTCCATTACGGGAATACCGGCAGCATTAAATACACGAGATAAACGCGGTTGTAAAGCAGCACTTCCCGAAACGATGATTTTCATTTCTCCACCTAAAGCTTCTTGCCATTTTTTGAAGACTAATTTACGGGCAATTCCCAATTGTAAATTGTAAAAGAACCCTCTATTGTATGGTTGATAGTTGAATCCAAGTTCTAAAGCCCAGAAGAAAATTCGTTTTTTGATTCCTGTTAAGGCAGAACCTGTGGCAAAAATCTTGTCGTATACTTTTTCTAAAAGACGCGGTACTACGGTCATCACATTGGGTTGTACCTCTTTCATATTTTCTCCCATTTTATCTATGGACTCCGCATAGTAAATTCGCGCTCCACTGTATTGGTAGAGATAAATCAACATACGCTCAAAGACGTGGCATAAAGGTAAGAAGCTTAATGCTTTGAACTGTTGTTCTCTGGTAAAAGGTACACGTTCAGTACTACCCAATACATTCGATAAGATGTTGTTGTGTGACAGCATAACCCCTTTAGGTTTTCCTGTTGTTCCAGAAGTATAGATTAACGTTGCCAAGTCATCAGGTGTTACTGCAGCTTTGCGTTGTTCTACCTGTTCTTGGTTCGATTCATCTGCTCCTAGTTCAAACAGTTCGTCTAGATTTTTACATCCAGAAATCGTGTCAAAAGAATAGACGCCTTTAATCAAAGGCAATTGATCGATAACAGACATCAGTTTATCGTAGATTTCCTGATCAGATACTACACAATAGGTCGCTTCAGAATGACTTAAAATAAATTGATAATCTTCTGGAGCAATGGTAGGATAAATGGGAATATTTTGTGCGCCAATCTGTAGAATACCAATATCCAGTATATTCCATTTGGATTGATTATTACTAGAGATAACGGCAATTTTATCATTGGGTTGAACCCCTAATCGCAAAAGCGCTCGGGATAAAGCATTTGCTTTTTTAAGATACATGGCAGATGACGTCTTTTCCCAAACACCGTTAACTTTGGTTACCAGCGCATCTTCCAAAGGAAAATGTTCGTGTTGGAAATAAGGAATATCAAAAAGTCTAGTTGGATTCATCATCATCGAAATTAATTAGTTATCGCAAAATACGAAAAAAAAAAGAAAATCGAGACTATATAAGGGAAAGTTGTTAACTTTTAAAAAAATAGAAGTACATCTGCTACTAGATAAAAGATTTATGCTGAATATTCGCAACGAAAAGCAGTGTTTTTTGTCTTTACAATTGATTTGAAGAACAAAAAACATCGCTTTTTACATTCTTAGTAAAAAAGAAAACTCAGCTTTTTTTAAATAATAATGTAGGATTTAAAACGAGTTTTTTCTGCTGCTGCATTTCCTCTCGTTTATCTCGAATTACCTTACTTATTTTTAATATTTTTTCAGACAAATGAGCCAACCACGTCAGCTGTTGAATAACCATAGCTGATTCCTCCATTAAGCTTTTTATTTGCGCATCATCTGTATAGGATTTTTTTAACTCGTATTCTCTGACATTCTGTAGATAACCTATGCTCACGCGATAGCTTTCTTGGTCTTCCGCTGTAATTAAATCCTCTTCAGAAGGGGTACTGTTGAGTAAATTACTTGTTAGCTGTAAGTTTTTGTCAATGTAATCCATTACCATATTAAATGCTTCAGAAGCTTTGGTAGTATGACGCGATTGCACATAGACCCCTATGGAAGCTGCCGTCGATAAAAAGGTGTGATTTAACACGGCTAATTCGTAAATTTCAGAGCGCAAGCGCTGTTTGGATTTGGGTTCCTGAATCATGCGTTGAAAGGAAGCCATTAAGTTTCCGATTTCAATAAAAGCATATTTACGCGCTAGTTTATAGGCTAGGGTAGGTTCGCTTTTTTGATTGTAAATTTCCTTAATTTCCTTCACATAGGTTTGATTGGCCTGGATGGATTTTGATAAATGTACATTGACATTCAAGAATTCCCACGAAGGCCATAGGATGTAGTTTGCTCCTAAAGCTAAGAGAGCTCCAATCAAGGTATCAATGACGCGATAGATCAATAGATCCATGAAATTAGGCGTTAAAATGGCGTAAATCAATACAACGTACATCGTAATGAAGGTTACTCCTACTTTGTAATCCGTATGGGAAAACCAATAGCCCAAAATCATGGTCAGAATTGTTAAGTATGCAATAAACGTATAGTTGTCTTGTAGGATAAATAGCATTCCGAAGGCAATCATTCCACCTAATACAGTACCAATAACACGTTCAAAGGAACGCTGTTTGGTTAATCCATAACCAGGTCGCATAATCACGACAATGGTCAGTAAAATCCAATACCCATTCAGCGGATTAAAGATATTACTAATGATAAGTCCCGCTAAAATGGTTAACGTTAAACGCGTAGCATGTCTGAAAATCGTAGAGGTAAAGTTTAGGTTGACCACTAAGGTTTCCCAGCGATAATGCACAGGAGTTAAGAATTTTTCCAACTCTTTGAAGCGGTCTTCTACGTTATCACTAAATGTTTTCTCAGTTAAGATGCGCTCTAAGATGTGAATTTTGTCAATCTGACCTTGTGCATAGTGTAAGACATTGGAGAACGAAAGTACAGCTTCCACTTTATTCGGTGATTTACTATGGGCTATAAAGGCTGTCAATTTTTCTTGTAAAGCGGCTAGTTGTCGGTCAAAATCACATTTAGGCTTGTAATTGAGTCCCATATTAAGTGAATCCCCAATATCTTTAATAGTGATAGCGAAATTTTCAGCTAACGCTTGATAATCGGTAATAATAGTAGGATCATCTTGGTCAAGGAGCTGATGGAGCTCTTTGTGATCAAAGGATGTAGACACGGCAATTTCTAAAATTTCCACTAGGGTAGAAAAGGCCACGAGTAAACGTCTGTTATTGGAAGAGTTTCCAGTGTTGGCTTTGTTGAGGACGAGGAACTCACGTAGATTTTCATGAACATCATTGAGTTTAATCTGGATGTTGAGTTGTTCTTCAACAATTTTGTCAGCATTGACTCCAGGGGTCCACAATTGTGCGCGGTATTTGAGGTATTCTGCAGTTAGGTCCATGCATTCAGAGGTTTGTAAAACCCCATAACGACGTGGTCGTATAAAATAAAAAGCGAGAGACACTGCTAAATAGAGTAAACCACCTAAAAGGAGAAGTAATCCGTGAATCCATAAATCTTTCCCAACATAGCTGTGAGCCAATCCCAAACTAGCGGCTAATAATCCACTAAAGGATAGCATATTAGCACGGTGTCCATAGACGGAAATCATTCCTAAGCTGAAGAAAATAAAGACAAAAACGGGATAAAAGTACCAGTTCCCTTGGGTTAAGGATAATAATAACGTTACAAAGGGAACAAGTAAGGCGCCGACTAAGATTCCGTTTATTTTGTCTCTGAGGTTACTGGGAATATCGACGGGGGCAGTTAGTAATGCTCCCACAGCCATCGCAAATGCCCAATCAAATTGTTGACTTGGCATAAAGATTAAAAAGGGAATCACCGCTGAAATGGTGATTTTTAATGAATCTGCTAAATGGGTATTGTCCGTATATTTTCTTGCTTTTTGAAGCATAGTTTCAGTGGCTTAGGTTTCGTTTTTCTTTTTTCTGCAATTGTTGGTTTTATCGGGTATACAAGCTGTAAATACGAGAAGATACAAGTGAATTTAGTGTATAATCGTTTTTACAGAAGTATTATTTCCTATAAAGTTACTCAAAATGCTCGATTCAATAGGGTTTGCTGCTTTGAATTTAATAATAATTTAAACCGAAAGCAAGTTAGGTGAGCCAAGGCATTACAAAAGCTAACAATAATGGAGCTAAGATCGCGGTCAAAATACCATTAAAAATCATGCCAACACTGGCAAACGCTCCATATTTATTGCTAATTTCCATCGCTTTCATCGTTCCCATGGCATGAGAAGAGGTTCCTAAGGCAATTCCTTGTGACATTGGGTTGTTGATGCGTGTGAAATGTAGGATTTGAAAGCCAATCATGCTGCCAAATATCCCCGCAATCATTACAGCTGCAGCAGTAATAGAGGGAATTCCGTGAATCGACTTGGAAATCTCAAGTGCAATAGGAGTACTCACTGATTTAGGAACTAGTGAATAGATAATCTCTTGTTCGGCTCCAGTCCAATGGGCTAAAAGTATGACAGAGACAACGCCTGTGATACAGCCCATGCATTGACTCATGAGAATAGGAAAGAGTTGTTTTTTGATGACGGACCAATTGAGGTATAAGGGAATTGCTAGGGCTACGATAGAAGGTTTGAGAAAAAAATCAATGTACTGTCCCGCTTGGCTGAATTTTTCATAGGGTATGTCAAGTAGAACTAAATAAGCAACGAGTATGGCAGTAGACAGAATAATGGGATTAAAAATAATCCATTTGTATTTTTCAGTGAGCGTTAGTCCTATGGTGTAAAGGGCTACCACTAAAAAGAGTAAGAATGTTGGGTTAGATAAAAAGCTCATTTTTTTCGTTTTCGCAAGAATTGATGGGTTAATCCCGTAATAAAAACAACTAGGATGGTACTGAGTAACGTGGCTACAATAAGGGGAACAAAGGAGGCTTGCAGCAAATCAAAATAGTTGAGCATGGCCACACAAGGCGGAACGAAAAAGATTCCCATATTACGCATGAGAAATCCCGAAATATCCTGAATTTGCTGTACACGCACTGCTTTTGTTTGCAATAAAATCCACAGGGTGATAAGGCCAATAATACTAGAAGGAAGTTTGATGTCTGTGAGGTAAATGATTAATTCACCAAAGGCAAGGCAACCAAAGATGACTGCGACTTGTTTGACTACGTTCATTTTAGATAAAAATTTTACACAAAATTACTAAAAGTGTTTGGGAGCACCTTTGAAAATGAGCTAGAATTTTATTCTGAATCGCGTTAATTTTTAGGAAAGAAAGAATACAAATAGCTAAACTTTTATCTGGTAAAAGAGGAATTATTCTTTTTGTAATTGTCTGTTTTTAGTATAGTTAACTGATTGATAGGTCGTTTTATTTCTTTGTTGTCTTGTTGTTTTATATTTTTTTGATTCTTAATACTTTATTAAAGTAAGTCGTTTGATTCTTGTTTTTGACGTAATACGTTAGCGCGTTGAAAAACAAGATTTGATTCAGCTTAATGCAATAGAATCATCAGATATCAAGTACTATTTTTGAATACTGTATTGCTCCTGTGTGTCAATCTGACTTATGCGCAACAAAAGCGTCAGGTTACAAGGGGAGTGCAAGGCAAAACAGGACTCGGATTTGGTGAGGGTTAGGTGAGGATACTAGGGGTTTTGTTCGGGTTTAGTTTCGTTCGCTAAACATAGCTTAGAACCTTGTAAAACCGCTGTTTTACGAACAACTACCGAACAACTACCGAACAACTACCGAACAACTACCGAACAAAACTAAAACATTTATAGCTGATTGAAAAGGTGTTGTTTATTGTTTTTAGCGATAGGAAAAACAACCGTATTTTGTGTTATTTATACCCTAAATAGGAAGAATTGGGTATGGGGACTTGTTTTTTTAGGTTAGGGGTAACTATTTACCAATCACCAAAAAACGTATCTTTACTATATTAATTCCTGTCTTATGCGTTACCAAGAGATTCTTCCTATACCTGCATTACGTGCTTATATCCGTTATTTTTGGGTATTAGAAAGTGATGAAGAATCAGAAGGTCTCCGACAGTTTAAAATACTGCCTGATGGAATTCCCGCTTTGATTTACCAAGATATACCGAATTTTTTTCGCGATACCCAACAGCAAATGGCTCCTCAACTCTATATTTATGGGCCTTTTACAACCTATACAGACCAATGGGTTGAGGGACCTTTTCGAATTATAGGAGTTTATCTGGAACCCACAGCTTTAAAAGCCTTGTTTAAGTTAGATGCTTCGGATCTAGTAAACCAAACGATCCCTATTGATGATTTGATTGATACGCCTTTATTGGAGCGTTTGCAACAAGCGCAATCCACAGCAGAAAAAGTAGAGCTACTTGCTGCATTTATCCTGCAACAAATTCAAACTGTCGACTATGAAAATAAACAAGCCAAGTTTGCTTCTATCTTATTACAACGTGGACAATCACTAGGCGAAATTCAATCACAAATGAATATTTCTGAACGTACCTTGGAGCGTTTAGTCAAACAGCATATCGGGATGTCTCCCAAAGTATTTTCCCGAATCATGCGTTTTCAAACGAGTTTAGAACGGTTGAAAACAACGAATCTTGATCGATTAACTACCTTGGTTTACGACCAAGATTACTTTGATCAATCTCATTTTATCCGAGAGTTTAAAATCTTTACGGGAAATAATCCAACGCAATTTTTGCGCCATTCAAAAGAGGAATTACCTAATTTTCCAGAATGGAAAAAAGAAAAAGAGTAATTTTTTAGACTTGTCGGTTTTATCCAATTCTAGGGATTAGGGAGGTTGTAGTTTTGTCTTGTAATTAAAAAATGAATAGGATGCAAAACAAAATGGTTCGAATGAACCCTACAACAGTACCGTCACCCGTAGGAAATTACTCCCATGTGACGATCATTCCTCCTGGAGCGACCTTCTATACTTTTTCGGGACAAATTGGCATTAACGAAGCCGGTGTTATTCCTGCGGATTTTAATGCACAGGTTGCGCTCACTTTTGATAATATTCAAGCAGTATTAACCAGTCAAGGCTTAACAGCTGATGAGGTTATTAAGGTGAATATTTGGTCTACACAACCTATTGATTGGATATATTTTGACCACGTATGGAAGGCCTTTTTTGGACCTGTAAACCCATCCATGACGATTGCCTATATTTCAGCCTTGGGACTTCCTGATATTGCCATCGAAATAGAAATCTGGGCTGCAAGCTAGAGGTTTATAGGTGAAAAAGGGTCTAAAAACGTTACCTAAAAATCATACAAGTAGATACGGCATGGGCATACACGACCCCGTGAGCATCAACGAGTCTTGCTTCAAGATAAGCTGTAGTACGCCCTTGGTGGATAATCGTGGTCGCAGTATGTAGGACTGGACTGTCTTTGGTTATTTTTTTCAAGAAGTTTACTTTTAAGTCTAAAGAAGTGAAACTTTCACCTGCTGCTAGCGTCGTAAGTAAGGTACAGCCGATAGCGGTATCTAAGACGGTACTAATCATCCCGCCGTGAATGGTGCCAATTAAATTGTACAAGAATTCTGAGGGTTGTAAGTTAAAAACGGCTTGTCCTTTTTCAACTGAAATTAAGGTACTTGCAATGGTATCCAATGTGGGGGCTTGGGGTAATGTACCTTCGAGAACACGTAAGAGAATTTCATATCCACTGAGATTTTTTGCTTCTTCTAAAACAGCTGTGGGGGCTTCCCAGGTATAGGTACGGGTATTTTTTGACATAATAATAGAGCTTTAGTAATCGAATTTAGTTGTGGCGTAATATAATCAATTTCGAATTTCCCTTCAAAGTTAAGGCGTTAAAATGAGTGTATGCAATAAAAATTAGTTGTAGCTTTACTTTGCAGTTTAGATTTTTTTACTTGAATACAATCAAGAAAAGAGCAAGAGAAGGCCTGTAAAGCATAAAATTAAGGAAGATGAAAAAGATGTTTTTCGTAGTTTTGCTTGTAGCAAGTGGTTTGGTACTAGCAAATACTACTTTGTTTCGACCAGGAGCGGATAGCGTTAAAAAAGAAGAAGTAATGGAACGAAAAAAAGATAAAAATAGTAAGGTTATCTATTTTGCTGGGGGCTGTTTTTGGGGAACAGAGCATTTCTTTCAGCAAGTACGAGGCGTCACTAAAACAGAAGTGGGCTACGCCAATGGAATGATTAAAAATCCAACGTATAAACAAGTGACTACGGGAGATACGGGATTTGCTGAAGCTGTAAAAGTAACCTATGACTCACAGGAGGTTGATTTGGAACTATTACTTGATTTGTTTTTTCAAACCATTGATCCCACAACCTTAAATCGACAAGCAAATGACGTAGGAACACAATATCGTTCGGGGGTCTATTATGTAGAGGAGGAAGATACGTTTAAGATAACACAGAAAATACATGCTTTAGCGGCACAATATAGCCAAGACATTGTAGTAGAAGTAGCGCCTTTGGACAACTTTTATACGGCGGAAACCTATCATCAAAAATACTTAGATAAAAATCCTGGTGGCTATTGTCATATTGGAGCTGATTTATTTGAGGTAGCGCGAAAAGCTAATCCGAAAAAAAAGCAAAACTATCAACGTCAAGATAAATCGGTGTTAAAGGAAAAACTAACACCCATTCAATATGAAGTAACGCAGCATAACGGAACGGAACGCGCGTATAGCAATGAGTTGTGGAAGGAGTTTCGCGAGGGAATTTATGTAGATATTACCACAGGTGAACCTTTGTTTGTTTCTACAGCTAAATATGATGCGGGATGTGGATGGCCGAGTTTTTCAAAACCCATTGCCCCCAACTTAATGGAAGAAAAAATAGATAGAAGTCACGGTATGACACGAGTTGAAGTGAGAAGCAAGACAGGAGATGCTCATTTGGGACATGTGTTTGATGATGGGCCAGCAGAAACAGGTGGTTTGCGGTATTGCATCAATGGAGCTGCTTTGCGCTTTATTCCTAAAGAAGAAATGCAAGCAGCAGGTTATGGGAGTTATCTCCATTTATTAGATAAAAAAATCAAAGAATAAATAGAAAAAAGTTCGCTATGACTTAGAAATGAGCGTATAACGAACTTTTTTATTTGAAAGACTAGTTAAATGATATCGTTTTCTACTTCTTTAATGATATGAGTTAGAATTTCTTTTATTGACGCTCCAGAATAAGGACCTCGCGATTGTCCCGTCCACAAGCTTAAAAAGGCTGTGTTTTCTTTCTGTTTGGCTATTTTTCGCAGCTCTAGTGTCAGTTTGTTTTGGAAGGGGTAGGGAAGAATATAGTCCGAATGATCGAGTTGTTGGGTGAACGTATTGCGCAATCCTCTTGCATAGCGTCCAGAAAAGCTTTTGGTTAAGACTAAATCACTTTCTTGGGCTTGTCTTAGGGCTTCTTTTTCAAATTCAGCCAGATTACTTTCCTGGGATCCCATTAATATGCTACCAAAGGCAAAGCCTTGAGCGCCTAGCGTTCTAGCGGCTAGAACTGTTTTCGCATTATACAGTCCACCCGCATAAATTAAGGGAACTTGTACAGCTTCGTATACTCGGGCCAATAAGGATAATCCTCCAATTTCAGGAAGTGTTTCAGTTAAAAAGGTCCCCTGATGACCACCTGCTTCAATACCTTGTACACAGATGATGTCAATGCCTTTTTCTTCTAATGCCTGAGCCTCCGCAACAGAAGTGCAGGTACCAATGAGCGTAATGTCCTTTTGTTTCATTTTGGCTATAGTCGCGTTATCAAATACTCCAAAAGTAAAACTGACAATTTTGCACCCTTCGGCAATAATAGCGTCTACTTGCTCGCGATAATCGGTATAGTGAACTTCTTCATATTCCGCTAAAGCAACCTCTAGATTGTATTGTTTCGCTAGATGCTCCACATAAGTTTTGCAACGCGCATAGCGTTGTTTTAGCTCCTCCGTTCGTTCAGGTAATGGATTTAAAAAGATATTGACTGCAAAGGGTTTATTTGTTAACTGTTTGGTTGTTTGAATGAGTTTTACGCATATAGCGGGGGGTAAATCTCCTAAAGGCAACGTACCTAAAACGCCAATTTCTCCTGCTGCAGCTACCATCTGTGGCGTAACTACACCAAACATAGGGGCTTGGATTATCGGGTATTGGGTGTGTAAATGTTGTGTAATTTGATTGTTCCAGGTAAAATTTTCGATACGCATTTTCCTTCGTTTTTGGGTTAAGACTCAAAAGTACAAGTAATTTGAAAAGGATAAGATGATAAATAACAGTCTTTTGAATAGAAGGAAATAAAAAAAGCCCAAGTGCATTCGCACTTGGGCTTCCTGATTTTTATAAGATTAAATTATCTTCTGCTTTTTTTCGCAGCATCAAATTTTTTGCCTTTGCTAGGCGATTTCTTTACCATTTTTGTTTGGTTTGCAGCTGCTCTACTTGCGTTATTTACCAAAGGTAATTGACCGGTATAGCTCGCTGTGATTTTGTTTTCTCTATCATCAATCGCATTTAATTCAATATGATAAGTATTGCCTGTTTTCTCGATTTTTACTGTACCTGTACGTGTAGGTGCGAAGTTTGTTGTTTCATCATCATCCATATTGAAATACCATGTTCCCCAGTCTAAACCCGGTTCAGAACCTCCTCCTAAACCAATATTTCCAACGTTTTCATCACCGATTGGAAACGTTCCAACAGGAATATCTGTTGTATGAGCTAAATCCGTATAAAGGGTTATACGCATCCAGTCTCCTGAACCTTCTGCCCAAAAGTATTCTCCAGGGTGAGGCGTTAAGGTTTCGCTGTATAAATACATATTCCAACGGTTTAATTCTTTACCCGTAATCGGAGATTTTCCCTTATACTCTAAGAATCCTTGCGTTAAAGGTTGTACTTCTTTATCTGCACGTAAGGTTGAAATCGTATATTGATCGCCTTGTTTTACTTTTCCAACATATTTTCCTAAATGTCTTGTTCCGTCTTCTAATAAAATATTGAAGCGGATTTCTTGTCCTTTTTGATGTTCCATTACTTTGATAGAACCATCTAGAATATACAATTCTTCTTTAATTCCATTCGCTTTGTCGTTGTGTTGGAAAGAAGCAAACGAATAATCGTAGTTTCCATTTTCTAAATCCTCTTTAGAACCTACTCTAAAAGCTCCAACTTCAAATTCCGTAGAAGCTTTGAACGTTTTATTAGGTACTTGAGCTTCCCAGGCTTTTGGAGCCATTTGGTCAAAGAAAGACAGAGAAATATGATGACCATCTCCTTCTAATTCTCCAAAACTATTGGCATCTCCTTGTGTAAAATACGTCATATATTCTGCTACATTGGGATGGTCAAATACATTATCTCCCCAATACCAACCATTTTGAACCTCATAAGTGGTATCATAAATAGGTTCCACATCAATTGCTTCCGTATAGTCAATGACATATTGTTCCCCTTCTTCATCTTGTAAACTACCTTTTAGGGTATAAATTCCATTGCTACTTGAAACTGTTAATTCTCCTTCGGTAATTTTGGAAGTAATTTCTTCCTGTGTTAAGGTGCTTTCCGCTGAAATCGTATATAGATCTCCCGTGTCAGCCACGGTGTATTTTTCAGCTTTTAGGACTGCTTCTAATAAAAGCTCATCTTTTACCACATCAGAGATAAACGTTAGATTGAATTCTCCTTTATTGGTTTGTAAAACGATGGCATAATTTCCTTTATCTTCCACTTTTCCTAAATAAGTACCTGTAGAATTATCAACAACAAGAGTGGTTGGAGTTGTCGGATCCGTAGGATCAGGTGGGTCTGTCGGTATCAAATAGTTGTGGTCATCACTACTACATGAGGTAATTGCTACACTACTAAGCAATACAAAGCTTATTACATACGATAGTCTTTTCATAATTGAATCGAATTAGTTTACAAATGCACAAAGGTGCTTGTGTTATTTTTGTTTAGGGAAGAATTCTATGATTTGATTTTTAGTCTTTTAGCTGTTTTATATTTGAAATTCATAAAATTCTTCTTAACGCAATTTAGATTTTATTTCGAATAAAAAAATAAAATCTAAATAAATTAACATAATTAGAAAAGATTGTTTCGCATAATGAGAATAATGTAATTGTTATAGTAAGTTAATAATTTGAATTAAATATATTTATGGTTGGATATTGTATTTATTTTTTCAAGTGGATTTGTGAAAATTAATACATGAAAAAGAATTGTCTTAAAATTTGCTTGCTTGTGACCTACAAAAAAAGTCCAATTTCAACTGAAATTAGACTTTTATCTCAAGATTATTTTTTATTTATTACATGCTTTCCACACAAAGGATGGCGCATTTTTCTCCGTCAATAGCAGCAGAAATAATTCCTCCCGCATAACCCGCTCCTTCTCCACAAGGATAAAGTCCTTTGATTTGTGGGTGTTCCAAGGATTTATCATCTCGGGGAATTCGCACAGGAGAAGAGGTTCTACTTTCTGGTGCATGCAGAATGGCTTCATTGGTGAAATATCCCTTCATAGATTGTCCAAAGACTTGAAATCCTTCGCGCATAATTTGCGTTAAGAATTCCGGAAATACGCTTCCGAGTTCGACGGAAGTTGTTCCTGGTAGGTAGGAGGTTTTGGGTATTGTAGTAGATACCTTTTTTTGGGCAAAGTCCACCATGCGTTGGGCTGGTACACGTTGGGTTTCACCTGCTAAGACAAAGGCCTTTTGTTCAATTGATTTTTGGAATTCCATTCCAGCTAAAGCGCCAAACTTTTCAAAGGGTTTGAAATCTTCCATGCGCAATTCAACGACAATACCCGAATTGGCGGTTGCCTGATCGCGTTTGGATGGAGACCAACCATTGGTTACGACCTCACCGGGTGCTGTAGCACAAGGGGCAATTACACCTCCAGGGCACATACAAAAAGAGTACATACCTCTTCCATTCACTTGTTTGACAATTGAATAGGGCGCAGGAGGAAGAAATTCACCTCTATAGTCGCACGAATATTGAATTTGATCAATGAGCGATTGGGGATGTTCTGCACGAACTCCCAAAGCAAAGGGTTTGGCCTCAATCAATATGTTTTTTCGATCGAGTAATTCATAGATATCACGAGCAGAATGTCCTGTAGCTAGAATTACTTTACTTGCTTCTACGGTATCTCCATTTTCCAAGAGTACACCTTGTATTTCATTACCCTGTAAGACAAAATCTACTACGCGCTTTTCAAATAGCACTTCTCCGCCAAATTCCTCAATCTTGTGGCGCATATCCTGCATAATTTTCGGTAATTTATTGGTGCCAATATGGGGATGTGCTTCCACTAAAATGTCGTGAGGAGCGCCAAAAGCAACTAAAAGTTCTAAAATGCGATTGATATCGCCGCGTTTTTTGGAACGCGTATATAATTTACCATCCGAATAGGTTCCTGCACCACCTTCGCCAAAACAGTAGTTGGAATCGGGGTTCACAACGTGCTCAATATTAATCGCTTTTAAGTCTCTTCGACGGCCACGAACATCTTTACCTCTTTCAATCACGATGGGTTTTACGCCTAACTCAATGAGCTGTAAAGCCGCAAAATATCCTGCAGGGCCCGCTCCAACCACAATCACGCGTTTGGCGTCTTTTACATTTTGGTAAGCAGGGAAATCAATGGGACGGTGCACTACTTCTTCGTCGGCAAAAAACACTTGCACTTTTAGGTTGATTTTTACCGCGCGCTGTCTGGCATCAATAGACCTTTTGAGGATAGTAATGTGCTGAATATCAGAAACAGTACTTCGGATATGTTGAGCAATATGTTGGGTTAATAATTCAACTGAAGCAGCAACTTCAGGAAGTACTTGTAACTGTAATTCTTGTGGCATTTTTCTATAAAGCAATAAAAATTAAAGCGCAAAAATACACTAAAAAATGTAAAAGTAAAGGTGGAATCAAACAGGGCAAAAAAAGAAAATAACGTTATTTTTTTGCGAATTGATGTATAGTTGACAAGCAGCTGTCATCAAGATGCCTTACATTTGTTCTAAAGTGTTTGTAAACAAGGTTGAGATACTCCTTTTTTTAGTAATTGATTAAATTTAGATACGATGTCCTATTGCGATACAATTGAACAATTGACGGGCGAGCGAAAAGCGCTCCACAAAAACTACCACGACAACCACTATGGATTTCCCATTCACGATGACAATGAATTGTTTGGAAGGCTAGTAATGGAGATTAATCAAGCTGGATTAAGTTGGGAAACGATACTAAAAAAAGAAGAAGCTTTCCGAGCGGCCTATAGTCAATTTGATATAAACACCGTTGCTGCCTATACCGAAGACGATCGCGCGCGATTGATGCAAGATGCAGGAATTATTCGAAATCGACTAAAAATCAATGCTGCCATTGAAAATGCTAAAGTAATTGTAACCTTGCAAAGTGAGTATGGATCCTTTGAAGCTTGGTTGAAGCATCATCATCCAAAGACCAAAGAAGAATGGGTGAAATTATTCAAAAAGCACTTTCGCTTTACAGGAGGAGAAATTGTCAATGAGTTTCTAATGAGTACAGGTTATCTAAAAGGAGCACATGCAGAAACTTGCCCTATGTATGAAGTAGTTTTACAGCATAAACCTCTTTGGATGGATGAGGAGTAAAATAGTTTTTTTAATAGCTATGTAGTTGATTTTTAGCAATATCGTTTGTATTTGTCTGTTAAGTTTTTCCTTATTCTTCTCTAGCTTCCTTGTGATTGCCATCTTTTTTCGCTATTTTTATAGAATCCTTAAAATCGAAAAGCGATGATTCTTACCAAAACGCGAATGATTTTAAGGTTTAGTATTCAATTAAACCAAAACATAACAGATGGAATTTAGAAAATTAGGAGCTTCTGCTATAGAAGTTTCCGCAATTACCTTTGGCGCATGGGCAGCGGGGGGATGGATGTGGGGAAGTACGGATAGAAAAGATGCTGTAGAAGCAATTGTTGCCGCACATCGAGAAGGAATGACCACAATTGACACGGCACCTATTTACGGACAAGGTGTAAGTGAAGAAATCGTTGGGGAAGCGATTAAGGGAATCGCGCGAGATCAAGTACAGCTTTTAACGAAGTTCGGTATGCGTTGGGACTTGGATCAACCGCAAGGTACTTTTGTCATGAATAGCCAAGACAACAAGGGAAAAGATATTGCTATTTATAAATATGCGAGTAAAGCAAGTGTAATACAAGAAGTAGAAGACAGCTTAAAACGCCTAGGAACCGATTATATTGATCTATTACAACTGCATTGGCCCGACGTGACAACGCCAATTGCTGAAACTATGGAAGCAATGGATTTATTGATTCAACAAGGAAAAATTCGCGCAGCAGGAGTAAGTAATTATACCGTAGAACAGGTGAAAGAAGCGAGAAATACACTTGGTATTGTAAGCAATCAAGTGCCTTATAGCATGCTTAATCGCGGTATTGAAACTGATTTAGTTCCCTATGCCTTAGACAATGATTTGAGTATTATCGCTTATAGTCCGATGGAAAGAGGACTTCTGACGGGTAAATACTTTAAAGCTAATGCCTTTGAATCAGGCGATCATCGTTCAGAATATTTTGAGCAGTTTGACTTGAAAAAAGTGGAGAACTTTTTAGAGGAAATCCGACCGTTAGCAGAAGAAAAAAGAGCGACATTTGCGCAATTGGTTTTGCGCTGGACCACTTTGCAACCCGCAATTACGGTTACGTTGGCAGGTGCGCGAAATGCTCAACAGGCCATCGCGAATGCACAAGCCATGCATATTGCTTTAAATCTAGATGAAATTGATTTTATTAATCGCGCTTTAGCGAAACTAACATAAAAAAGAGGGAAAGATTAGACAATCTTTCCCTCTTTTTTATTCCTTTTTTTTCCAGCGAATTAGTAAGTAAGAGGCTTGATTAAAAGGTGACATCACTCGTTCTTCACTAATTTCAAATCCCCAAACTTGAAAATAAGGCAACAAGGGATCATCTTGTAAAACCTCCAACCAAATCGCATCGTATTGACGAGTTAAGGATAGGGTTTTGTTCCACAGCGAAGCGCGTACGTCTTCTTCGTTGTGGTTGGGTAAAAGGTAAAATGAAGCGAGATTAATCACTTTTTTGTCTGCCAATGCGGGCTGATCCACCTGTTTAATCATCACATAACCAGCGGGAATGTCCGCTTGGTACACCGTCAACATTTGTGTACTCAAATCGTTGAGTTCTAAAATAGTTTCTTTGTGATCTAGCTGCTGGGTTAGGTACTTGTTTACCTGGGTTTCTTCTACTTTTGATGCGTACATGCCTTTTATTTGGGCTTCTCTTAATTGAAAAAGAATGCGCAATCCTTCTTCTGTAGCTATCGTAAATTTTGTTATAATGCTCATGCTTACTCGTGTTTATACACAAAGATAGCAGAACAAATGAAATACTTTTCGATACAGTAGGGGAGAAAGTTATCGGTACATTGTTATTTTCAATTGATCGCCTAATGCTTTAATCAACGCTAGATCGGCAGGAGTAATACGCTGAGCATAGACCGCTCTGAAGTTGGATTCGTAGGCGGTAGTAAAGGAAAATGTTTCGCCCGGGGTTAGGCTAATCCCTAGGGCTTTACAATGGTCATAGAAAGCATCCTTGTCTGTTGTAGCAGGTAATTGCCCCCAAATGCTATATCCGCCTTCTGGGGCTTGTGTAGTCAGCGCTTGAGGATAAGGAGAGGGAAAGGCAGCGTTGAATTGACGCACCAATTGCACAGCTTGTCGCTCTAGGTTTTTTCGAAAAATACGCAAGTGTTTATCATAGCTGGGAAGCTGTAATAATTTAATCATAACCTCTTGATTGATGGGAGATACTGATCGACCTAAGGTAAATTTTAGACGTTCTGCTTGGGCAAAGTATTTTCCTGCAGCGAGCCATCCTAAGCGCAAACCAGGCGCAACTGTTTTGGAATAGGAAGAAAAGGTTAGTACCAATCCACGGGTGTCAAAATTCTTAATATTAATCGGGCGTTCTCCTTGAAAATACAGGTCGCCGTAAATGTCGTTTTCCAAGATAGCCATCTGATGTCGTACCGCTAGTTGGTAGAGTTCTTCTTTTTTTTCGTCTCGCAAGAGAATCCCTGTCGGATTGTGGAAATTAGGTGTGAGTACAAGGGCCTTAACGGGGTGTTGCAGGCACATTTTTTTTAAGTAAGCTACATCCAACCCCTCTTTTGGTCGAACGGGAATTTCTAGTGCACGTAGACGCAAATTAGCAATGACTTCCAAAACGGAAAACACACACGGACTTTCAACGGCGATAATGTCTTGGGGAGAGGTCACGGCAGCTAAACCAATGTACAATGCTTGTAGAGCACCATCTGTTACGATTAGTTCGTCCGATTGCAATTGGGCTCCATGTAAAGCCGCTCTTTTGACAATAAGTGATTGGAGTTCTTCCGATCCTGTATTGGGGTAGTAGTGAAGCAAGGCGGTACTTTTGTCGCGAATCACCTTTTGCATGGTTTTTAGTACCAAGGCATGGGGAATAAACGTGGTTGCAGGTGCGGCCATATGCAAAGACGATTGTTCTGAATGTTCTAAACGAGAGGAGGTTTGCATCATCTTTTGAGTGAAAATGGCATCTCTTGGAATAGTCGGTAAATCAGGTGTTTGAATTTGATTTCTCTCCTCCAAAGCCGTGGCGACAACATAACCCGAACGAGGAATACTTGTTACTAACCCTTTGAATACAAGGTAATCATAACCACTCTGAACGGAACTTGTACTGAGTTGATATGCCGCTTTAATCGCTCGTACAGAGGGCAGAACATCTCCCGCTTGTAATTGCCCGCGTTGTATTGCTTCCTCTATTTTGACTGTGAAGATTTCATATTTATATTTTTTCACGAAAACTATAAGATTAGCTGTACAGAACAAATATAGTTTTTTTTGAAAAAATAAACAGTACAGTTGCGTTTAAAGTCAGGAAATAGAAGTAAATCCAGATAGGAATAGGAATAGGAATAGGAATAGGAATAAAAGAGGGCAACCTAGAAGTCACCCTCTTTTTTACTTTGTAGATACTTCTTCTGTTACTTCTGACGGAGCATCTGACACTTTTTGTTTAGGAGCTGCGGTATTCGCATTAGTTTCTCGTGTAGCTTCTTTGAACTCCCTAATTCCTGTTCCAAGTCCCTTCATTAATTCAGGTATTTTTTTTCCGCCGAATAATAATAAAGCTATTGCAACAACAACTATTAGCTCAGATGGAGCTACTCCTCCTAAAGGTAAGGTAGTCATCAACATGGTTAAAATGGTATTGGTTGAGGAAAACAAATGTAAATCAGAGGAAAGGTGTGATAATATGATTTAACATAACTTTATTATTGAATAATGTGGTTTATTTGTGTTTTATTTTGGTAATAATTTAAAAAAAAAATAAATATCTGTTAGAAATAAAATGGTTTTGAGAAAAACTCCTTAAGTGTTGAGGTTGTTTGGTTTAAAACCGTAACAATATCAAAAAAATAAAAAAAGTATGAGGTAGACTAAAATGCGAATAATTATCGAGTTCTATCGGATAAAAAGAGAATGAATGAGGAAAGAAGGTAACAGTAGAAAGTAAAAAAGCCGACATAGTTTCGGCTTTTTTTTTATTTTTTAGGTGCTTGATCGAGAAATAGTTGCTTCACTTTATCGAAGCTATACCCTTTACCTTCTTCTAATTCACCAGAAGATAGGATATTAGTTACGTTTCCATCGCCATCGAGTACAAAAAAGAACGGATACCCTAAATTACGTGCATTGGGAACATAGGCATTGAATACTGCTTTGTTTTTGTTCTTTTGGGAATAATTTAAGTGGTAATACACAAAGTTTTGGTCTACGATTTGTTTTAGTTCTGGTGTTTGCTGTACAAAGTCGTTAAAACGCAAGCACCAGATACACCAGTTTCCTCCCGCTTGGACAAAGACGTATTTTCCTTCTTTCTTTGCTTGAGCAATACGTTGATTTAACGCTGCTTGGGCGTCTTCTTCTTCGTTATAAGGTTTGCTCAAGGTTTCTTTTTCTTGTTGGATCTGTTTTTTTAAAGCTATTGTATCAACTTCCGTTTGAGATTGTGGGATAGCAGTTTGTTCCGTTGAAGGAACAACAGTATCGGTTTTTTTCTCCTGTTTGCAACTCATTAAAGATAGGGTTGTAAGCAGGATTGAACCAAGGAGCGCTTTTCTTTTCATGGTACTTCTATATTTGCTTTTGCACTACAAAGTAATGAAAATATAATTACATAGCTGTTGTTATCAACGGTTATTTACATCAAAGGGAATGCGATGCAGCTGATGGATCTACCATCAATTTCACCTAAGTAGAGAACAATATTTCAGTAATGTAAAGCGAATGTTTAGGCATAAGATATGGATTTATGAAATTGTTAAGGAATTGATTGACGGTATTTTATCTCCTTTTTTGATTGTATTTTCGATGAGTGAAATAGAAAAAGGAAGTCAAAAAACAAAGGTTACAACATACAAGAGCCAAAAGAGACCGATGCTGTCTTGAGCGATTTTGAGAAAACGGAAGACTACGGGTGTTCTTATTTTTTTCAAACTAAAGTTTATCTATTTATTGATCCCAATTTGTTACTATTTAAGGTCTGATGGGGATTGTTGTTGTAACTTTTTCATTTGTTTGGCCACTTCGTGTTAAAAGTAAAATAAGGATACTATGAAACCAGTACACAAACACATTATTGCGTTAGGTTTACAAGAAAACCATCAAAATCCCGTTGTTCGATCTTTGGGAAAAAAGAGAAGGGGACTGGAAATGATGCAAACGCCCAAAGCCTTTCCGCGTCCGAAAGGACATTGTATAAGTGATACGTTGTCTTTTGCCGCATTGCTTGTCGCTTTAACTTTAGTGGGTGCTATTATTTTGAATTTTGAACGTTTTGATTGGACGCCTCGTCAAGTGGCCTATTTTTTCTTGAATATGGTATTGAGTATACTACCACTTGTTTGGGTGTTTCACTTGCTTTATCCTTCTTTTGATCGCAAACGGGTACAAAAAGCAAAACGAAAAGCACAAGGACGCGTAATAGCCACGGACTATGCGGGGCAAATGATACAGAATGATGCGCAACAACGCGCTTTGGTGGAGGTTATCCATCAAAATAGACGCTATCTATTTGTTGCCAATCAAACGGGGCTCGCTGTAGCTTCTGATGAAACAGTAGAAGTGAGTTGGAGTAGCGTTTCTCAGTTGTGTTGGATTCACAACGCAAGTTGAAACTTTATCTTATACTGGCTCACAAATTAAAAATACCTTTTGATTGGATAGGGTTGTAGTGAAGAAGATATAGACCTCACCACCCTCTTTAATCTTCCATTTTTTGCGTAATTCTTCTACTTTTAGAGGGAAATTGCGCACGGTAATATTCGCTTTTTGTTGTTGTAAATATTCTTTGGCTGTAGCTTTATTATAAGGCAAATGTTGCTTTATTTTAAAGCGCCTGCCCGAGAAGTCTAGTAATTCTTCACTGGTATATAGTTGGCTGTGTTGGTGGAGTTTATCTACCTTAAAATGGGCGCTTATTGCATTGAATTTTCCCGTTTTTAACAAAGCACTAGTAGGTTCGTATAAGTAAGTTTTCGGTTCTGCGTACGTTGCTTCGGTTTCATCGGATAGGTTGATACGAGTAACTTGTTGATGATTTTTAGTCAAATTTACAGCCACTAATTCAATAGCTCCGCTATAGTCTTTTTCTACTATCCACAGCAATTCTTTAACCTCATTTTGTAGGGCAACAATATGAATTTCTTTAACAAATTTCAACTCATTCAGTCCCGCTTGAATATCTAAAAGCGGTGCTGTTTTAATCAACACAGTAGAAGTATGGGTTAATAGTACATCCAGGTGCTCGACAATATTTGGCGTACAGTCGCGTAAAAAGAATACTTTCTCTTTTTGTTGATTTCGTCGTGCAGGATCCAAATAAATATAGTCGAAGTGTTGATTGCTTTGAGCCAAATAGTCTAAACTATCCCCAGTAATACACTCGATGTTGGTTTGCCCAAGCTGATGGTAATTGTGTTGTACAAGGACACTAAGTTCTGGTTGTATTTCACAGTGGGTAACCGTTTGCATGTGTTGTGCAAAATAGTAGCAGTCAATACCAAATCCGCCCGTTAGATCAATTAAACTAGTGCCTTCCACCAAAGAAGCTTTGTAAGCCGCACAGGCTTCCGAGGACGTCTGTTCGATGGATAATTTGGCTGGAAATACAATATTCGCTGTTGAATACCATTTCGACAACTTGTGTTTGGCCTTTTGTTTACTCTCAATTTGCGTGAGTAATTCCGACATCGATACATCAGGAAAAGGGCTCTTTTTAAAGGCCAAATCTGCTATTGAATCTTCGAGGTGATCTTGTATATAGGCTTGAACGTCCGGCTGGAGGAGGAGTTGAATATCCACTTATAATTTTTTGGTGAGTACTTGTATAAATCGAACATTGGGAAAAAATTCCTTGCCAATTACTTTGAGGCAAGTATAGAGTGGAACTGCAGCAATCATCCCAAAAATACCACCAAACATTCCACTGGCTAAAATTACCACAAATATTTCCAACGGATGAGATTTCACACTGTTGGAGAAGATTAACGGTTGATTAACCACATTATCAATCAATTGCACCACTAAAAAGCCAATCATAACAGATAGCGCTTTTGGTAGGGTTACGCCGATAAAATCATCACCAATATAGGTGAGCATGGTAAATACAACGGCTAGGATGTTTCCAATTAATGGACCAATATAAGGGATAATGTTGAGGATTGCACATAAAAAGGCAATGGTTGCAGCTCCCTTTACTCCAAAGATTAACAAGACAGCCAGGCAAAGAATATAGATGACAAACATCTGTATACAAAGCCCTAAAAAATAACGTGAAAGCAAGTTGTTAATCTTATTGATAGAGTTCAATACTTTGTTTTCATGTCTCTTAGAAAACAATTTTTTAAACTGATATTCTAGGACGATTTGATCTTTCAGAAAGAAAAAGGCGATAAAAAGCACAGAGAATAGTCCGATACCAATATCACTCAACATTCCAATAAGTGTATTGAGTAAATTAGGTACAAAATCGAGGTTAAACTGTGATTTTAAGTGAGATTCTTCTACGATTTTATCCAAACTAATTCCTTTAGCATCGAGATAGAGGTCTATTTTTTGAATTAAACCATTAAAATCTTCTTGTAGATGTGCGGTATTTAACACCGATAAGTTTTGTGCTTGGGTAGTAAATAGCGGCACAAACATAAAAGAGAACCCAATAAAAATCGCAATGAAAAAGCCCATGGTGAGGCTGATGGCAAACATCTTTTTTAACCTGCATTTTTTATAGAGAAAATCAACCAAAGGCTTGCCAATTAAGGCTAAAACAAAAGCTAAGGCGATATAGATAAACAAGGTTCGGATTTGATATAATAACCCGGCACTCAACGCAATTCCACTCAAAATAAGGACCGCGCGAACAATACCTTTGGAAATTTCTTTAGATTTCAACATGTAATACGTTATTCGTTAGCGAATACAAAACTATGGCAAGCAACAAGAGCAGCCGTTTCTGTTCTCAATCTTGTATGACCTAAAGATACAGGTTTAAAACCTTTTTCTAAAGCTATTTTTATTTCTGTGGGAGAAAAATCACCTTCAGGGCCGACCAATAAAAGGTAATGTTGTGCTGGTTGAATGCTGTTTTTAAGGAGTTTTTTTTCTTTATCTTCTTCACAATGTGCAATATACAAGGCCCCTTGATGGTCTTGTTTTAAAAATTCTCTTAAGGTAATAGGATCATTTAACTTCGGTAAATGAAATTGAAGCGATTGCTTCATAGCTGATTGAATGATCTTTTCAAATCGTTCAATTTTCACCACTTTTCGCTCTGAATGATCACAGATAATAGGCGTAATTTCGTGAATACCAATTTCCGTTGCTTTTTCCAAGAACCACTCATAACGCTCATTCATTTTGGTTGGTGCCACAGCTAAATGCAAGCGAAATGGCGTTTGACTTTGATCGGTATAATTGACAATTTCAGTTGAACAATGACGATCAGACGCTAAGGTAATTCTCGTTTCAAATAAGGTACCACAGCCATTGGTTACAAAGAGAATATCTCCTTCTTTTTTGCGTAATACACGTATAATGTGCTTGCTTTCCTCTTTGTCAAAAGTGAAAGTTGTGTGTTCTTTTTCTAGGGTGGGGGAGTAAAATAACTGCATACAGTAAGACTTAAAATTCAATTCGAGCTTTAGATACTACGGAAGAATCAACAAATAGCGATTCTTTGAAGCGGTAGTATCCCACAATACCAATCATAGCTGCATTATCTGTGGTATACTCAAATTTGGGAATATAGGTTTTCCATTTATATTTTTGTTCTGCTTCTTGGAGTGTAGTGCGAATCCCTGAGTTTGCTGATACTCCGCCGCCAATGGCAATTTGGGTGATTCCTGTCATTTCTACCGCTAGTTTGAGCTTATCCATTAATATCTTAATGATGGTATGTTGAATGGAAGCACAAATATCGGCCTTGTTTTCTGCAATAAAGTTTGGGTTTTCAGCTACTTGTTTTTGGATAAAATACAAAAACTGAGTTTTTAATCCACTGAAACTGAAGTTTAATCCATCTACTTTAGGTTTGGTAAACGGGTAAGCTTTCGGATTTCCTTCCTTGGCGTATTTGTCAATTAGCGGACCTCCAGGATAAGGAAAACCGAGAATTTTAGCTGATTTATCAAAAGCTTCCCCCACAGCATCATCCGTTGTTTCTCCCAATACTTTTAAGTCAAAGAAACTATTGACTTGTACAATTTGCGTATGTCCTCCAGAGATAGTCAGCGCTAAAAAAGGAAATGTAGGCTGATCATAGCCATTTTCTTCAATAAAATGGCAAAGGATATGGGCGTGCATGTGATTTACTGCAATCAAGGGGATATTTAAGGCCAAGGCCAAGGATTTTGCAAAAGATCCGCCCACTAAAAGAGAACCCATTAACCCTGGCCCTTGTGTAAAGGCGATTCCATCCAATTGCTCCTTGGTAATTCCCGCTTTCTTTAAAGCAATATCAACCACAGGAACGATATTCTGTTGATGGGCACGAGAAGCCAGTTCAGGAACAACACCGCCGTATTCTTCGTGTATTTCCTGGCGAGCCACTACATTAGACAATACTTTGTTATCCGCTAAAACAGCGGCAGCAGTATCGTCACAAGAACTTTCAATGGCTAATATATGGATGGGTTTTGTGGACATGTATAATGAAATTTAAGGCTAATTTATATCTTCTTTTTTTTGGTCCATCACTCCTAAAAATTAATTAAATTTGTTGATTGTACCTCGGTATGAAAAAAAAGAAATTGTAAGGGCAAATTTAAAACATTAATAGTTATCAAAAAATTTAAAAAAATAGTTTTTCGCCTGTTTTTGGCGGTGTTCTGCTTGGTTGTTTTCCTTGTGGGATCCATGATGTTGCCCCCTGTCCAAAGCTTCTTAGCCCGCTATGCTACTGAAAAAGTAAATAAAAAATTTGGTACCGATTTCTATATCGATCGCTTGTCCATTGACATTTTTGGAGTAATTCACCTCAAAGGAGTAGAAGCGAGAGATAACCATGAAAATATCTTAATCAGTATCGATCATCTCCAAACGCGTTTGTCTGATTTAAAAGCGCTACAACAAGGAAAAGTGTATTTAGGAACGACGCGAATCAACGGCTTATACATGAATATTCACAAGTATGAGGGAGCTGAACTGACAAATTTAGATGAGCTCATCGCGGTTTTTGACGATGGACAACCTGGAGAAGGTAAATTTCGAATGAAAGTCTCGCGTATTTTTATAAAAAAATCACAACTTATTATCTCGGATGATAATACCAAAGCGAAAGTAGCCGTTGACTTTAGAAATATTCAAGGACGAGTAGATAATTTCTTCATCAAGGGACCCGATATTTACGGTTTAGTGAAGGAGGTAAGCTTTCAGGATCACTGGGGCATGAATGTACAAAATTTAACCGCCGATTTTTCTCATACGAAAACCAGTATTGGATTGAAAGATCTCAAATTGGTTACGGATCAATCGGATATCGAAGGCCAATTGAAATTGATCTTTGAGCCTGGAGATATGAAGTATTTTGTCGATAAGGTACAGTGGGATTTCAATATCGAAAAGGCGAAGATAAATTCTTCGGATATCAATGTATTTGCGCATGAGTTTGCTTCGAATAAAGAAGTGTTTTTTAAGGGATATATGAAAGGAGTCATGAATGACTTTCAACTCGAAGGGGCTAATTTAGTAGATGAAAATAATTCACAGATTATAGGGCATTTTGCCTTCCGCAATGTCTTTGATGATCACGAACCATTCTGGATGAGTGCAAATCTGTCCCGTTTGCAAACCACCCGCTACAATTTAACCGCTTTAATGCCAAACTTATTAGGAAAACTATTGCCCCTAGAATTAGAAGACTTAGGGTTGGTCAATATTGTGGGAAATATTGAATTGACCAAGCGAACCCTAGATACAGATATTGAACTCGTAACGTCTATTGGAAAAGGAAATGCTAAAATAGCCATTCAGCAGTTGAATGATCCCGACCATGCAACCTATAAGGGAAATATAAAGTTGGATCATTTCGATTTAGGGCATTTTATCAAAAATCAACAATTTGGATTGACATCTTTTGATTTGTATGTAGATGGACATGGGTTTAATCAAAAATCGTTAAATACATCTGTTAAAGGAGACATCTTCTCCTTTGTTTTTGGCAAGTATACGTATACCCAATTAGCAGTAGATGGATGGATGAAAATGCCGTACTATCGCGGGTTATTACACAGTGCAGATCCCAATGCAAAACTCGATTTTAACGGTACGATCGACTTGAGCACCAAAGAAAAAAATTACGACTTTGTTGCGCAAATTGACTATGCAGATTTATATGCACTGGGCTTTGTTAATGATACCTTATCTAAATTTACAGGAGATTTTGAATTTAAAGCCAAAGGAAATAATATCGAAGACCTCGAAGGGGTTTTTAAAGTACATAATGCGGTTTACGACAACAGTAAAGATCACTATGTTTTTGAGGAATTTTCTATTGAATCTAGTTTTACAGAAGATGGAGAACGCTTATTAAAATTAAATTCTCAAGAAGCAATTCAAGGATACATCAAAGGAAAATTCTTGTTTGGAGAGTCTAAGTTTTTGTTTACGAACGCATTGGGTAGTTTGTATACCAACTATTCGCCTTATAAAACGAAAAAAGGACAGTATGTTGATTTTGATATTACGGTACACAACCGCTTGATTGAGGTTTTCTTACCTCAATTGACGTTAAATGAACGCACCCATGTCGATGGGGAAATTGACAGTGATGAGAATTTGTTTAAACTCAATTTCGATTCACCGAGTATTGCCGTTAGTGGAGTGGAATTCTTTAATATCTTATTGAATGTCAATAATTCCAACCCTATTTATAATACCTATGTATCTATCGATAGTGTACATACTAATTTCTATGATATTTCGGATTTCAACCTGTTGAATTTAACGCATAATGATACCTTATTTGTGCGTTCAGAATTTAAAGGAGGAAAAAACCTCAAGGATAAGTATGAGCTAAACTTATATCACACCATTAACGAAGAAAAACTCTCTGTGGTTGGGTTCAAGAAATCGGATGTGTTTTTTAAGGATTTTCAATGGAGCATCAACGAGAATGATGATAAAGCGAATAAATTAGTCTTCAATAAAAAATTGATGGACTTTACCATTGATTCACTAGCTATTTCACACAACAAACAAATGGTGAATCTAAGTGGGGTGATGCGCGATTCGACCTATAAGAAATTGAATTTATCTTTCGGAAATGTAGATTTAAATAAGATTACGCCTGATATTGAAAATCTTTCTTTTGGTGGTAAAATTGACGGAGACGTTAAGTTTTCACAAATGAAAGATGTCTATCACCCGCAAGCGAATATTGCTATTGACTCCTTGTTGATTAATAAAGTGTATTTAGGAGATATGTTTTTCAAAGTAGATGGGGATAAGAAATTAGAAAAATTTACCGTTCAATCGAGCTTAATGGATGATGAGGATAAGGAGCGATTTTATTTGAATGGAGATATCAATGTGATCAATAGACAAACACATTTTAACTTAGAATCGGGATTAACGGATTTTCCGTTGAGTACGATTGCCCCTTTCTTGAATAGTGTGGCCAGTGATATGACAGGAACGGCTTTGGGGAAAATCTCCTTCCTAGGGACGGCTAAGAATCCAGATGTTAACGGGCGTTTGTATTTGAATGATACGAAATTCAAGTCGAAGTTTACGGGGGTTAGTTATGCCTTTGATCAGGAAACGCCGTTGGATATTACAACAAGACAGTTTATCCTGCGCAAGGCGGGTTTAATGGATACCAAATACAAAACCAGAGGATTGGTGGATGGGACGGTTTCTCATAAGATATTCAAAGATTGGGTGATGAATTTATCACTCTCTTCTACCAATTTATTGGCGTTGGATACCCAGTATGCGGAGGGAAGTCTATACTACGGAACGGCGTATATCAATGGAAAGGCAGACATCGTTGGACCAATTGAAATGTTGAGTATTAATATTAATGCTACATCGAATAGAGGAACCTCCATTAAAATTCCACTGAAAGAGGCCCAAAGCACAGGGGAAAATAATTTTATTCACTTCTTGTCTCCTCAAGAAAAGAAACTGCGCTTAACGGGAATGGATTACGATCCATACAAATACCGCAACAGTGGAATTGAATTGGATTTTGAGTTTTATGTTACTCCAGAGGCAGAAATTGAAATTATTCTCGATAGAGAATCTGGTCATGCGATGCGTGGAAAAGGAGCTGGATTTATTACGATGGAAATCAATACGCTAGGGAAATTTAATATGTGGGGGGATTTCCAGGCCTATGAAGGGGAATATAATTTCAAATACGGTGGATTAATCGACAAGAAGTTTGTGGTGAAGAAATATGGAACCATTCGCTGGGATGGCAATCCGATGAATGCTATCTTGGACTTACAGGCGATCTACCATACGGAAGCTAATCCAAGTGTCATTATTGATAACTCTATCATCAACCGAAAAGTACCTACGGATGTGGCCATTGTATTAAATGGAAGTTTGAGTAATCCCGAAGTGGATTTCGATATTAATTTCCCAACGGTGAGTTCGGTAGTTAAATCAGAGCTTGATTATAAATTGAGTGATCGAGATACACGTGAACGACAAGCGATGGCTTTATTAGCGACGGGATCCTTCTTCTCTTCGGACAACTCCTCTTCGGCTTTAGCAGGAAGTTTGTTTGAACGGGCGAGTAGTATTTTTGATGACCTATTCTCTGATGTGGATGATAAGTTTAAAGTGGGACTCAACTACGCGCAAGGAGAGCGAAATCCGTATACACAAACGGAAGGGCGACTAGGGGTAACCTTTACTACCAAAGTCAACGACCGCATTTCGGTAAACGGAAAACTTGGAGTACCTGTTGGGGGCGTAGAGCAATCGGTGATTGTAGGTGATGTAGAGGTGCTATTGCGCATTAATGAAGAGGGGACGCTAAATGCACGCTTCTTTAACCGAGAGAATGACATCAACTATATTGGAGAAGGAATTGGGTACACCCAAGGGGTAGGACTCACCTATGAGGTGGATTTTGATACCATGAAGGAGCTTATCGCTAAATTCTTGAACCAATCCGAGAAAAAGAAGAAGAAAAAAGAAGAAAAAGAATCGCAAAATAACCGAGCAGAAGATTTACCGGATTCCGATTATAGCCAAGAATTTATTCGCTTTTACGAAACAAGACGCAAGAGCGGAGGTGGGAATGGATGATAATGGCAAAGCGTGATGTGAAAACCCGATCGCGCGGATTTGCAATCCGTGCGTTAGATTACCCCCGATGCTTTGGCTGAACTGAACGAAGTTAAGTCTGTGTTATTGAATAGTATTTTAGGTTTATCAAGCATACAGGGACAGATATTGAATAAATAGTAAACATTATTCCTTTTGATAAGATGATTGTGCGGATTTTTAATCGTGATGAGATTGAAGTTGAGGTATTGTTTATGGGATAGATAAAGGGACGGATTGCAAACCCCGATCGCGCGGATTTGCAATCCGTGCGTTAGATTACCCCCGATGCTTTGGCTGAACTGAACGAAGTTAAGTCTGTGTTATTGAATAGTATTTTAGATTTATCAAGCATACAGGGACAGATATTGAATAAATAGTAAACATTATTCCTTTTGATAAGATGATTGTGCGGATTTTTAATCGTGATGAGATTGAAGTTGAGGTATTGTTTATGGGATAGATAAAGGCACGGATTGCAAATCCGCGCCATCGGATTCATTGCATACTTCATTCGATGTGGGAGGATTATCTGGGAACAAATATAATTATGATGGGTTTAATCGTTTGAAATCGGCTTCTGTTTATTGGGAAGGAAAGCGAGAGATTCATCGATCTAATGTAGAAATGAACTATAATAACACCCATGGAATTGTTTCTAAAAATCAAGAACACAATGTATTTAATGTGTATACAACTGATTCTCAAAATACAGATAATCAGTATGATGCTCTTTATCGATACAATACGGCTACACATCAAATTGAATCCATTTTCTACCAAAATTTTGGAAGTGAAAATCTTGTAGGTAGACAGGATCTACGCTATGATGCGAATGGAAATTTGATCAAGAGCAGAAAAATCTTTGGAAATGAGAATCAAGTGAGAGAGGAAAGAAACTTATATTGGGATGCTAAAGATCAATTACAAGCTGTTATTGTAGGCAACCAAGTATCCTATTATGATTATGATTATACCGGAAATCGAGTGATAAAAAGTTTAGGTGAAAGTCAAAGTTTTGCTGTGAACGGTGCTTTTAATGCTAATCTTTCTGTTGTGGATAGTTATATTTTATATCCAAATCAATACATCACCATAGAGCAATCGGGTAATTTTACCAAGCACTATTATTCAGGCAGTGAGAAGATAGCTAGTGCAATAGGGGCAGGAATTAGGTTTGATAGAGGTGATAGTGCGTATCGAACACAATTTGAACGAAATGTAAGAGGATTATTCGCCAATGTAAACTACGATGCACCACAATTCTTTGATAGAGCAAATCCAGATGAGCAATGTCAAAGAACGTTGTATTATTTGATAGAAAAGTATGAACGAGAGCGAAATAGAGAATGTATAAAGCAATTAGATAAGTTGAAAAATTCAGATTTAACTCCTTGTGAAATTCTTTTTGAATTAGAGAAGATTGGTTGTTATCGAAATTGCGACAAAGATTTAGAGGCTATTAAATACGATTTTGAGAAACAAAAAAATGAAGAATGTTTAAAATTAATTCAGGAGTTAGAAAAAAATGGGGTTCTATCTTGTGAAATTATAGACATTTTGTATGAAAAGGGTTGTTTAAAACAGGAGTGTTTGGAAGAATATAGGGGTTGGATTAATTTTTTAGAAGAACATAGACGTTATGATTGTTTGGGAATGCTATTAGATTATGTTCAAAAAAGTGGAATGGGGATGTGTGAAGCTGTTAAATACATGGAAGAACACAGTGATTGTTTTGACGTAGAAGTGATTGAAGATTGTTACAAAGAATTTCTATCTGCTTATCAGGATTGTCTTGAAATGTATGGTAGAGCGTGTGCGGAGTCTTTTGAAAAATACTATTTAGAAGCAATAGCAGCAGCAGAAATAACAGGAAGCATTGATTATTGTGACTTGATTAAGGTTATAATTCGACCACCAGTACGACCTACTCCTCCAGTTGTGTTACCTGAACCACCGACACCAGATGAAGGAAGTGCTGACTCAGAAATTGATCCAGTTGTTCCAGATCCACCTGTTATCCCAGAACTTCCGTATCGTCCAGGGAAAATTTGGTGGTACCATAGCGACCACTTGGGAAGTTCTTCTTACCTTACCGACATCAATGGAATACCAACGCATTACTATGGTTACCTACCATTCGGAGAACTGATGGTGGAACACAACAATAGTAATTATGACAATGTGTATAAGTTTAACGGTAAAGAAATAGATCCGCAAACGGGTTACTATTACTATGGTGCGCGTTATTACGATCCGACGATGAGTATATTTTTAAGTGTGGACCCGTTGGCGGAGAAAATGCCAAATTATAATCCTTATGTATATACTTTAAATAATCCAATTAATTACACAGATCCTGATGGAAGAGCACCTGAAAGTATTAAAATAACTAATATAAAAGGTAAAGATGGTAGTCAAACAATGAATGTTGTTATAACGGGAAAAATAATTGATTTGACTGCATCAGGAAATGTGCATTTACCGTCATATTCTAATAAAATTAAATCGAATTTAGAGAAATCTTTGAGTGGCGGTTTTACAGCAAATGATGGGGTGAAAATAAACGTTAATGTACAAATGGATTTGTCTATAGCTAATAAAGTATCTGATATAGGAGATAATGATCATGTTATTGGAATTGTTGATTCTTTCACACCAACCAATAGCGGAGGAATAATCTCTAATAAAGCAGGTATAGCCGAAATGGATGGGAATGTAACTCTATTAAAAAGTAGTTATTTGAATGGATTTAATACTGTAGAAGAACATGAGTTTGGACACTTAATGGGATTAGATCACAAAGGATCAACTTTTATGTCAGAAACTGTTTCTCAAAATAAGACTAAAACAGACGAACAACAATCTCAAATGTTTAGTAGGTATCGTTATTTAGAAAATGGTAATTTTAGAAATGCGAATAGAGATAAATTAAATTCTGATAGTAGCAAAAGTGGATTAAAAGATTTATTAAGAGTATCAAAAGCTAAGTATGATAATGGAAAATTATAGAATTATTGGACTTATAATATTATTTGTTGTGAGTTCATGTGGAACTCATAACCAAATTTATAAAGTTGATTATGTAGATATTAAAGATTATTTACTATTTAATGAATGCTTAATAGAGAAAGAAACAGTAGTTACTTTAAAAAAAGATAGTTTGGTTTTAAAAAATGGAGAAGAAGATTGTAAGTATGGTTTTTTCTATAAACAGAATAAAATAAGTGTAATTAATAATGATATGGTGATTCATTTTTATTTAAAAAAGGAAGATGATGGAAGTTTAACTCTTATTACAAAATGGTTGCCAAAAGATTATATGATTAATTGGAAAGAAGAATATATGAAGTATAAAGAAGATGGTGTTAAAATAAAGCTTACCAAATTCAAATAACACCACCCCAACCTTCCCAAACGGATCGTTGGGGTTTGTTTTTTAGTTGACAGTTTACTGTTAACGGTTTACGGAAGATTATTCGATACAAAGGGAATTAAAACTGTAAGCAGTAAACCGTCCACCGTAAACTAAATAAAACACCCTACCACCGTTACACTATTAAAAAAGGTTTCGACTATACAACGACAATGGTAAAGTGTTTCAAAAGGTAAAGTACAGCCTAAGACTACAAAAAAGCAACAGTGAAATTAGTTGACAGTTTACTGTTAACGGTTTACGGAAGATTATTCGATTAAAAGAGAAGTAAAACTGTTCGCTGTAAACTGTCCACCGTAAACTAAAAAGTAGTTGGGTTTTGGATAACTATTTACAATAAAAGAGAATTAAAACTGTTCGCTGTAAACTGTCCACAGTAAACTATTTTATCGTCGGTGGAGTAGTAAAGAGGAACGCAGTGAGTCGAAGGCTACGACATTGAGGATAAACAATAGTGTTTTTACAAAGACTACTTTTTTGCTTTGAAGACAAAGACTGCTACTACAAAGAAGAAAACAGTCAAATGAAAATAAAAAGATTGTATGCATTTATTTTTACAACATAGCAATTGGATCGTTCAATACTGAATATGTTTCAGATTTAATCTATTTTGCGAATGATTTATCTTTAAATCTTAGATATAAAGAAGTTTTAGCGCTAATCAATAGGTACGCTTCTGATGAGAATTATTTAGTATTAGCAGCTATTGTTTATGTCTCAAATAATATCAAATATTATTATATAGAAGATATTGTTAGTTCATTTACTAAAGTTGTAAATTCAAAGAATTATTTTCAATCAGAACAAATTGTAGCAAGCCTTACTTTGTATAGAATAACAAGAAAGAAACACTACTTAGACTTGATAGCTGAATTAATAGATTATGATAAAGAAAATTTAGTTTTTCTAACTAATTTATTAGGAGAAGAAAGCTACCAAGAAGCGTACTTTGATTTAACTGAAATAAATAGTAAAATTCTCAATGTAAAAATAGAAAAAAAAGACATCAGTGAAGGGCTGTAGGAACGAAAGACTATAAGCAGTAAAGTGTCAAAAATAAATGTTAATTTTTTTAGAAATAATAGTATCTTTCACTGAAGTAAAGATGACGTGCCTTCCCAATGAAAGAAGAAGGCTCGTTCTAAAAGGAGACATAATGAAACATAGTTTACTGCCTTTTTTACTGCTGGTGGTTTTTCTTCCGATAGGATGCGGAAAAGGAAAAGAACTAGTAGAAGCCTATCGATTTACAGCAAGAGAAACAATAGATACGCTTGCCGAAAAGAAAGGGATAGAGCGATATAAACAATATATCGAATCAGTAAAAGAGCGTATGCAAATGCTCGAATATGATCACTTTGATACAGCAGAAGGAGGCCGAACGAAATCCTATTATAACGGAAAGGATACAGTAAAAAAAGAAATAAAGTACTATGGGGAAATGGGGAGAAAACACCTGGATTGTTACTTGAAAAACAATAGTCCCCTGTTAATTGAAGAACAAACGTTTTTGTATGAAAAACCTTTAGGTAGCACAGAACCAGTGATGATACGAGACAGTATCTTACATATTTTCTATTTTAATGCACCGCTAAAACTCATCTATTGGCTGGAAGATGATAAAAAAGTTAACCCTTTATATTACGAAGAAAAAGAAGCAGAATGGAGGAGTTATTTCTAAAACAAGTCAAAAAGAACAGCATAGTACTCGTTGTTGGTTTTTATTCATTGCTTAGTTTTGCGCAAAAAGAGAAGCTGAATCTAGCAGAAACAAAATGGCAATGTGAAATAGAAAAAGATTGCATCAATACATACTATTTCAAACTTGATCATACGTATGTGTTTTATAGCTGTGAAATGGATACGACCTATTATGGAACGTATAAGCAGGAAGATGGTTTTTTGATGATACACGAAACAAATAGTATGGATACTCCTTCTACGTCTTTCGAACAAGCTTTATATAAAATGAAGAACGTAGACACCTGTCTGATTCATATCGAGCGAAGTGAATGGAATGCAGGGAAGTGGATTCCCTCTACCTTTGTTTTTGATGAACAATATAGATACTGTAAGGTAGAAAGCGTGAACGAAAGAGCAAGGGAATGAAAGAAATACAAAGTCGTAAATGAAAAGTAAGTATGAAACAGTGGGTTGTACTTTGTACGGTAGTTGTTTTATTCAGCTGTACCTCGAGCAAAAGAGTAGATCAAAAAGCCTGTCTTGATTTTGAACAGCGCTATGAGCGAATAGTCCATTATTACAAGGGTAAGAGCTCTCTAGAGGAAGATGAAATCACGAAAATGGTTCGGTTGACAGGTATTGAAGTGGACCATGAATTTTCCATTACTATAGATTACTATTTGACCAAGCGAAATATAAAAGATTGGAAAAGATGGTACCGTAAAAATAAACATCGTTTATATTGGGATGAAATAGATAAGGAAGTCAAAGTAAAAAATAGAGCGGATGTAGATCACAAAGAAACCAAGAAGATATCCCGTGATGGTTCAAGCCCTTCATTTGGGCGTAAAAAAGAACTTTTTTCTTATGCGTACCAGTTTCATCAGATGGAGATAGAAGTAATGGATATCAACAAAAGAAAAGGATATTATCTCATTCAGGGACGAAGTGAAGGAGATACGCTTTCGCTACTTTCAAAAAACACAAAAGTTTTGGTTCGAGTTAATAAAGGAAAAAGAAAATGGGAAGAGTTGAAGGTTAACGAAAAGTATGAATTTGATCTCTTAGCAATCTATAAAACCCGTGATTTTGGCGGAATTATTGATCCAGAAGAAGTAGATTCCTTAACGAAGGAGGGGTACAGTGTGAAAAAGGGGTGGGGACCTAAATATTATAGAATTCTAGGTCGATATGGTTTCGAAAAGTGAACGATAGGTAAGCGTGAGTATTGAAAAAGTTTGATCTAGTACAAGGAAAGAAAACGGACATTGTAATAATAAAGAAAGAGATGAAAAAAATAGTGTTTGTTTTTTGTTTAGTTCTTGTATTTGTGGGATGTCATAATCGAGAAAATATAGTGGATAAACAAGAATTGTTAGCAAGAGATTTTAGATTATTTCAACATACTCCTGCTTGGGAATTAGCCAAAGCAGTGCAAGATGAAGAGGTTGATGCTATAGAGGAAGAGGTCACAAAACAGGCCGTTGATCCTAATTTTCGAGAACCAAAATATGGAGGAACCTTATTGATGTTGGCTATTTATAATGCTAAATACCGAAGTACAAAAACACTCTTAGCATTAGGAGCAGACCCAAATCTTGGCGATACCTATAAAGGTGAAAGTGCAATGATAGATGCTGCAGAAAACAAAGATATTCGTTATCTACGATTACTTTTAGCGTATAAAGGAAATCCAAATGCAGTAGAAAACGCTTATAGTACAGGCAAAAACAGCGTTAGAAGTACGCCGTTAAATGCAGCTATTTCGAGTTTATCTTGTGATGGATTAGAAAAAGTTAGGTTATTAGTGGAGGCAGGAGCAAATGTAAATTATGCTAGGGATGATGATGAAGGTTTTACGCGTTTACCATTGGCAGAAGCATTACTTTTAAAAAGAATGGAGATCGTACTCTATTTGTTGGAAAATGGAGCAGATTATACTTCCGTTCTTTATACAACGGTAAATAATAAAAAGGTATATATCTTAGAAGACTTAAGAAAATGTAGGTTTGAGCTAGATTCAAAGGAACATACAACAAAAAAGAAAATAATCCTCTTTTTAAAAACAAGAAAACTATCCTATGAAAATGAACCTATCCCGGATTACATTTTAAAGGAAATACAACGAGAATACCCATTGGATTGGAAAGATTATATAAAAAAATATTAGTATTTACGTGAAAATGAGCTATAAAATTGGGATCTATGGCCTTGGATTACTCCTGTGTATGTCTTGTCAAAAAAACGTTTTTCAAGCGGATATTCTGGGTATTTTGAATACAAAGGAAACAGAAGTAAAGGTACTAGATACCTATAAGCAGTTTGGAGGATTTGGGGAGGGATTTGCATGGGAAGAATACAGTGTCTCTCCAGAGGTTGTTGCGGATTTTTTGTATCCAACAGCTAAAATTTTACCCAGTAAAAATACAACCAACTCAAACCGATGGCAAAAAGTAAATTGGATGCAAGGACCGCCAAGTGAAAGCTTAGAGGAACTGTTCCTATTGTGTTTAAGTTATGAAGATGGAAATGAAAAAATAGCAAAGAAGATAAAGGAGTTACGCGAACTTGTAACCAAGCAATGGGTGTACTATTCTTTTTACTATGTACCTTCCCTAGAGCGTCCTGAAGTAGTTCAAATGTTTATCTTGGATGCAAGAACAAAAAAAATATATGCCATAGAAAGTAGTGTTTAAGTAGTGTAATTCATAACTATATAGTAAAAGAGCAAACTGCAAACGATTCGTTTAAAAAATGAGAAATCAAATGTATATATCTTGTAGCTTTGCTTTACGCTAAATCTCATCAAACCTGCATCAAAAAATGAACATACAAAAACTACTAAAAAAACTGACAACCAAAGAGAAATCCCAAATAAAAGCCTTGCAAGTGCGCGAACTAGATGAAGAAGAGCCAGGGCATTTTGTAGCATTTGTCGATGAAGGAGAAGAAACCTATGATGTCCATATTCAGATAAAGGAAGAAAATGTAGTACAGATGACCTGTGATTGTGAACAAACTACTGCATACTGTACACATCAAGCAGCGGTATTGGTACAACTCACCCAAAAAGGAAGCAAAGTAGCTCCTACTCAAGAAGTTAAAAAAAGAAGAACCAAGGCCAAACAATCCATTAGCGGGGCATTGCTAGACGAACAGAGCAAAGAAACAATCGTCCAATGGCTAACTGAAGTGTTTAAAAAAAATAAAGCCTTAGAGCAACAGTTTGTCGTTACTTTTTCCCAAGAGAAAATTGATTATACTCCCGAATACGTCGCAGATATCCTCCAACAAACCTTCAAGGCGGTGGCAGGGAAACGCAAAACCCTAGAAGGGGTTAAGATTAAGAAAATACTAGATACGCTGGCGATTGCCTTTGAACCGGTTAATGATTTTATCACGGTCAATATTGATAAACCCATTGCTTACCAACTCTTTTCGAAGATTATGATGGAAATGCAAGCCTTTGATAAGCGTATTTCTCATCACAGTAAGAAATTTGCCGATTTCTATCAAGAATATAGCACTTGGTTTGCCTTGACCTTGAACAATATGCAGAACCAACAGCGTTGGCAAGTCCAATTACAACAAATAATGAAAGGAATATTTTTAGATGATAGTGCGACAAAAACCATTGATTGTGTATTGCTTAAGGCTAGTTATGACCATGCAAATACCGTTCAACAGCAAGTCTTTGCTCAGACTTTATCAGATTATATACTCAAAACATCCCATACCCGTTACGATTTTAAAATGGATTTTGTGAGTTTTGTTCGCGATGTCACGTTAACGCACGATTGCTATGACGAACTATATTCTTTTTTTAAAGTGAGCGCTTACGAATAGCAAAAACTGTAACCTTAGTTACTGTAGGATTGCAAGAGGGAGTTTATCTTCGCTTACAAAATAGAATAAAATGATACAGTGGTTCAAACGCCTTTTCGGTTCATTTGAAAACAAACCCTCTTTAACAGCGTTAATGCAAGAAGGAGCCATCCTCCTTGACGTACGCACTCCAGGCGAATACGCCAACGGTAGTGTGCCTAAAGCAGTAAATATACCCCTAGATCAATTGGTGAGCAAATGTGGTAGATATAGCAAGCAAACGCCCATCATCGTCTTCTGCAGAAGTGGCTGGCGAAGTCAACAAGCTAGAAGAATACTAGAACAGTTGGGGTATGAACGGATTTATAATGGAGGAGGGGTTCACACCGTACGCAAACAATTGAAAAAATAAAATAAAAACCCCAACAGGAAACTACTTCCTGTTGGGGTTTTTATTATTCCTCTTTCTCATCGGAGAAATATTGGTTGTAAATTTTGATACTGTCAATGGGATCTGGCATCCCCATGGGAGCGTTGTCTCGCTCATATTTTTCTATTAGAATTTGCAATACCTCTAGTTCATCTACAGTATCTTTGTTGGCTTGACTACCTTCTAATAGTTGTACTTTGATCATAGCCATGTGGTAATCTTCTTCCGTACGAATAGGTCTTAATTTCATAATACTACAATTTTGTGCACTTTTTTGGTTTATAAATAGGTCTGAATAGACAGACAATTACCCTAAAACTACGCCTTTTTTTTGATTAAAGCACTTGATTGCTTGCTAATTACTGTTAAGAACCATAAAAAAAGCCCTCATAAGGAGGGCTTTTTAGTATTGATATCGTGTATTATTTACTATTCGCTTCAATCCATTGACGGGCATTGACAAAAGCCTCCATCCATGGAGAAACTTCGTCTTGACGTCCTTCTGGGTAATTAGCCCAGTGCCATTGGAATAAAGAACGCTCAATATGTGGCATCATGACCAAGTGGCGACCCGTTGTATCACATAACATAGCGGTGTTGTAATCGGAACCATTTGGATTTGCTGGGTAGCTATCATAGGCATATTTCGCTACAATATGGTAGTTACTTTCTGCTTCTGGTAAGTTGAATTTACCCTCACCATGTGAGATCCAAACCCCTAAGGTACTACCTGCTAACGAAGATAACATAATCGAGTTGTTTTCTTGGATGGTCACAGAAGTAAAGTTACTTTCGTGTTTTTGAGAATCGTTGTGTAACATTTTTCCGTGAACGGCATGTTCTGGATTAATTAATTCTAATTCCATAAACAATTGACAACCATTACAAATACCAACAGATAAAGTATCTTGACGAGCAAAGAAATTTTTCAAGGCTGTATTGGCTTTCTCGTTGTACATAAAAGCACCCGCCCATCCTTTAGCTGATCCTAAAACGTCTGAGTTCGAGAAACCTCCAACTGCACCAATGAACTGAATATCTTCTAGGGTTTCTCTACCTGAGATTAAATCCGTCATGTGAACGTCTTTTACGTCAAATCCTGCTAAGAACATTGCATTGGCTACCTCGCGTTCTGAGTTACTTCCTTTTTCACGGATAATCGCTGCTTTTGGACGAGGTTTAGACGCGTCAAGCGCAGGTTTCTTACCGTCAAACTGTGCTGGGAAAGCAAATTGTAACGGTTGTTTTTTATAGTTGTTAAAACGATCGGTCGCTTTGTTGTTTTTTGTTTGTTTTTGATCCAATAAATACGAAGTTTTATACCACGTATCGCGGATAGCAGGAACACTGTATGCAAAAGCATCCGCTCCATTGGTAAAGGAAACTTGTTCTGTTGTAGTTACTGTACCAATTTTAGTAGCTTCTACACCTTGTGCGTTCAAAGCAGCTTCAAAACTAGCATCTTCTTTTGCTTGGATGACTAAACCGATGTTCTCATTGAACAATACTTTTACTGTATCTTTTTCATTCAAAGCAGTTAAGTCATAGTTCGCACCTAAGTTTATATCCGCAAACGTCATTTCTAATAAAGTGGTGATTAAACCTCCACTTCCAATATCGTGACCTGCTGCAATTTGTCCCTGCTCAACTAAGGTTTGAACCGCATTAAATGCCTTTTTGAAGTAAGCAGCATCTTGAATCGTCGGTACTTCCTGTCCAATTTTGTTTAAAATCTGAGCAAAAGAAGAACCACCTAACTTAAAGTTGTCTTGTGATAAATTGATATAGTAAATAGAACCTGCGCCTTTTTTCAACGTTGGTTCTACGATTTTCGTAATATCAGTACAGTTTGCAGCCGCAGAAATAATAACAGTACCAGGAGCAATTACCTCGTCATTCGGGTATTTTTGTTTCATGGATAGGGAGTCTTTTCCAGTTGGAATATTGATGCCCAATTCGATAGCGAAATCAGAACACGCTTGTACCGCTTCGTATAAACGAGCATCTTCACCAGGGTTATTACACGCCCACATCCAGTTGGCAGAAAGGGAAATTCCCTTCATTTGGTCTTTTAAGGGTGCCCAAACAATATTCGATAAGGCTTCAGCAATTGCATTTCTACTTCCAGCTGTTGGATTAACCAAAGCCACTACAGGTGCATGCCCTACAGTAGTTGCAATCCCTTCTTTTCCTTTGAAATCAAGAGCCATAGCCCCTAAGTTATTCAAGGGTAATTGCAATGGACCTGTACATTGTTGTTTAGCCACACGACCTCCCACACAACGGTCTACCTTATTTGTTAACCAATCCTTAGCAGCAACCGCTTCTAATTGTAAAACTTGGTTTAAATAATCGTCTACTTTTTCCACGCTATAAGCTAAATCAGCGTATACACGGTTAATCGTTTGATCATCCATGATGGTTTTTGGAGAACTACCAAACATTTCTTCAATTGCGAAATCCATTGGTTTTGCACCAGTTTTAGCTGATTCAATCGTAAAGCGGTGGTCATTAGTAATCTCTCCAACCGCATACATAGGTGCACGTTCTCTCTCTGCAATACGCGCTAAGGTATCCATGTCTTTTTGACCAATCACCAAGCCCATACGTTCTTGCGATTCGTTTCCAATGGTTTCTTTAGCAGAGAGTGTTGGATCTCCAATAGGCAATTGATCTAAATTGATGTGTCCTCCTGTTTCTTCTACTAATTCAGATAAACAGTTCAAGTGTCCACCAGCTCCGTGATCGTGAATCGATACAATTGGGTTGTGATCTGCTTCAACTAAACCGCGAATCGCATTAGCCGCGCGTTTTTGCATCTCTGGATTGGAACGCTGAATGGCGTTTAACTCAATACCAGAACCAAAAGCTCCTGTATTGGCAGAAGAAACCGCAGCTCCTCCCATACCAATGCGGTAGTTTTCACCACCCAAGATCACCACTTGGTCTCCTTGTTCCGGCTTGTGTTTTTTGGCTTGATCTAATTTTCCGTATCCGATACCACCCGCTTGCATAATCACTTTATCAAAACCAAGTTTGCGTGCGTCTTCTTCGTGTTCAAACGTTAAAATAGATCCCGTAATTAACGGTTGACCGAATTTATTTCCAAAATCAGATGCTCCATTCGAAGCTTTGATTAAAATATCAATAGGGGTTTGGTATAACCAGGCTCTTTCATCCATCGCTTGTTCCCAAGGACGGTTCTCTTCTAAACGAGAGTACGAAGTCATGTAAATTGCTGTTCCCGCTAAAGGTAAAGATCCTTGTCCACCCGCTAAACGGTCGCGAATTTCTCCTCCTGATCCTGTAGCTGCTCCATTAAAGGGCTCTACCGTAGTCGGGAAGTTGTGTGTCTCTGCTTTTAAGGAAATAACAGAATCAAATTCTTTTTCCGCGTAAAAATCAGGTTTGTCTGCAGATAAAGGTGCAAATTGAGTCACGCGTGGCCCTTTTACAAAGGCAACGTTATCTTTATAGGCAGATACAATAGCATTGGGGTGGGTTTCGGAAGTCTTTTTAATCAATTTGAATAATGAAGTCGGTTTTTCTTCTCCATCAATGACGAAAGTTCCATTAAATATTTTATGACGACAGTGTTCAGAGTTTACTTGAGAAAAACCAAATACTTCTGAATCGGTTAGTTTACGTCCTATTTTTTGAGCTAAGTTTTCTAAATACGCAATTTCTTCTTCGTTTAGCGCTAATCCTTCTTCTTGGTTGTATTTCGCAATATCCTCAATGTATAGGATTGGTTCCGGTTGAATGTGAATCGCGAAAATGTCTTGGTGAAGTGTTTCAAATACTTGAGACAACATCGGATCAAAGGCTTCTCCATTTGCTTCGAAAAATTCTTCAATGCGAACAATTCCATTGATGCCCATGTTTTGTGTGATTTCAACCGCATTGGTACTCCAAGGCGTAATCATCGTTGCACGTGGTCCAATAAAAGAACGGTCGATTATTTGTTGATCCAGGTGTTTAGCATTGCCAAAAAGCCAGTTTAGTTTTTGAATATCTTCAATAGATAAAGCGTTCTCCACCTGTACAGCGTAGAACTTTTTCGAAGGGTTTTCGAAGAAATAAATCATTGCGATAAGATTATTTTAGTTGTTGTTGTAAGATGCAAAAATATACTAAAAAAAGACAATTAAAAAATTATTCTTTTGTCGTTTCAATATGTTGATAGGCCCCTAAATCGGCAGCATTTCTGCGGTCTTTTCCAGCGATATCTAGTGGAATATGGTTTGCAATTGCTGGGGCTCCTTTGCCAATTAAGTGCGTCATCTCACTAGAATAGGTCCATATATTCTTTTTAGGATCTTGAAAATCTATAGTAGCTAATGCAGACGTATTTAGAACAATGGGTTGACTATACCTTGATGCATCGGCATAATTGTATAGGGGAGTAGAGCTGCTGCGCTTGCTCGTATCTTTGAATGCCGTGGATTCAAAGCGAATCGGTGCGCTTTCGTCATCGGATAGTATAAAACTCTGTGCGATAGCGCTATGTAAAAGACTATTCTGAATCGTCAGACGTCTCAAAGGAGTTTCCGTTGTATTGATTAGCAGTAAAGCGGCTTGGTCTGGACGTAGGCCCGAGTTGACAAAAGTGCAGTGCTGAAACAAATAGTCCCCACCTTGACGCAAAACAACAGTTGCATTTTGGGTCTGGGCAGCCACTACATTCTGTCCAACAACCGTAGAGTTTATCACAAATAGAGCTGAGTATAAATGATTGAATAATTGAGTGTTACGCAAGGTGAAATCCGAAGCATGGTCCAAGTATAAACCAATCTTAGCCTGGGTAATAGTCACGTAATCCAATACACTAGGTCCTGGTTCTTGCATGCGAATGCCTGACCATTGTCCTGCTGTGTAAGCATAGTCGGATTCTAAACGATCATTGCGCAAGAGAATCGGTTCTTCTATCGTACCTTTTGCTTGTATAGCACTACCAGGTAAACCAATGATTCCAGAATTTTGGTGAAAGTAAATTTCAGTTCCTGCTTCTAGGGTTAAGGTTTGGTTTTCAGGAATAATGGCATAGCCATAGACAACATAAGGCTTGGTATTATCCAAGGTTAGGGAATTCTTGGCGTGTACATTTGTGTCTCCAAGATAAAAGCCTTCTACAGTGGTTTGATTGTCCAATTGAACCGTTTGCAAGACCTGTTGTTCTGCCCGACCAGGATGTAAAAAATACGCATCCTTAATCACCGTGATAAGTTCAATGTGTTGAGGTTGAGCAGGGCCGAGTAGGCGGATCTGATCGGTATAAATAAATTCTTTGGCTTGAGGATCTGCTTTGCCCATTGTATGAACGAAAACATATAGACTATCTTTTGCTAAAAGTTCCACATTGGAAAACTGCTTTCCTGATACGCCTTCAATCAGTAAATTGAAATAGGACTGTTCGCCTTTACCCAACGTTAGTTGGGGAATCTTGATATTTTTATTGCTCGTGTTGTAGATTTTAACCAAGTAAGAACTCGACTGGGTTTCCGTAAAAACGGGATCTAAATACACGGTGTCAGTTGAAAGGAGCAAAGGTTGTGTATTAGGCTCAAAATCCATATCGGTTCGACAACTAATGACGCTGAATAAGACGATAAAGAATAGAGTAAACCGAAGTGTATTCATAAATGACGTTTAAGCGTAAAGATACTAAAAAAATACCTCGTTTTTACAGTTAATTTGGAATGTTGTTTCTTAACATCCAGAGCTTTACATAGCGTAAAAAGGTAGCATACGCATTGAGAGAGGATAAAATAACACCGGGAATACCATCTCGGAAACCTTGTTTGATAAAATAGTGTTTGATAAAACGCCATCCTGGTTTAAAAATAAAGTGATAGGCTGTTAATTTACCCGTTTTCTTGTTGTAATCTTCGGCTTGTAAGGTGGCGTAACTACTTAATTTTGCTAGGTGAAAATCGAAACCACGATAGGTATTATGGTATAGTTTGTTTTTTAAAAAACCAACCGTTCCGTTCACTTGTAAAGATTCGTGTACGCGATTGGTATAGCGACAGACGTCTTTTTTAAATAAGCGAATAACTTTATCGCCTTGATAACCCGAGTATCGAATCTCTTTGCCAAAAAATATATTATTTCGATAAACCCAATAGGCTTGGTGGTCCTCTAACGTATTACTCTCTAGTAAATAAACAATTTCTTGTCTTAGCTCTGCTGTTAATTGCTCATCTGCGTCAAGTAGGAGAATCCAATCGCCAGGAAGCTGATCAATCGCCCAGTTTTTTTGGTCAGAGTAGTTGTCAAATTTACGAGATATAATTTGAGCCCCGAGTTCTTGTGCAATTTGAACCGTATTATCTGTGCTATACGAGTCAACTACATAAACATGATCCACAAGATCTATAGCAGATTGAATGCAATCTTTTATATTAGATTCCTCATTTTTGGTCGGGACTAAAAGCGTAAGTTCTATCTTCATAACGGTACTAATTCAAGTTGATCGAAAGGGTCTTTTGAAAAAATAGTTTTAAATTTCACCTAGGTTGGTGGGGTAAAAACAAGCCTTAACTCAAAACTAGGTGATACAAAAGTAAGGTATCTACCGCATTAAAAATACCTTTTTTGAAAAATAAGAGGCAATTGAGGAGGTAGTTGGGGTGAAAATAGTGAAAAATAAACCATATATCTTGTTTTTTATACGGCGGTTAAAGCAAAAGTCCCTCTTTTATAAGGAAATCAAGGACGTATCAAAGGAGGACAAGCATTTTGATAAAGCGTATTTCTAGATTTAATTCCTTCTCTAAGAGGAGATAGAATACTATTTTAGGGGAATAGATAGTTAGATACTCACTTCTTTATCTCATGAAGGGGAAGAATGGGAGATATTGTTTTAGTTTTATTAAAAAAATAAAATTATTTTTATCAAAAAATAAGAACATGAATATTATATATCTTGTATTTGGTCAAGACATAAGTTATTACCAACAAGTATTTTTCTCTATTTATACAGCGTTGATTAATAAAAGTGAAGCGGATCGAATTATTGTTGTGGCTGAAAACCCTTCTTATTTTAAACAAATTGAACATTTGATTACGATCATTCCCTTAGATGCACAACGAGTAGAAGAATGGAAAGGAGGCTATGGTTACTTTTGGAGATTAAAAATAAAAGCCTTAGAGCATATTGCTAAAGAATACCCGAATGAGGATATTTTATACCTCGACGGGGACACTTTTATTTATAAACCTTTGCATGTATTGAAAGCTGAATTAGATCAAGGGTTCAATATTATGCATGTGAATGAGGGGCCTCTGCCAACCTTGAAGACAAAGTCGGAAAAGAAGATGTGGAGTAGCCTAAGAAATAAAAAGTTTGCAAACATACTAGTCGATGAGCAAACTTGTATGTGGAATTCTGGAGTTATTGGAATTTCAACCCAACATTTTGCGACTATAGAATTAGCTTTACAGGTTTGTGATGCGATGTGTGTAGCTCAAATTGCTTATTTTACAAAAGAGCAATTGGCCTTTGGTATAGCAGGTAGTCAGATTACAACTATTAAACCTTCTGACCATGTGGTTGGACATTATTGGGCTAATAAAGACCAATGGAATGAAGTTATTTCCGTATGGATGAAAAAGTCGTTGATGCGTAATTATTCCATAGAAGAAATGAAGGAAGAAGTCAAAAATATCCCTTTTGAAAAGATTCCATACTATTATAAACATTCCAATACATACAAGCGTCTTTCAAAGCGCTTAAAGCATATGTTTCCTCCCAAGTATCCACAGTATAGTAAAGAATAATAGAAAAGCCAAAATCAAGAGTGATTTTGGCTTTTCTTTTGTATTGAAATAAACAAAGTTAAGCTTCTGAAAGGAAAAGAGATTATAAGAACCTCCACTTGCTATTGTTCTTTCTTAATGGTTAATTGATTGTTTTTTACTCGAGCGTTAAAGGTTTGGATATAGGCTTTTAAAAAGCGTTCCATTTCTTCCAATTTCTTTGGTTCTTTTGTCAAAAGGTTGTCTTTTAATTCAGGATCCTTGTGCCAATTGTAAAGCCCTAAACTCTTATTTCCATCAAAGGCAAGGTAATATGCTCCTTCTTCGTAATTATAGATTGTATTCAAATAGCTAATAGCAAAATCCTGTTCCGATTGGTAGGATTTTCCAAAGGAAATTACTTGGGTGTTAATTTGTAAATAATCCATTAAACTTGGTAGAATATCAATTTGTTGGAAATTGCGTTCCACTTTAGTCGGAGGAAAGGCTTCTTCATCTCCAGGAGCAAAGAACAAAATGGGAATTCTGAATTTACCTACATTTGTTTTCCATTGTTCTGTTTGTGGTTCTGAAGAGGTATGATCTGCTACAATAACAAAGACCGTATTCTTGTACCAAGATTTGGTTTTTGCTGTTTTGAAGAATTGTTGAAGCGAATAGTCCGCATAGGCGATGGACTCGTGTATATCTGCAGTTCCTTTAGGAAATTTTCCCTTGTATTTTTCTGGAATTGTATAGGGATTGTGAGAAGAAATCGTAAAGAGGGTAGAGAAGAATGGGGCTTGAAAACCATCTAATTTACGCGCAAAAAATTGTAAAAACTCTTCGTCAAAAATTCCCCAAGCACCATCAAAAGCTTCAGGACCTTCGTATTCGTTCTTTCCATAATATTCTTTGAATCCCGCTACATTGGCATATTGGTCGAAATTCTGACTTCCGTTAAACGCACCGTGAAAAAAAGCAGTGTGGTATCCGTTGTCATTGAGGATTTTGGGTAAGGGGTAAACATCGTTGAGGGCATAGCTCGACGTAATATAGGTGCGATCCATTAGGCTGGGAATACTTGAAATAGAAGAAGGAACCGCATCAATCGATACCTTTCCATTAGCAAACCCATGCTCAAAGAAGTAACTTTTCTCAGCCAAAGAATCCATAAAAGGAGTTAACCCTAGCTGCATATTCTCTCGGCCAAAGCTCTCAAGAATCAATAAAATCACATTCTTTTTGTTGATGGAATCGTAGTTGAAAACCTGTACAGGATTGAAGATTTTTACCAATTCTTCTTCACTGTAGAAATTATAATCGGGTAAAGTTTCCTTTTTTCCCATGGTTTTCAGCACTGAAAAAGGAGTATTTAAAACCAAAGCTGTATTTTTTAATCCGCCATATCCCGCAGCATCTACTAAGCGAATGGGTTTGCGCTGAAAACCACCACGTCCAAGAATGAGTAATATACCCACAACCAAGACAGCAACAAGAGCCTGAGGGAAATTAAAACGAGAATCATATACTTTGGTATCTATTTTTCGGTAAATCAGCCAAAAAAGTACAAAAGAACCCAGCATAAATAGAGGAATCCACCAGTAGTCTACAATAAAGTTTTTCAGTAGTCCTGGTAGTTCTTGCTCCATACCCGAAGCAGTAATAAAGGCATAGGAACTGCGTCTGCCAATAAAGCGGAAGTATTCATAGTCCACAAAGTTTAAACACAGGATGAAAATATTGACCAGATAAAAACTGTAGAATAAAAACGTCTGATAACCTTTTTTCGTTTGAAATTTCCCAGGCCAAAGGTGCAAAAGAGCAAATAGTAAATTGATAAAGCCTAAAGCCGCTAAGTCAAAGCGAATACCTCCGATTAGGACCTCGGAATTAAAAGAATCTAGTAGGTGACCGTTATACCAATAAAAACCGACTCTACACAATTGATAGAAGGCAAAAATTAGCAAGAAGCGCAACGTAAAGATTTGAATGTTTTTAGAAAATAGTCGAGTCATAAAATAATCATGTGATTTTAAACGTAAATTACCACAGTCGATAAAGAGCTGTGGTAATTGTATGAGGAGTATAGCGGGAATTAAACCGCAACATTATATTCTCTTAACGCATCGTTTAACGAGGTTTTTAAATCTGTAGAAGGTTTGCGTTTTCCAATAATTAAAGCACAGGGCACTTGATAATCACCCGCTGGAAATTGCTTGGTATAGGAACCAGGAATAACAACAGAACGCTCAGGTACATATCCTTTGATTTCCACTGGAGTTTCTCCTGTTACGTCAATGATTTTAGTCGAAGCTGTCAGTACCACATTCGCACCTAAAACTGCTTCTTTGCCCACGCGAACACCCTCAACTACAATACAACGAGACCCTATAAAAGCATGGTCCTCAATTACAACAGGTGCTGCTTGCAGTGGTTCTAAAACCCCGCCTATACCAACACCCCCTGATAGGTGCACGTGTTTGCCTATTTGTGCACAAGAACCCACAGTAGCCCACGTATCAACCATTGTTCCTTCATCCACATAGGCACCAATATTCACGTAGGAAGGCATTAAAATTACCCCAGAAGAGATGTAAGCCCCATGACGAGCAACTGCATTGGGAACTACGCGAATTCCTTTGGCTGCGTAATTTTGCTTTAAGGGCATCTTATCGTGATACTCGAAAATACCCATTTCAAAGGTTTCCATCTTTTGAATGGGAAAATATAAAACAACCGCTTTTTTTACCCATTCATTAACCTGCCATCCTCCAGCTACGGGTTCTGCAACACGTAATTTTCCTTGATCAATCGCTTCGATAACTTCGCGAATGGCGTCTTGTGTTTCTTGTTGCTGGAGCAGGGAACGATCCTGCCATGCAGTTTCAATTAAGGGTTGTAAATGATTCATTATACGCTTGTTTTGAAATTAAAATTAGGGTGGAAAGCTCGAAATAGATACGCCAAGTCAATCCTTTGTTTTCCTATTACCTGCGCCTTGTTCAATAACGAAAGGTAATGACCTCACAACATGAAGATTGTATTCATGCGTAAGCCTTACTTTTACTATAAAAGTAGCTACAAATATACGTATAAATGTTTAGAAAAGAGGAGGGGAAATGGTGGAAATAAGGGGTACAAACGATAAAAAATAGCCCTACAATTAATACTAAATCTCCAATTGTTTTAAGGTATATGTGGTAAAAAAAGACAATTTAGCTTTTAAACTTGTACTTTTACAGCGATTAACTGAAATAGAAAACCACAAATGCAAATAAAAAAAATAGGTTGGACCATAAGCGCATTAGTGTTACTTAGTTATGGTTTTGTCTGGTGTAAATACCATTGGATGTACGAAGAATACAATCCCGAAAAAGTAGCACTGCTTTTTGAAAACAACCAACAAAGAGCGCCTATTTATGATACAATTGTAGTGAACAATTTTAAAATTGGCTATCTAAGTAATAAGCGATATGTTTATCTCGACGATTATAATTATCTAGGTGGTGTGAGAAATCCTTACTTAGTTTTGATTCCCCAAAATGGCGATAACGTTACTAGCCTATTGCCCTACTTCTTAGATAAGGAATTAAATGAGAAATTCCACTTGATTGCAATTGATCGTATCGGATTTGGGGGTAGTAAAGTCGGAAAGAACAGTCAAGGTGAACCTTACGGATACTATGATTCCAAAGAGGCTTTCGAAGAAAATGCCGTTTATGCCTTTCTATCGATGCTCGAACGAATTGCGGATCGCGAGGGGAAATACTTAGATGAAGGGCGATTTGTTTTAAGTGGACCCACTGCTGCAATGGGATTAGGGGCTGCTTATTCGACCTATTTATCGTCTGATAAATACTTGCTGATTGACGCCAATTTAACAGAGCGATTCAAAGGGAGTCAATGGTATAGCAAAGCCGTAGTGAGTAAAATTGGACGGCTTGTTTTTCCTGAAAATTACGTGAATAAACAAGGCGATTTACTGCTGAATGACCGCGTATTAGCCCGTTATAGAGACCCGTGGTTGGCTGGTGTCCAACAGACAGAAGAGAAGGAAAATACCAATGAGTACAGCATGTACAAAGGAGCTTCAGAAGCTGGTATGGGGAAACTCTTATTCTTTACTGGGCTAAACCAGGCAGATAAGGAAAAAATCAGCCACTTAACGAATGAAAAAGCATGGGAAAGTAAGGATTATCCTGTTGATCCTTATATTCCTCAAGAAGTCATGAAGGTATTGAAAAATATGGATGCCTATACGTTGGATTTTAATCGAATCAAATGAGGTGGAAATGGGAAAAGGGAGATGAGAGAAGAGAAAATTTTTCTGATTTGGATTATTACAACAAAAACGCAAAAAATCAACCAACAAAAAAAGCAAAGAACAAAAAAAGAACTTCCAATAATCAGAAGTTCTTTTTTTATTACTCAAAATATTCTATTTAGAAAATCTACTCATTTCCCATCTCCCTTTTCCCATAACTATCTCCCTGTTACGTTATCCTTATACACTTTACCATCTTTGATAATCAAAAGTAAATGAGTGTTAGGATCTCCAATTACTTCGATGTGCTCTAGTGGACTTTGGTCAAACAACAGAATATCCGCATAAGCCCCTTCTGTAAGGGTTCCTAATTCAGCAGGGTAGGGATTTCTAGGACCACTCATTTTCAATAATTGAGCATTGTCATAGGTAATCATTTTAAGAATCTCAAAATTGCTAAACCATTGTTTGAGGTTCACGACTAATTCATTTTGTCTCAATGGATTTTTTGGTGGAGCTACTAAATCGGTTCCAAAAGCTAGTTTTACCTTGTGTTTTTTTGCCCAAGTGTATACATTTTCTGTTCCCATTCCCACCGCTTTTTTATTCGCTGCTTGCTCTGGGTTTGTATAGGCGCTAGCATCTAAATCAAAAGGCTGCATACTGAGCCAAATGTCTTTTTCACCCAATAATTTAACTGTAGCTTCATCGAGTAAATGGCCATGATCGACACATTTAACCCCTGCATCCACAGCTTGTCTTACCGCTTTAGGAGTATAGGCATGTACGGTTACATAGGTTCCCCAATTCTCCGCAGCCTCAACAGCCGCTTTGATTTCTTTGGTAGTATATTGTGTTGCATCTAACGGATCGTAAATCGTCGCAACACCACCGCCAGCCATTACTTTGAGTTGAGAAGCACCTTTTCTCAATTGTTCCCTTGCGGCAACAGTTACTTCTTGTTCGCCATCGGCAATGATACTACCTCCTAAAACTTGGAAACGAGGCGGAGTATGATCTACCATTCTCGGTTCTGACCAAGGAAAGCTTGCGTCTCCATGTCCACCTGTCTGGGAAATCATCGCCTCACTGGGGTAAATACGAGGTCCTTTGTTGATACCATAGTCATTCGCCTGCTTAATTCCCATGACGTGTCCTCCCAAATCTCGAACTGTCGTGAAACCACGTTGTAGGGTTTTTTCTGATTCTTTGGCTGCATTAATGAATAAGAAACTCTCGTCTCCTAGCATAATCGCCTGATTGGAATTGGCCGCTAAAAAGGAATGCCAATGTGCATCAATCATCCCTGGCATCGCAAACTTCCCTTGGCCATCAATCACCTGAGCGTTTTCTAAATCTGTCGATGCAAGATCTCCCTCAACAATTTTTACAATTTTATTTTTCTCTACAACAATAGCTCCTGTGGTGGTTCGATTGTCTTTACCGTTAAAGATTTCTACGTTTTTCAGTACTAATTTGTTCTGTGCAACACTCAACGTCCCAACACAAAAAGCACCTAAAAGTAGACTAACTTTTAAAAAATAATGTATCATCTTAAATTTTTAAAGTAAATATACAGGTATTAAATTCTATTTTCGTTTAATTATGAATAAAAAATCAAATTTTTAAGTATATGTTGCGGATAATTTAATTCTTTCCTGAAAAGAGAGTATGTATTAAAAACTCCACTAGTTTTGTGGGTAAATTAAGAAGAAGATGACTAAAAAATATTTAATATACGGTTGTAGTAAAGGGTTAGGACGGGCAATTGCACAAGCCATTCCACAAGAACAAGATATAGTATTCGGGGTTTCCCGATCGAAGCCATTTGATGCCAAGAGTAATTTGGTGTGGATTCAGGCCGACTTATCCCAACCTACGGTTGCAGTGACTGCGGTCCAAGATCTACTCCAAGATACTCCCTTGGATTATATTATTTACAATGTTGGGATTTGGGAACAAGAAGCCTTCGAAGCTACCTACGATTTTGAACAATCGTCTACAGAAGAAATAATCCAAATCATTCAAACGAATATTACCTCTTGTGCGCTAGCCTTACATGCCTTTATGAAGAACGTAAAAGGCAGTGACAATGCCAAAATTATCCTCATTGGATCGACCTGGGGATTGGAAAATCACAAGGGGAAAGAGGTGGCTTTCTCTGCGTCTAAATTTGCATTGAGAGGAATAGTACATGCACTACGCGAAACCTTACGCGAACATCGTATCGGAATTAGTGTGCTGAATTTAGGGTACCTGGCCACAGAGTATGCGCATACTTTACCCGTAGAGGAGGTGCTGGAGCAAACGGAAGGAGCATTGATTCCCTTAACGGATGTGTTAGCCGCTATTCGATTTATTTTATCAACAACTAATGCCACTTGTGTCAAAGAAATTGATATGCCAGCGATGCAAGATTGTAATGTGTGATGGTGGTTAACGGTTCACAGTTCAGTTGATCAGTTGATGCGTGCAAACGCACAAATAACAAATAACAAAGCACAAAAGCCAAAGAACAAATAACAAAGAACAAATAACAAAGAAAGTTACCTTTTTTTTCGCTTTCTTTTTAATCCAATGCGTGTACTTCTGATTTGATCTACTGTATGATGGCGCAAATATTCGTGATGCAAGAGCCATCCGCCAAGTCCGCCAAGTAAACTACCAATGACAATATCGGTTAGTCGCGCTTGAATGAGTTCATTAGGCGAATGAATCAAGGGACTCCCTGCCTCTGCAAGTAGGACAGTTAAAGTGGTGATAAAAATGACCGCAAGGGCGTAGTTTCGCGAGATAAAAATTTCAATAATAAATTGCAAAAGCATAATACAAATACACAAGTATAGGGGATCTTGAGAGAAAGAAATTAAGACCCAACACAGTCCAATACCAATAAATGTGCCCGCAATACGATGCAAGACGCGTTGCCAAACATGGTAGAGTGAAATTCCCTGCATAATAGCTAAACAAGAAATGGGAATCCAATAGGGGTTATTGAAGTTCAATAGATTACCAATTAATAGCGATAATGACATAAAAGCGCCTACAATTACGGCACGAATGAAGTAATCGACTTGTGTTTTTAGGGGTACAGGTAGAATAATACGGACGGGTGTTTTTGAAATGTATTTTCGTCCCACAACAAAGCTATAGACTAAGGCTAGGGTACAAGCGAATACGGTTCCCAAGACGAAGTATCCGATTCGCGTGGCAATCGTATCAAAATCAAAAGGCGTATTGCTGGCCATCGAAGCAATCATAATAAAGAAAAAACTCCCAGGAGGCGGCATGGAAAAATACAAGGATAACCAATGGATGGCTGTCGCAAATAAACCAAAGACCACAGCAGAAACCACAAAGTTAAAGCTGAAAATAACCCCAACGACATAAGAAAACATAAAGCCGAAGGAACAGACTAGCATAATAAACATCCGTTGAGGAGTCGGCAGATTAGAAGGAAGGTAGAGGATAACCAAACCTGCTAAACAGGCCAATAATCCTGCTTGTAGATTATCAAAATACCAACCCACCAGTAAAGGAACTCCAATGGCAAACATCGCCATGAAAGGAATATGCCATAAGCGGTTACTCTCTTTGAGTTGAAATAAATTTTTACTTTCTTGTTTCAGGAGTTGAACAAAAAAATTATTTCTCATGATTCGTCCGGATGTTTTGCGACAGTTTATAAAAACTAAACCGTTTCATAAGCTACTACTTGTTGAAAGGAGAAAGAGCTAAATCTCCGTTAGATTAAGTGGTGCAAAGATACAAAAAATGCAAATGGTTAGGAGCTCTTTATAGAAAGAAATTAAGTAGAAAGTGAGGTATGAGAATCAAGGAGTAAAAGCAAAAAGGCTACCCGTTTTAGATAGCCTCTCTGTGTTGAAAAAGTAGGGTTAGTTTTGATGAAGAATCGATTTAAAATCGTTTATTTTCGCTTCAAATTCAAGCTGTAAAGCGTCATTGACAATCATTCCATCTTTAAAATTATCTTGAAAATTGGGCAATGAAAAATGGGCTTGAATGTTTCCTCCAAAAAAGGGAAAGATATTTTTTGCGGACTCCATAACGAATTGTCCTCCTCGAGGACCTGGAGAGGTTGAAAGCAAGAACATAGGCTTTTGCTGAAACAAAGCTTTATCAGCACGAGATCCCCAGTCAAAAATATTTTTAAAAGCCGTACTAAAAGTTCCGTTGTGCTCGGCTAAACCAATAATTAAGGCATCACTGTCTTTTAGTATCTGATTGAAGGTGAGCGCTTGTTCAGGAATACCGGCTTGGTTCCGTTCTGGAGAATAGATGGGCATTTCGTAATCGTTGAGATCTAAAATTTGTATGTCGTGTCCTTCTAAATTAGGTAAGACGCTTTTAACCAAAGTTAAGTTGATGGACTGTGTGCTATTGCTAGCAGCAAAGGCTGTAATTTTCATGGTTGAATTTTGTTTTGTTTTGTTACAAAGGTAGGAAGGGGAGGAAAAAAAAGACTTAATCTAGAATAAGAAAAGGAGGTATTGGAAAAGAGACTATTCAAACTGATAGCGAAATGCTCGAGCTAAAGAGAATAAAAAAAGGCCACAAAACATTGTTTTGTAGCCTTTGTATTGTAAAATAAGATTTATTTGTCAATGGACCCTAATACACGTTGCATAAAGTTGTTTAATGCTTCTTTTTGCGTAGCTCCTTCTTTCATTAATTTCTGAACTTCCAGTGCTCCGTACATATTGGAGATTAATTCACCAATAACGTCCAATTCTTCGTCTTTTAACGAGGGAACTTCCGTTAGGTTTTCCAATACTTCTAGGGTTTCAATGATATAATCTTGGTCATTTTGCTCAATAAATTGAGTTAAATGTTTAATTACAGGTAATTTCATGCGAGGTCGTATTTAAGATTAAGCGATTTCACCAACTAAATCGTGTAAAACTTCCGTTTTATTCGTTTGAGTTTGGTTCACTAATTTTCCATTTACGAAAGTAGCGAAGGTTGGTAGATTACTCACGTCAGCTAGTTTTCTAGATTCAGGGAATTTCTCCGCATCTGCAATAACAAAGGTGATATTCTCTTTTTCTGTTGAAAGCTTTTTAAACTTTGGCTTCATAATTCTACAGTTCCCACACCAAGTAGCTGAAAATTGAACAACTACTTTTTCATTTTGACCTACAATTTCTTGTAAATTATCTTGATCTAATTCTAAAAGCATTTTTTAAATTTTTTTTACGTTAGTATTTAATTAGTGTTTGCTTAAGTAATCAGCAACACCTTTTCTGTCTGCATTCATTGCATCTTTTCCTTCTTCCCAGTTTGCAGGACATACTTCACCATGTGTTTGAACGTGTGTGTAAGCGTCGATTAAACGAACATACTCGTTTACGTTTCTTCCTAATGGCATATCGTTTACAGACTCGTGGAAAATTTTTCCTGTCTCATCAATTAAGTAAGTAGCACGGTACGTTACGTTTGATCCTTCAATTTGAACTGAATCTAACTCTTCGTTGTATACTTCATTCTCTACGTCTAAGATACCTAATACAGAAGATAAGTTTCTTTGCGTATCAGCGATGATAGGGTATGTAACTCCTTCAATACCTCCGTTGTCTTTGGCTGTGTTTAACCAAGCAAAGTGTACTTCATTTGTATCACAAGATGCTCCAATTACCATCGTATTTCTTTTTTCAAATTCAGGAAGAGCCTCTTGGAAAGCATGTAATTCCGTAGGACATACGAAAGTGAAATCTTTTGGATACCAGAATAATAATACTTTTTTGTTATTTTTTGTTGCTTCTTCAAAAATGTTGATTCTTAAATTATCACCCATTTCTGAAATTGCATCTACTGTAATGTTTGGAAACTTTTTACCTACTAAAGACATAATGTTTATTTTTTTAAAAGTTAATATTTGTTTTTTCCTTTCTTATTTCTAGTACAAAAATAGCCCACAAAAGGGACTTGTACTATTATTTCTGATTATTGTTTTTTATTTTAGTATAAGTTTTATTTATACTTAGTATCAAATCAAACAATTGGGGTTGTCAGTAAAAACTTATTTCGACGAGTCTAAATATACGAATAAAAAATGAGTGTAGGTGTGAAGGTTTTGTTATAAAATGGTGGTGCGTGATGCATAAAGCGTAATGCGTTTTGAGATTTAGATTATTACAACAAAAAAGAAACCCACAACAAAAAGCCAAACTTACAATCAAGTTTGGCTTTTTGTTGAATTATAGTACATGAAAAATTGTTTCACTTAGCTATGGGAAATTTCATTCATCTCCCATTTCCAATCACCTAAATATGATACAACTGACTCAATGGTAACGATTGAGACGGTTGAATAGAAACGGGTTTTTGATCAATGAGAATTTCATAGGTTTGATGATTCATATCAATATGCGGTTGACTCGCATTGTGAAGCAAATCGGATTTTTTCACCTGGCGCGTATTTTTCACGGGTTTGAGTGCTTTTTGAACGCCTAATTCTTGTAAACCTCCGTGATCAATGGCTTGTTGCGCAACAAATAGAGCCGAAGTTTCGCCTACTACCTTGCCGAAGGTTCCCCACATTGGGCGGTACATATACGGTTGTGGGGTTGAAATCGAAGCGTTGGGATCTCCCATTCCAGCATAAGCAATCACCCCTCCCTTAAGCACCATTTCAGGTTTACTTCCAAAAGTAGCAGGGCGATAGAACACTAAATCTGCCATTTTTCCAACTTCAACAGAACCTACGTAGTCCGAAATTCCGTGCGTAATTGCAGGGTTGATGGTGTATTTTGCTACATAGCGTTTCGCTCTGAAGTTGTCATTTGTCGTATCCGGATGTAATGGACCAAAATCTTTTTTCATCTTATCCGCAATTTGCCATGTACGGGTAACAACCTCCCCAATTCGACCCATCGCTTGGGAGTCCGAACTCATCATGGAAATAGCGCCCATATCGTGTAAAATACCTTCTGCGGCAATAGTTTGCTCGCGGATACGCGATTTAGCAAAAGCAATATCTTCAGGAATATTCTTGTCTAAGTGATGGCAAATCATCATCATATCCAAGTGTTCATCAATGGTATTGATTGTAAAAGGATTGGTTGGTGTGGTAGAAGAAGGCAAGATATTGTCATATTCAACTACTTTTAATAAATCTGGAGCATGTCCACCACCAGCACCTTCCGTGTGATAGGTATGGATAGAGCGTCCGTTAAAAGATGCTAAGGAATCTTCCACAAACCCTGCTTCGTTTAAGGTATCCGTGTGAATACATACTTGAATATCAGCTTCATCCGCTACTTCCAAGCATTTATTTAGCACATAAGGCGTGCTTCCCCAATCTTCGTGAATCTTCATTCCTCCCGCACCCGCTGTTACAATTTCGTGCAAGGCAGTTGCACTTGAACTATTCCCTTTTGCTAAGAAGATAAAGTTCACTGGAATTTTATCGGTAGCTAAGGCCATGCGTTGTAAGTGCCAAGCCCCAGAAGTACAGTTGGTTGCTAGGGTGCCAGCTGCAGGACCTGTTCCTCCACCAACTACCGTGGTAGTACCCGATTGTAGGGCAACATCAAATTGCTGCGGGCAAATATAATGCACATGGGTATCAATTGTTCCCGCTGTAACAATCAAGTTTTCTCCTGCAATGTATTCCGTTCCTACACCCACAATCATATGAGGGGATACACCATCCATCGTGAAGGGATTTCCCGCTTTTCCAATGCCGACAATAATTCCATTTTTGATTCCAATATCGGCTTTTACAATCCCCCAATGGTCCAAAATAATTGCATTGGAAATGACTGTATCCAAGACTTGATCTTTCGTTGCTAACGGGTGTTGTCCCATTCCATCGCGGACTACTTTTCCTCCTCCAAAGATTAATTCATCTCCATAGGTCGTAAAGTCTTTTTCAATTTGAATCCATAAATCTGTGTCTGCTAAGCGTATTTTGTCTCCCGTTGTTGGACCAAAATAGCTCGCATATTCTTGACGTGATATTTTTTTCATTTTATTTCTCAATCGTAAAAATTAAATAGAACCGTTTATTTTTCCAGTAAAACCGTGGATAATCTGCTCACCTCCATAAGATACGAGGTCAATGGTTTCTTCTACACCAGGCATAAAGCGAACAGATAAACCCGAGGCAATATCCAAGTGATAGCCTTTGGTTGACTCTCGGTCAAAGGCCAACGCTGGGTTAGTTTCATAGAAGTGGAAGTGTGAGCCTACTTGTACGGGGCGATCAGCGGTATTGGTGACCGTAATAGTCAGGCGTTTTCTTCCTTCAGATAAAATAATATCGTCTTCAGCATAAGCGTATGCTCCTGGAATTAAGGAGGCTTCTGTAGCCCTTATCGGATTATTAAGGGATACTAACTTTGTTCCATCAACAAACATGGCTTCAACTTGCACCTGTTCTACTAATTGGGGAACACCAGGCATTACATCTTCACTTGTGAGTAATTGGTTGCATTCTTCGATTAGTGTTTGCACCGTTTTTCCCTCTCTCGCTCCCTCTATAATATGTCCAGATAGATAAGCAATGGTTTCCGGATAACTTAGTTTTAATCCTTTTTCCTTTCTATTTTTTGCAATAATAGCTGCAAATAAAAGAAGCATTTTCTCCTTTTCTTGATGCGTTAAATACATAGTTCTTAAAGTTTTGCACAAAAGTAACCTTCCAAAGTATAGGAGAACATAGCCATAACATGCCAATACTATCCCTTTTCGTGCTAGCGTAAAGTCTTGCTTTTTTGTTTACCTTTAACCGTATTTTTTATTGTAGTTTATATGAACGAAGTTTCTACGATTTTATCTAGTTACGATTATAAAAAGAGATATCTACCTTATCTTGATTTTACAATATTAAGCAACACGAATTCACTACAAGTGTATAAGATTGAGGAGTATCTCACGGGAATTATAAAGCCCGTAAGCCCTTACCGTACAGCCTTTAGCTTTATTATTTATCTAGTTCAGGGAGAATTTGAGCAGTTGATTAACTTTCAAAACTATCGCATCATAGCTGGAGAGTGCCTACACGTTAAACAAGGCGTGTGGACGGCCACTCAATATCTATCGGAAGATATTAGGGGATTTATTGTTTTTTACGAATCTGATATTTTTACCCAATATTTGTTGATGCACGACAAAAAAGAGGAGGTGAAATACGTGCCCTATTACAAACTTGATTATTATGATGAACAGGCAATAACGGCGAGTTTGCTGTTATTGTATGGCGAATTGGGCTTGGCTGAAAATAGGCCCGCTATTTATGTGCCTATTTTTTATTCAATTTTATCTCGATTAAACTATTATACGGATCATTATACTTTTAATTCCCGTGATTTAGAGGTGGCATTTAAATTTAAGGAATTGGTGATTGAAGCACATATTCGAGAAAAATCCGTACAGTATTATGCCAGTCAATTGTGCTTATCGGAAAATTACTTAAACCGATGCATTAAAAAAGTAATTGGACGTTCTGCTAAACAGTTTATTAATGAGGTCAATGTTGAATATGCCAAGCTTTTGTTGGTGAATACCACCCAAGATATAGCCGAGATTGCCTATGAATTGGGCTATCCATCGCCGAGTTATTTCTCAAAATTCTTTCGAAAAGAAATGGGAGTTTCGCCAAATGAGTATCGTATGAGAGAGCGATTGGCCATTGATAATCGCTTACATTAAACAATACAGGCTCTTCCAATTGGAAGAGCCTGTATTGTTTAATGTAAACTGTTACTTTTAGCATCATGACTGTATTGTGTCTCCATTATCAGTCTATAGAAAAGTCCTGTTTTACTGGACACACTATGGACGCACTATGGAGTCACTATGGACACATCACAAGGAAATGTGGTCTCGTCTTTAGTTTTGCTCTTTTACTAGGTGGTCTATTTGTTTTTCTTTGTTAACTAAACGTCTGATTTTGATGTCAAAAGCGGCATAAAGTAAAGTCACAAACGGACTGAGATAGTTGAAAAAAGCATAAGGTAAATAGGTGAGGGTAGGAATACCCAATACTCCTGCATGATAAGCTCCGCAGGTATTCCATGGGATTAGTACCGAGGTTACCGTTCCTGAATCTTCTAGTGTTCGACTTAAATTCTCTGGTGCAAGCCCTTTTTGTTTATAGGCTTCAGCAAACATTTTTCCAGGTACGACAATAGATAAATACTGATCAGATGTGGTGATATTAACGGCTAAACAGCTGGCAACCGTACTGGCAAATAGTCCAAATAAACTACTAGCAACGGATAGTAAAGCCGCTGATATTTTCTGTAATGCACCAATAGCTTCCATTGTTCCACCGAAAAACATGGCACATAGAATCAACCATACAGTATTTAGCATACTCGCCATTCCCCCAGCTTCAAAGAGTCCATTGAGACTTTCTAAAGGAGATAGGATACGAATATCCGTAGTCAAGGCTAACATTATTCCTTTATAGGCATAATAAAAATTAAAGGTTTCTCCACCCGCTACCGCTACTACAATATCGGGTTGAAAGATTAAGGCAAATACTGCACCTAATAAAGTTCCGATTAATAAAGCGGCAATAGGTTGTACTTTTTTTACAATCAATAGAATAACTACAATAGGGACAATAAATAAGAGCGGCGTAATGTGAAAGGTTTGACGAATTGCGTCCAGCGTTTCTGTTGTATTAACTTGACCTTCTGTACTATAAACAAAGCCCAAAATAATGAAAAGAATAAGGGTTACAATATAGGTGGGTACGGTGGTATACAACATATAGCGAATATGCGTAAATAAATCAGTACCTGCCATGACCGGAGCTAAGTTGGTTGTATCGGATAGGGGAGATAATTTATCCCCAAAATAAGCCCCTGATACGACAGCGCCACCAATGACACCAAGGGGCATACCCAAAGCATTTCCAATTCCCACTAAAGCAATCCCTACGGTTGCAGAAGTAGTCCAAGAGCTCCCTGTTGCAATGGAAATAATCGAAGTGATAATCACACAAGCAGGCAAATAAATGGAGGGATGTAGAATTTCCAACCCATAGTAAATCATACTGGGAATAATACCACTCAACAACCAAGTACCTGACAAGGCTCCCACAAGCAACAAAATATAGATTGCATTGGAGGTATCACGTACATTATTGACAATCTGCTGAAGAATGGTATCATAAGAAACGCGATTGTATAATCCTACGATTATAGCAATGGCTCCACCCAGTAGTAAGATAAATTGATTGGTGCCCGATAAAGCATCATCCCGGAATACATAAACATTGATAGCCAATAATACCACGAGTAATACGACAGGAATTAACGATTGTGTTAGTGAAATAGGCTTCTCTTGTTGTTTCTGCATTTCAAGATGGGTTTTAAAAGTGAATATAAAAAGTAAAAGTACTTAATTTAGCCGATTACTGTTCTTTTATGCACATAAACTGTACCAAAAATGGAAGAAATTTGTTTTTTTGTTTTTCGCTGTTTGTTCTTTGTTGTTTGTTGTTTGGCTTTTGATAAAACCATCAGTAGTAAAAACACCCCTCACCAAATCCTCACCAAATCCTCACCAAACCCTCACCAAATCCTCACCAAATCCTCACCAAATCCTCACCAAACCCTCACCAAACCCTCACCAAACCCTCACCAAACCCTCACCAAATCCTCACCAAACCCTCACCAAACCCTCACCAAACTCTCACCAAACCCTCACCAAACCCTCACTAAACTCTCACCAAACCCTCACCAAATCCTCAACAAATCTCCCCCAAAAAAATAAATCAACTACCACAAGACAAACACTCTGGATCATCCAAAGAGCAAGAAGGAGTGAGAGATACAGCTGAATCCAGTAGTGTGGAATCGACGGTGAATTTAATCGCATCCACAGCGGGTCTAGTTCTCAGGTAGTACATTCCAGTTTTCAATCCTTTTTTCCAGGCGTAAAAATGCATGGAAGTGAGTTTACTCGGAGTTGGTTCTGCCAAGAAGAGGTTGAGCGATTGGGATTGACAAATAAAGGCCCCGCGATCTGCAGCCATATCGATGAGGTTTTTCTGCTTGATTTCCCAAGCGGTTTTATATAAATCTTTTAATTCTTGTGGAATTCCCGTTAGTTGTTGAATCGAACCATTGGCCGCAATGAGTTGATTTTTCAAGGCTGGATTCCATAGGTTGAGCTGAATCAAATCTTGTAAGAGATGCTTGTTTACCACCACAAATTCTCCAGAGAGTACACGTCGGTTGTAAATATTACTTGTATAAGGTTCAAAACATTCATTATTTCCCAAAATTTGAGAGGTAGAAGCGGTGGGCATGGGAGCAAGTAAGAGTGAGTTTCGAACGCCGTGTTCTATAATAGCTGTTCGCAAGGTTGACCAATCCCAGCGGTCAGAAGGAGTAACCCCCCATAAATCAAATTGAAAGATTCCTTCTGATAAAGGAGATCCCGCAAAGGTTTCATAGCTTCCCTCTTGTTTTGCAAGTTCCATCGAAGCTTCTAGAGCTGCGAAGTAGATGGTTTCAAAGATCGCTCGGTTTAGCGCTTTGGCTTCTTCACTTTCAAAAGGAAGACGCAGTAACATAAAAACATCGGCTAGCCCTTGTACTCCTATACCAATGGGACGATTTTGTTTATTAGACGTTTGTGTTTCAGGCAAGGGATAATAATTACCATCAATAATTTTATTGAGATTGAGGGTGATAATTTTAGTAACCGCATAGAGCTTTTGAAAATCAAACTGATGCTCTACCACATAACGAGGCAGTGCTATAGAGGCTAAGTTGCAGACAGCTATTTCGGTGGGACTTGTGTACTCCATAATCTCCGTGCATAGATTTGAGCTGCGAATCGTACCTAAGTTTTTTTGATTGGATTTTTGATTCACGGCATCTTTGTAGCACATAAAAGGAGTTCCTGTTTCAATTTGTGTTTCCAAGATGGCCGTCCAGAGCGCTCGAGCCTGTATGGTTTTTCGGGCTTTTTTTTCTTGTTCATACTGGATATACTGCTCTTCAAAGGCAGCACCATACAAATCGCATAAGCCTTGTACTTCATTCGGATCAAAGAGAGACCAAGTGCTGTCTTCTTCCACGCGTTTCATAAATAAATCAGGAATCCACAAGGCAGGAAATAAATCCCTTGCTCGCATTTCTTCCTTCCCGTGATTCTTTCGTACATCGAGAAAATCGAAGATATCCGCATGCCAAGGCTCTAAATACACAGCAATCGCACCTTTTCGCTTACCACCGCCTTGATCTACATAACGGGCCGTTTCATTAAATACTTTGAGCATGGGTAAAATACCATTGGAAACCCCTCCAGTGCCTTTGATGTAGCTTCCCGTTGCGCGAATTGGGTGAATGCTCACGCCAATGCCTCCTGCTGATTGGGAAATTAAGGCACAGTCTTTCAATGTGTCGTATATCCCATTAATACTGTCTTCTTTTACTGTTAGTAAAAAGCAAGACGACATCTGAGGTTTGGGAGTACCTGCATTAAATAGAGTAGGTGTGGCGTGGATAAACCATTTGTTACTCATTAAATTATATGTTTCTATGGCGGCTTCAATATCGGTTTTGTGAATGCCTAAAGCCACCCGCATAAAGAGATGTTGAGGTCGCTCAACTACTTTATTATTGGTGCGTAATAAGTAGGATTTTTCCAAGGTCTTAAAACCAAAATAATCAAAAGTATAATCGCGCTCATAGATGATACTACTGTTTAGTCGATCCGCGTTTTTTTGAATAATTTCATACACATCTTCTGCCAGTAAAGGAGCGTGTGTTTGTGTAACGGGGTCAAGGTAATGGTAGAGTTTTTTGGCTGTTTCTGAAAAGGATTTAATCGTATTTTTATGGAGGTTACTTACTGAAATTCGGGCAGCCAGAATAGCAAAATCTGGATGTGTAGTAGTATAAGCCGCTACAGTCTCTGCCGCGAGGTTGTCGAGTTCTGTCGTTGTAACCTGATCGTATATGCCTTGAATTACTTTTTTGCTGATGTCTATGATGTGATTTTCTGTGATTTCTAGTCCATAGACTAATTTATGCAGTCGAGCAGTAATCTTATCAAAATGTACAGCTTCTTTTTTACCATTTCGTTTAATTACATACATGTTTTTGTGTTTTTATAAGTGAAAAGTAAGGACTAATGATGTTAAAAATCTTCATTTAAGGAGAAAGTAGTTGTGGTTCTATCTTGTTGTTTAACTCCTGTTTTTTGGTATTCCCCTACGCGTCGCTCAAAGAAATTCGTTTTGCCTTGAAGGGAGATTAATTCCATAAAGTCAAAAGGATTCGTAGCATTCCAAATTTTAGCACATCCTAAAGTAAGTAGCAAGCGATCCGCAACAAATTCAATGTATTGACACATGAGATCCGCGTTCATCCCGATGAGGCGAACAGGAAGTGCATCAGTGACAAATTCTTTTTCAATGGCTACTGCATCTTGAATAATGGCCTGAACGGTTGCTTCGGTTAATTTGTTTTTTAGATGATTGACATAAAGTAAACAGGCAAAATCACAGTGTAAACCCTCATCTCGGCTGATGAGCTCATTAGAGAAGGTTAATCCAGGCATTAATCCTCGTTTTTTCAACCAAAAAATAGAGCAAAAACTACCTGAAAAGAAAATACCTTCTACTGCGGCAAAGGCTACTAAGCGCTCTGCGAAATTCTCACTTTCAATCCAACGCAAAGCCCAATGTGCTTTTTTTTGGACACAGTCAATGGTGTCAATGGCACGTAATAGGTGGTCTTTTTCCTTGGGATCTTTGATGTAGGTATCAATGAGTAGGGAGTACATTTCGGAGTGAATATTCTCAATCATAATTTGAAAGCCGTAGAAACAGCGCGCTTCGGCATATTGTACTTCTTGAATGAAATTAAGGGCTAAGTTTTCATTGACAATTCCATCACTAGCCGCGAAAAAAGCCAAAACATGGGAGATGAAAAATCGTTCATTTTCGTTGAGTTTATGGGCCCAATCGTGTAGATCAGAAGAGAGGTCAACCTCTTCAGCTGTCCAAAAACTAGCTTCTGCCTTTTTGTAAAATTCCCAGATATCATAATGTTCAATGGGAAAGATAACAAAACGGTCCTTGTTTTCTCTTAAAATAGGTTCAGTGGTCATAGCATTTTTAGTGGTTAAGATTGGATAACGGTATTTACCAAATCATTGAATGTGGTATCTCGAGGAGTAGTGAATTGCGTGCGTTTTGTAAAATCAACATAGGTTAGTAGGGCTCGTTTTAACTCCCCTTGGATGTTCTGCCCAAGCAGTTGATCTTCTTCAATGAGGTGAATTAAAAAGTAAATGGCCCGTTTTAAAAACGCTTGTGCTTTTTCTAAATCTCCTAATTCTTCATAGGTATAAGCTACATTGTTACAAGAAATAAGGTATACCTGTATGACGGGAATTTTCAATCGAGAACATTGCTCCCAATGTTTGTTTAACACCTCCGCTCTATACAGTGCTTCTTTGTATCCTTCTAAAGCTTCCAAATAGTTTTGTTGGTTAAATTGTTCATTGCTAGACGTTGTTAATGTTTTCCAATAACGTTCCAGGTGGTTCATACAGGTATCACTCATTTTATTTTAAATTTTGATTAGCAAAATCCCAGTTTACGATTTCCCAAAAGTTTTCAATAAACTTCGGTCTCGCATTTCTATAGTCAATGTAGTAGGCATGTTCCCATACATCAAGAGTCAGAATTGGCTTTTTGTCAAGAGTTAAAGGCGTATTAGCCTCTTTCATCGGGATAATTTCCAATACCCCCGCTTCGTTTTGTGCCAACCAAGCCCAGCCACAACCAAATAGCTTTGCTGCGGTAGTTGAAAACTGCTGTTTAAACTGCTCGAAACTCCCAAAATCACGACGAATTAAATCAGCAATAGTCCCTTGAGGTGCTTTTCCTCCATTTGGAGATAAACAATGCCAAAAAAAGGTGTGATTCCAATGTTGTGCTGCATTGTTGAATAAACCCGCATCAGCCGTTTCATAACCATACAATAGAATCTCTTCAATCGATTGGCTAGATAGGTTCGTATCCTTTACTAGGTCATTGAGATTGTTGACATAAGAGGCATGGTGTTTACCATAGTGATAATCAAATGTTTCTTCCGTGATTAAAGGTGTTAACGCATCTTTAGCATACGGCAATTCAGGTAGTTGTAAGTTAATTTTCATTTTGTATAATTTAGTTTACTATTCATGTTTTACGGATTACACTTCACGCTTCACGTTTTACTGTCCCACAAAGGTAAAAGTTATTTAGTATTATAAAAATATAATTTTAGATAAGTCTAAAATTATAGTTAGATTTGTTTCGATTTACTTTTAAATCTTCCTTTAATCAAGGAATTAAAGAAAGTTATTTTGAATTAAGTTTTAGAATCAGTGGTTATTCTAGGGTTATCTCGTAATTTTGTAGGGATTTAAATCGTAAGCATATGATAGTTAGAGACAAAAAGCATATTGTTCAGATGCTTTTTATTTGGAAGGGGTCTGTACTAAAAAAAATCGCCCCAACCTTACTTGCCATATTTTTCTTTTCGTGGTTAGTGTACTGGAGTCATTATTTTTTCCCAGATGTGATTATTCCGTTGAACGTGGGCGCTTTTGCTTTAGTGGGGATTTCTTTGGCTATTTTCTTAGGATTTTGCAATAGTGCGGCGTATGATCGGTATTGGGAAGGTCGAAAACAATGGGGGAGTTTGGTTATCCACAGCCGTTCTTTGGCTTTTCAGCTGTTGCATTTCATCAAAGAGGAGGAAAATTTTACCCTTAAAGACAAGCAAAAGGGAATTCAATTGATTATTGCTTTTTGTTATGCCTTGAATAAACAATTGAGAAATAAAACGGATCTAGAAGTTATTCGTTCCTATGTATCAGAGGAGGTCTACCAAGAGATGTTAACCAAGCGATTTAAACCTGCTTTTTTGTTGAGTGAATTAACGAAGTGGGTCAGTGAACAGCAACAAGCAGGACGGTTGGATACGATCACCCTGGCGAGAATAGATCAGAATATCGAACAGCTGTCCATTGTACTAGGCGCTTGTGAACGCATTGTGCATACAAAGATTCCCTTTGTCTATTTTGTGATTCTACATCGCACCGTCTACGTATATAGTTTTTTGCTTCCTTTCGGTTTGATTGATTTGATTGTATGGACGATGCCATTTTTTGTGACTTTCGTCGCGTATACCTTTATTGCTTTAGATGCGGTAGTCGCAGAAATTGCGGAGCCGTTCGGAGAAGAAGAGAATGACTTGGCTCTGGATCAAATGTGTGGGAATATCGCATATTCCTTATCGGAAATCTCTGGATTAGCCCTTCCTGAATTAGTGGTTCCTGATGAAAATTATATTGTGAGATAAAAAAAATCATTTGATTCTATACAAGAAACACGCGAATTCAGCGTGTTTTTTTATATCTATAAGTCTTATTTATTAAGAAAAATTTAACGCAATAAGACCTAAAAAAAAGTGCCTTTATCACATTATTTTTTTTGTATTGTAAATTATTTTTGCTTAGTTTTTATCTAATGATATATGGGTGACTTTACGTTAAATTCATTTTATGAGTTAATAATACATGATTTAGTGAATCAAGGTTATGCGGTGGTTGATTGTTTTTTTACTGAAAGGGAAATCGACGTATTGCGTGCGAATTTTTTTATGAAGCAAGATTTACAAGTCTTTAAAAAAGCGGCGATCGGTCAAGCCAATGAAGAGCAAATAGTGGAAGAGGTTAGGGGGGATTTTATTCTGTGGCTCAATGAACAAACTCCAGATGAGGTAGAAGCCATGTACTTTCAAAAGATGAATGAGTTTATTGCCTATGTTAACCGCACTTGTTTTCTAGGTATTAAAGAGGGAGAGTTTCACTATGCGAGTTATCCTATAGGAACAGGCTATCAACGCCATTTGGATGTGTTTCACAAAGATACCCGTCGCACCTTATCTGTGGTTTTGTACCTGAATGAGAAAGATTGGACTCCTGCTAATGGAGGGGAATTAGTCCTATTCTTACCCGATGAAGAGGGGAACGAACGAGAGGAAATTGTCTATGCTTTACCAGGTCGATTGGTTATTTTTGACAGTAAATCCATTGAACATGAAGTGCGTACGGTACACAAACCCCGCTATAGTATTACGGGCTGGTTGAAAACGAGATAGGTTGGTGAGGTTGGTGAGGTTGGTGAGGTTGGTGAGGTTGGTGAGGTTGGTGAGGTTGGTGAGGTTGGTGAGATTGGTGAGGTTGGTGAGATTGGTGAGGTTGGTGAGGTTAGTGAGGTTGGTGAGATTGGTGAGATTGGTCTTGCTTTTTTGCTCTTTTGTGAAAACCATCGTTACTAATAGCAATTTTCTTATAAAAAAAGAGTAAAAAAACCACACCAAATCCTCAACAAATCCTCAACAAACCCAAACCAAACACCAAAAGCCAAACCCCAAAAGCCAAACCCCAATTATTTTCAGTATTTTTGTTTTTCCAATAGATAGTTCTATTCCAAGGAAATGTCTGCTAATTGAGGGAACTATGTTTGATTTTCGGTTGAAAGTTTTTTATACGGTGGCAAAAAGAGAAAGCTTTACAAAAGCGGCCAAAGAACTGTTGATTTCTCAACCAGCTGTATCTAAGCATATTCGAGAGATAGAGTCGCACTATCAAACCAAATTGTTTATGCGCGATGGAATTAACATCCGTCTGACGGAATCAGGTCAGTTGCTGTACACCTATGCAGAAGAAATTTTTTCTACCTACCGCAATTTGGAGTTTGATATGCATGCCCTCAATGCTAAAATGGATGGTAATCTGCGCATCGGAGCGAGTACAACGGTTTCTCAATACGTTTTACCGCCACTTTTAGCTGAATTTAGAGGTAAAGTACACGATATTCATCTCGATATTCTTTCAGAAAATTCAGCAGTTATTGAACAATTGCTACTCAGTAAAAACATAGATGTCGGCATTGTAGAAGGCTGTTCTAAAAATCCGCAAATTAAGTACATCGACTTTATTGATGATGAAATTGTCTTGGTTTGTCGTGCCGATAATCCTAAATTTAAAACTGGTATTATTGAACCACAAGAATTAAAAACGTATTCTTTCCTCTTGAGAGAGGCAGGTTCGGGAACCTTAGATGTGATCGAAAGAAATTTAAATCACGTGGGAATCTCCCTCAACCAATTGCGCAATGAGATGAATTTTTCTAGTACCGAAAGCATTAAGATGTACCTGAAACACTCCGATAGTTTTGCCTTTCTGTCTATTCACGCTATTCTCAAAGAATTAAAATACAATGAATTAGTGGTAGTTGATATCAATGGGTTAGATATTCGCCGAAAATTCAGTATTGTCCAACGCCAAGGACAAGAAAGTGCCTTAGTCGAATTATTTATCCGCTTTATTAAATCGTATAACCTAAAGTTATAGTCGATAACTATTATGTATTTTTTTCGCCTACTTGGATGATTGACCTTTGTAGGGTTGAAAATATAGATGTTATGACTACACACAATAGCAATACTGCCTTAGGAAGTAAAATTATCTTGATTGGCTTAGCTGTATTGAGTTTATTTCCTTTTATCTCCTCTGCAACCGCCTTGGTCTTGGGAATTATATACGCGCAAATTTTTGAAAATCCCTATAGCAGACAAACGAAGAAAGCTACGGGATTACTGCTCAAAGTAGCCGTTGTTGGTTTAGGGTTCGGCATGAATGTTTACAGTGCCTTAGCTGCGGGAAAAGAGGGTTTTGTGTTAACTGTTTTTTCCATTTTTTTGACGCTAGTTTTGGGATTTGGAATTGGTAAAATATTCAAAATAGATAAAAAAATATCCTATTTGATTTCGTCAGGAACAGCCATTTGTGGAGGAAGTGCCATTGCTGCAGTATCCCCTGTGATTGCAGCAGATGAAAAGCAAATCTCTGTGGCTTTGGGAATTGTATTTATCCTCAATTCAGTAGCCCTACTTATTTTTCCACCCATTGGCCATGCATTAGGGTTGAGTCAAGTGGACTTTGGACTCTGGTCAGCCATTGCGATTCACGATACGAGCTCTGTGGTAGGAGCTGCTGCTAAGTATGGAGATGAAGCCTTAGAGGTAGCTACAACAGTTAAATTAGCACGTGCTTTATGGGTAATTCCCATCGCATTCTTATCTACCATACTCTTTAAGAACAAAGGATCGAAAGTGAAAATCCCTTATTTTATTGGGTTGTTTGTCTTGGCCATGCTCGCTAATTCCTATATTCCTTTTATTCAGCCTTTAGAGCCTTATATTGTTGAATTATCTAAAGCTGCTTTGACGCTAACACTCTTTTTAATAGGAACTTCGCTATCTTTTAGAACGGTCAAAAATGTAGGTGCTAAACCGTTTATTGAAGGGGTATTGCTCTGGATCTTTATTTCGGTGAGTTCGTTGGCGTATATTTTGTATTTGTAAGTGGTAAGTGGTGATTGGTTAAAAGGAAAGAACAAAAGCAAAAAATGTGTGAAGGGTGATGAGTGAATAGAAATTTTTTTAAATAGATTAAGTCCTCAGAAAAACAACTCACAAAAAAGCACAAAAAAAAACGGCGATTTTACATCGCCGTTTTTTTTATAAGTTATACTTGAATAACGCCTAAGTTAAATGGTTTCTCGATTGGTGCATGGTTTGCGGCTTCGATTCCCATAGAAATCCATTTTCTGGTATCTAATGGATCAATAATAGCATCCGTCCAAATACGAGCAGCAGCGTAATAAGGCGACACTTGTTTGTCATATCTCGCTTTGATTTTATCGTATAATTTTTGTTCCTCTTCAGCAGATAAGGCTTCACCTTTTGCTTTTAAAGAAGAAGCTTCAATTTGCAAGAGTACTTTAGCTGCTTGCGCACCTCCCATAACGGCAAGTTCAGCACTTGGCCAAGCAAAGATTAAGCGAGGATCATACGCTTTTCCACACATAGCGTAGTTTCCAGCTCCATACGAGTTTCCAACTACAACCGTAAATTTAGGTACAACCGAATTGGATACGGCATTTACCATTTTTGCTCCATCTTTGATGATTCCACCATGTTCGGATTTAGAACCTACCATGAATCCTGTTACATCTTGTAAGAAGACCAAAGGAATTTTCTTTTGGTTACAGTTGGCAATAAAACGAGTGGCTTTATCTGCAGAATCTGAATAGATAACTCCTCCAAATTGCATTTCACCTTTTTTCGTTTTTACTACTTTACGTTGGTTAGCTACAATTCCAACCGCCCAACCATCAATACGCGCATAGCCCGTAATTAACGATTGACCATAACCTGCTTTATATTCTTCAAATTCAGATTCATCAACCAAACGCTTGATGATTTCCATCATATCATATTGCTCTGCACGTGATTTTGGCAAAATACCATAAATGTCATTTGGATCAGCCGCGGGTTTTTTAGCTGCAATTCGGTTATACCCCGCTTTGTCAAAATCGCCAATCTTATCCACAATGTTCTTAATGGTATCTAAGGCATCTTTATCGTCCTTTGCTTTGTAGTCTGTAACTCCTGAAATCTCACAGTGAGTCGTAGCACCACCTAAGGTTTCATTATCGATACTTTCTCCAATCGCCGCTTTTACTAAATAACTTCCCGCTAAGAAAATACTGCCTGTTTTATCCACGATTAAAGCTTCATCGCTCATAATGGGTAGGTAAGCACCTCCAGCCACACAGCTACCCATGACAGCTGCAATTTGCGTGATACCCATGCTACTCATGATGGCATTATTTCGAAAGATTCTTCCAAAGTGTTCTTTGTCTGGGAAAATCTCATCTTGTAGTGGTAAGTAAACACCAGCACTATCTACTAAATAAATAATAGGAAGTTTATTCTCAATCGCAATCTCTTGTGCGCGTAAATTTTTCTTTCCCGTAATCGGAAACCAAGCACCTGCTTTTACCGTAGCATCATTTGCTACGACGATACACTGTTTTCCTTTGATATAACCTATTTTGACTACAACACCCGCAGAAGGACATCCTCCGTGTTCTTCATACATCTCATCTCCAGCAAAAGCACCAATCTCAATACTATTTGTTTTTGGGTCTAATAGATAATCAATGCGTTCTCTGGCCGTCATTTTTCCTTGTTGGTGTAATTTTTCAATTCTTTTTTCACCTCCACCAAGTTTAACTTTTGCTAGTTTTCGTTTTAAATCTGAAAGCAATAACTTGTTGTGATCTTCGTTTTTATTGAAGTTAATATCCATAGTTATCTAGGTTGTTGTATAATATTATTAGTTTTCGCTAAAGTACAAAATAAAAATTTATAGGAATAGCAATCCAATTAATATTCACGAATGCTTAAATTTAAAGGGATTTGCAATAGAAAGTAAAGATTCCTAAAACACAGAACCTAGGAAATTGCTGTGATTTTGTTAAATTAGTTCGTTCATATAAAAAGTGAAGATATGCAAGTTCGAGATTTATTTGTGACTAATGCCCATCGGATAGCCCATGGGATGGTCAAGGGGCAAAATGAAAATTTAATTAATAAATAGTTGATATTCAGTTTGTTCTATTTATATGTAAGCATATGCGTTCCATGTATATTATTTTAATGTTACCTAATTGTTAAGTAGAAGTTGGGATATTTATCGTATGTTATATTTATAAGTTGTTGTTTATCAATATATAGAGGTGTAACTAGTAGGTAAAACAGGAGGAAAGGAGATTTTGACATAAAAATTAACGTTAAGGAAACATTAGCTTCATTTTATTGCGTAATTTTGTCGCTGTTTATAACATATATTTTATATAATGTCATTGAATAACATTTTTCAATTTTTAGTTCCCAAGGACAAAACATTTTATCCTTTATTTGAACAAGCAGCTGTAAAGCTTAAAAAATTATCAGAAACGCTGAATGAGGCTGTCCATACACCAGCCAAGGAAAGAGAGAAATTACTAAAAGATGTTGAGGTAATTAAGGTAGAAATCGAAGCGATTGCACAAAAAACAAGAATTGAATTAGGAAAGAACTTTATCACTCCTTTTGATAGAGAAGATATTCACAATTTGATTACAGCAGTTGATGACGTAGCGGATCATTTATCCGATGCGGCATCTCGTATGAGATTGTATCAAATTGATAAAATTACCAAACCTTTGCGTAAATTGACAGAAGCGAATTTAGAGGCTTGTAGTGAAGTGCACAAAGGACTATTGCATTTGAAAGATTTAAAAAAGCTAGAAGAGTTAGCAACTGTATGTAAAAATATTTCGCGCTTGGAACGAAAAGCGGATAAGGTTTTTGATAAGGCCGTAGCCGATATTTTCGAAAATGAAAATAACGCGATCGAAATTATAAAATACAAAGAGGTAATGGTGGCTTTAGAAACGGCTACAGATAGCTGTAGAGACGTAGCTAATGTTTTAGAAACTGTTATCGTTAAATACTCTTAATGATCTAGCGCACGTATATGGAATTTTTTACAGAAATATTGAGTAATCAGAGTGGGATATTGCTAATTGTCATTATTGTATTAGCCCTTGGATTTGATTATATCAATGGTTTTCACGATGCCGCAAACTCGATTGCTACGATTGTAACAACTCGAGTATTGACACCTTTTCAAGCGGTTTTGTGGGCAGCAGCATTTAACTTCGTGGCCTATTTTATTTCCCTCTATATCATTGGTGAATTTAAAATTGGTAATACTATTGCCAAATCTGTCAATGAGAACTTCATTACCTTAGAAGTTATTTTTGCTGGATTAATTGCTGCAATTATCTGGAATTTAGCTACCTGGAAATTAGGTATTCCTTCTTCTTCGTCTCATACCTTAATTGGAGGATTCATCGGTGCAGCGGTTGCGCATGCAGGTGGTTTCTCAATCGAAGGCGTGGATGTAGTGGTGTATTCAAAAGTAATCCCGATTTTCCTATTTATTTTTGGTGCTCCTTTACTTGGTTTACTATTGGCTTACTTTATTACAATAGGCATTATGTGGATTTGTAGAAACCAAAATCACTACAAATGTGAGAAGTGGTTTAAACGACTACAATTAGTTTCTTCAGCTCTATTTTCTTTGGGACATGGAGGAAATGATGCACAAAAAGTGATGGGTATTATCGGAGCAGCTGTAATTTTTTATCACATTAATGTAGATATGGATCCAGATTATCTAGTAGAAGGGGTAGATACGTTCAAAGTATTCGTAGAGCATTGGTGGTGGGTACCTTTAGCGTCTTTCTTATTCATTGGTTTAGGAACACTATCAGGAGGATGGAAAATTGTTAAAACCATGGGGAGTAAGATTACAAAAGTAACACCTTTAGAAGGTGTTGCAGCTGAAACTGCTGGGGCTGTTGCCTTATATGTAACGGAACATTTAGGAATCCCAGTTTCAACTACACATACAATTACTGGTTCAATTATTGGAGTAGGTGTAACTAAGCGAGTATCTGCCGTACGTTGGGGGGTTACGATTAACTTGTTATGGGCTTGGGTGTTAACCATACCTGTGTCAGCCATGATTGCCATGATTGTTTATTACATTGTATCAGCAGTGATTTAATTAGAAACAACTTTTATTATATAGTAAAAAGGAATGATTGAACGATCATTCCTTTTTTTTGTGCCAATCGGATTTTTTTTGACTCTTATTTTTGATAAATTTTTGCTGTGAAATACTAGGTTTAATAGAAGTAAATGGGGTGTTTTTGAAAAGTAAAAAACACTTGTTTTTTAAAAAAATGTACCTTTTTTACCTTGTAAAAACGTAAATCTAAATTTACTTTTATGTTTTTACGTTTTGTTATTCCCTACTTTCTTTTCTGTATTTATTTTGTATAAGGAAAATAAAGATATAGTGCGGTTGGTTTGTTGAGAACAATGAATGAAACAGCAGAGACTTATCTTTACTTTTCCACATATTATTAGCAATAAAAAATGAAAGAATGAGAACAAAGAGAATGGCTTTATTTCTACTATTCGGTTCGGTTGGTTTAGTTCAAGCCCAGCAAAATCTAGGTATTGGAACAGCGGAACCGCATGAAGCTACAATGTTAGAAATTAGGTCAATAAATAGAGGCGTGTTAATTCCGAGAATAGCGTTAAATGAAAATACGGTCCTAAAAGGAGGAAGAAATCCTTTAAGTGCCCTAGTTTTTAACAATGGATTAGGTGATATAAAGAAAAGGGGATTTTATTTTTGGACAGCTAGTCAGTGGGAATTATTAGCTTTAAATTCTGATGTTACTGCTGAGATTAGCAGAGTAGATCAGCGTATAGATGAGATTAAAATGCCTTCCTTAATTGTCAGCGAAGTAGCGGTACCTACAAACGAAGTAATCGATAATAAGCGAGTATATATTGGACGATATGCCATTGAAGTTGTATCACCTCAGCATACATCTTTACCCTATAATACTACATTCAAAGAGCCAATAGTGATTAACAATCTTTCAAAAGTGATTCAGGCCGATATTTACGATGTTACAGGAGAGTTAGTGTTGCAAAATATTACTGCTATTTCTACAACTTCCCAAGGGGTTTCTTTTTATTTCGGAATGAAACATATGTATACCACACTTCCTACGGGAAGGTATCAAGTTCAATTGAAATATCTCTCTACCATAGCTGCGAATTAAAAAAATCATAGTCATATAAGATGAAGAAAATTATAGTACTCGCTATGTTGTTTATAGTAACTGCACTTAGCGAAATTCATGGACAAACCGTAATTGGAGGGGCAACTTATCCAGTAGAAGGGGCTTTGTTGGATTTAAAAGAATATCAAGCAAATACAGAGAATACAACAGCGAATAAAGGATTGTTACTCCCTCGTGTCAAGTTGACAAGTTTAACTAGTTTAGTGCCGTTGATACAAACAGAGACTGTAGCAAATAAGAAGGAGCATATTGGTTTACAGGTGTATCATATTGGAAATGATGATATTCCAGCAGGAGTAAAAGTGTGGAATGGTGTGATGTGGACAGGAGGAGCTAGTAATGAGCCAGCTCCTTGGATTTATATGCCAGCGTTTCCTATTCAAATGCACCATACAACAGAACAAAAGATTGATCTCTATGCCGAATATAAAAGACAAATTGGAGATATCAGTGCCATGACGATTTGGGAAGAAAATGAAGTGAAGTTTGTAGTCACAGCCTATGACTCGTTGGCCTTTAGTACAGCTCCTATCATTAAAATAGAGAACGAAAAACAGTATTTGGTCTATAAAGCAGCTCCGAATAGACTGACAGCATCTAGTTATTTGAACATAATCATTGTGAAAATCTAATGAAAAAGAAAATCTGTATTTTGTTGTGCTCCCTGACTTTTTTTTCTGCATTCAACTTAGTGCATGCACAGTTGCCTTATACTAATACCGCTTTTTCCATCGATGAGTTTGGTCTGTTTTTATCTTCTGGAGAGGTTAAATTTCAAGGAAAAGGAGCTGAATTAACAACAAAGGCAAATGAAACCAATGGTATATTCCTCAGTGATTTAGTGTTGGTTTCTGAACGAGGGTTTATTCTTGGATTTGATTATTTAATGACAGGATCTGGAGGAAGCATGGTGGACAAGGGAGCTAATGGCCTTGCTCTGGTTGTTTTTGATGCAACAGAAGTTAACCCAACTATAGGATCCAAAACATCAGGTCTTGGGTATAGTTATAGCCAATCCTATTCCTCAAAATTTTCTGTTCTTGGATTATCTAAGGGGTTTTTGAGTGTGGGATTTGATTTATATGGAGATTCAAAAGAACGTTTAACGCTTGATCATGAGTTTAGAAACGGAATTTATACCCAAGGTAGACAACAAAATCACGTCACAGTTCGAGGCCAAGGAAATCGATTAGAAGGATATCCTGTTTATTTATCCCAAAGCGTAACGAATATAAATGAGCGCTACAAACTCAATATAGAAACAGGGGAATATTTAACTGCTTTTGAAGCTCCAGATCCTAAAGGTTTTTCTTTTAAATTAAGAGAAAATAATGCAAATAATGAAGTAGATAGTAATGCTGGTTTTGGACACCCTTCCTATCGAAGGGTCGTTGTGAGTTTATTACCCAGTAGTAAATTACGAGAAAACGGATTTTATTTAAATGTTGATATCACGCATGGTAGTGAAACAAGTCGAGTGGTGAATTCGCTTTTTATTCCTTCAAAGGGAAATATCACCTACAAGGAAGTAAGGTCAACAACAGGAGATGTATTAAAAACGTACAGAATAAATTGTCCCACACAATTTAAGATTGGATTTACAGCCACTACTGGAGCGATATATCAAAAGCATATTGTGAGAAATATATATTTAAGCCTCCCTTTTGCTCCTTTGGTAAAGGATGTACGGGTGTCAGCCGCTTGTAAAGATCATACCACAACTTTTGATGCCTTAATTAATAGTGTAGGGTTTGATACCAATAAATATGTGAGCGGACAGCAAATGGAGTCCTTGGGGGGCAAAGAACATTTAGACCTCTATAGTTTTCAATTTTTAACGCAAATAGATAATAAACAGATCAATACGTTAGAACCTTATGTTGCGACTACTGCTGCGGGACGATATGAGTATAATCCCAAAACAGGGGAAGTCGTTTTTACTCCTGTAAAAGGAATGCTAGCGACTAGTGATAAGGTATATTTTAGTATAAAAAACAAAAAGAAAGTAGTGGGCACGACAAATTTAGGTGGGGAACAATATCGTTCTGAAATAGCAGCGATTGAATTGGACTTTACGCTGAATTGCAATGATGTCCTTATGGTCAATGGAGGTGCCTTTTAAAAAGCAGAATATGAAAATAAATCGAAGAACCAAAATATACTTTTTACTAGGGCTGGTAGTAGGATTGAATAGCACATTGTTTTATGCTCAATATCCTTATTCTAATTCGGGACAGAAAGGAGACGATTTTAAGTTAATAGGGGAGAGTAGTCCTGGATTAATTACTTATACCTCAAAGGGAATAAAACTAGTAGATGGACAACATCAGTTTGTTGGTATCTATTTAGATCAATTGAGTTTTACTACAGAAAAAGGTTTTATTTTAGAATTTGAATTTGGGTTGGATCAAGGAAGGTTAGAAGGAAATAAGTATGGAGATGGTATCTCTGTGGTGTTGTTTGATGCCAATGAAATGCATCCTCAAACGGGAGATAAGGGAGGAGCTTTGGGATATGCCCATACACAGCGAAAAAATGGAAACCATACTGCAGGTTTTTCCAAAGGTATGTTTGGACTTGGTTTAGACCTTTATGGAAGTTATAAGCGAACGATGAATTACAATGATGAAGTAAGAAATGGAGTAGGAAATGCTAGAGAAAATGATGGGAACTTTGTTGTACTCAGAGGCCCCCATAATCCCAATAATTTATATGAAGGATACCCAGTTCTATTTGCTGTAAATACAGTACAAAACCTAAACTATTACCTAAATATAGATAATGGAAAGTTTATCAGTACACAAAGTGGAGTTGTTGGGAAACGCTTTTCGATTCGCAGTGGTCGGGAAGTGGCGAACCCCGGGGAAGAAGGCTATCGAAAAATAAGAGTTGCTTTTATTCCAGGATTTGATGAGGCTAGTAGAAAACAAGGTTTTTTTATCTCTGTTAATATTGTGAATGGAAGTTATGATTCTTCTATTGTTCGAAATTTCTTTGTACCCAAAACAGGAATAATTAAATATGGGGAGCAATTAGCAAATGAGACATTTCCTGATAGAAGATTGAATATCGCTATGCCTGCTTCAATGAAACTAGGGTTTACAGGTGGTACTGGAGCGGCTTCTATTCGGGCACATATTCGAAATATAGTACTCGTTTTGCCATTTTCGCCCGTGGTACAAGATATCAGTATCCCCAATGTTATTCGAACTAGGCCTTTTGTTTGTGAACCATTATATAGTGCCTTTGGATATGATACCAATGTATTTAAGCTTTTTGATCCACCAAGTCCGTCAACGGTGTTTTTAGATTTTGCATCTTTTCGCTTTAAAATTTTGGATGAAGCAACAAAAACCTATGTGGTGAATAGTGATCCTCACCAATTAGTGGTACCAAATGTGGGAACTTATAGTTATAACGTAAATAATGGAGAAGTAACCTTCAGCCCTGTGCCCAACTTTCAAGGAGATAGTCATACCTTTTACTATGATATTAAGAATAAAAAGCCAGCAGAAGGGGTAGATATTAGCACGGAGGAATACCGCTCAACAACTGCTTCGGTAACGTTGAGTTTTACCGATGATATTCCACTCTATCGCAATCCGCCTTTGATTGTAAATAAAGGAGTGAAGAAGATAAGAGAGGATTAGTATGGATCTCTCGGGGTGTAGAAACGACGCTTTGGTGTCTAATATGGAATAAGGTAGTTATAAAAAAAGCCAATCACTGCAGTGATTGGCTTTTTTTATGACTATTTATTGAAAAGGCTTACAAATGGAAGGCCTTTTTGATGTCTTCTACACGATCTAATTTCTCCCAAGTAAATAATTCTACTTCTACTTGTTTGGTCTCTCCACCAGGTCTTGTAAACGTTTTAGTAACTAGTTGTGGTTTGCGTCCCATATGCCCGTAAGCAGCAGTTTCACTGTAGATTGGATTACGTAATTTTAAACTTGTTTCAATAAAATAAGGACGTAAATCAAATAGTTCACTGACTTTTTTAGCAATTTCTCCATCTGTAAGATTTACTTTAGATGTTCCATAGGTGTTTACATAAATACCTGTTGGTTTTGCAATACCAATGGCATAAGAAACTTGTACTAATACTTCTTCTGCAACACCAGCAGCAACTAAGTTTTTTGCTATGTGACGCGTAGCATAAGCTGCACTGCGGTCTACTTTACTTGGGTCTTTTCCAGAAAAAGCCCCTCCACCATGTGCTCCTTTTCCTCCATAGGTATCAACAATAATTTTTCTTCCTGTTAATCCCGTATCTCCGTGAGGCCCTCCAATGATGAATACACCTGTCGGATTGATTAAGAATTCAATCTCTTCCTTTGATGCAAATAAGTACTGATATTGTGGGTATTTTGCTAATACTCGTGGAATTAAAATCTCAATAATATCCTTTTTAATTTGCGCTTGCATCGCTTGTTCTGCCGCTGCTTTTGCTTCTGCTGTATCATTTGCCGCTTGAATGAAATCATCGTGTTGGGTAGATAATACAATCGTTACAATACGAACTGGCTTATTATCGTCATTGTATTCTAATGTCACCTGACTTTTTGCATCTGGACGTAGATACGTTACTTCGCTATTTTCTCTGCGGATTACCGCTAATTCTTGTAGTAATTTATGCGATAAATCTAAAGCCAAAGGCATATAATCCTCCGTCTCCGTCGAGGCATAACCAAACATCATTCCTTGATCTCCCGCTCCTTGATCTTCTTTACTCGCGCGCTCAACTCCTTGGCTGATTTCCGCAGATTGCTCATGAATCGCAGATAAAATACCACATGAATTACCATCAAACATATACTCACTCTTCGTGTAACCAATCTTGTTGATTACATCACGAGCAATTTGCTGTACATCTAAATAGGTTTTTGATTTTACTTCTCCAGCAAGGATTACCTGTCCTGTAGTAACTAAGGTCTCACAAGCTACTTTCGATTCTAAATCAAAAGCTAAGAAATTGTCAATTAAAGCATCTGAAATTTGATCTGCAATTTTATCAGGATGTCCTTCACTTACAGATTCGGATGTGAAGTAATACGCCATATTATTTGTTTTTTTAATGTTTTAAAAAAAGAGGAAATGGCTAAAGTGAAGATACAATATATTCTGCTTTAGCATTTTTTACCGAGGTTGCAATCAGTACAAATTTTTCCTCCCGTGAAATTCACTGCAAATGTATTAACTATTTTTTAATCTAGACAAATTTTATCCTTTTTTATATTCCTCTTAACGATTATATGATTTTTATTAATCCCAGACAAATACCCCTTGATATGAATTAGATATGAAACAGTTAGGACTATAAAATCCTTAAAAAATGTTAGGTTTTTTTTAAATTGATAAAAATATAGAGGTTTATTGCTTTATTTACATTTTAAAAGCCATTTTTGGTTACATTTGTTTCGAATTATTATCGTATTAATCGCGTAAAAATGAGACTACATAATATAGACGATCAAAAGTCCATGACTCCGCAAATGGCGCTGTCTTTTTTAAAAGAAGGAAACAAACGATTTGTTGAAAACTTAAAAGCCCATGCGAATTTACTAGAACAAGTAAATGAAACCAAAGAAAGCCAATTCCCTTTTGCTATTGTATTGAGCTGTATTGATAGCCGTACTTCTGCTGAACTAATCTTTGACCAAGGATTGGGGGATGTGTTCAGCACGCGTATTGCCGGAAATGTATTGAACGAAGATATCATTGGATCCATGGAATTTGCCTGTAAATTAGCAGGTTCTAAATTAATTGTGGTACTTGGACATTCCCACTGTGGTGCAATTACGGGTGCTTGTAAAGAGGTCAAATTAGGACATTTGAGCAATTTGTTAGCAAAAGTAGAACCTGCAGTAGATCACGTAAAAAGATATTATCCCGACTTAGATATTAAATCGAAAGAAGGAGTGGATATGGTTGCTTTTTACAATGTAGAATACACCATCAATCATATCCTAACCAAGAGTAGCGTACTTTGTGAAATGTACGAAAAAGGAGAAATTGGTATTGTAGGCGCTTTCTATAAAGTGGAAACAGGAGAAGTAGATTTCGTGAAGGAAATGTTTGTTGAATAAAAGAAGAGGTTTTGAAACACAACGAATTTTACAAAAAAATACTGGAGAATAACAAAGCTTGGGTAGAAGAAAAACTAGCAATCAATCCAGAATATTTTAAACGCCTTTGTCACAGACAAACACCGCCTGTTTTATGGATTGGATGTTCAGATAGTCGAGTGCCAGCTAACGAAATTATTGGAGCTGAACCAGGTGATGTATTTGTACATCGAAATATCGCCAATATGGTAATTCACTCTGACATGAATATGCTCAGCGTACTCGATTATGCGGTGAATATTCTAAAAGTAACCAACATTATTGTATGTGGACATTACGGATGTGGAGGAGTGGAAGCAGCCATGAAGAACGAATCATATGGGTTAATCGACAATTGGATCAGACACATCAAAACTGTATATCGCTTGCACAACGTTGAATTAGACGGTATTGACGATACCACCGAACGATTTAATCGATTCGTGGAATTAAATGTACAAGAACAAGTATATGATTTAGCTAAAACCTCAATTGTACAAGGAGCTTGGGCTAGAAATCAAGACTTGAGTATTCACGGTTGGGTATATGGTTTAAACTCGGGTTATGTTACAGATCTTGAAGTAAATGTAACAAGTAACCAGGATTTAGATGAAGTATACCAACTTCGTTTTAAAAAAATTTAATCCTCTGAATCCAAATTCTCATTAAAGGAAGAGGGAAGAAGTGAAGGGATAAATTTTAATATAATAGGAAGTAAAATTGTACCGCCAGGTAATAAAAATATTGCAAGAGAAGGAATTGTTTTAATAACCTCTAAGGTTTGTTTCTTAATCAATTTCTTTTCTTGTATATCTAAATTTCGATGCGTCGAATCCATCAACAATTGCATTAATTGTTTGTTCTTTTGAATTTCTTTTATAATACGTCCTTTATTTCGCCCTACTAAAAACTCGACATAATTTGTCGAATTATTAATCATATTATTGAATAAGTTCGATGATTTTAAGTAGAAGTAATGGTAGTTGTTTTGCTGTAAAAATAACATAAAACAGCTGCGACTATCGTTAATTTGTTCTGGTGTAAAAGCTAATCTAGTAAAGGGCTCATCAGTAAAATCTGGCAAATCAAGAGTTTTTAGCTCATTGTTCCAAGAACTACACATAACAATATCCAGCAGTAAACTTGATTCCAAATAGGAAGATTGTACTTCCATAATTTCGTCAATCGAAAAATCGTTAGGGTTATCTAGGAAGTGAACTTCCGTATTTTTATGCCCTTGGGTGTGATTTAAGATAGACTGAATTAAATCCTCTAAATATACATGGTAGAGATTGGGATGAATCTTTTCTGTCAAATAGGTTTCAAAGGTCAACAGATAGATAGACAAAACCAGTAAATTCAATACAATGGTATTGCTTTTGGACTGCGAAAAGAAATGCTCTTTCCACTTGATAGCGAAGAGATGCTCTAAACGCGCATAGGTATTTTTATCTTCAAATAAACTGGAGAAAAAATTAGTTTTATGTGGAACAAATAGCTGATAAAAATCAAGCAAACGACTGATAAACTCATCCGTAGTATGTGTAGGATATTGGAAGAAATAGATTTTCTCTAACAGCTGTAAGAAACAAATCTTAGCAAACTCTTCTTGGGTATAATCAAAAGTTGTGTAAATCGCTGGAAATCCGCTGGGATTGATTTGACCAAAACTAAAACCAGTCGCTCTAATCTCATGGGCTAATTCCGTCGTATTAGTAGCCTTAAAAATAGCATATTTATCTTGCTCGGCGAAGTATTTTTTTATCCAGCCACTTGTTGATGGGTTCATAAATACAAAATGCGTTTATCGAAAAGGTTGGAAATAGCCTTATCGCTATTTCCTTACCATTTTACTTGTTTTTCAATTGCTTTAATCATCTCCATAGCAATATCTTTATTTGTTGCTCCTTCGATGCCCTCTAATCCAGGAGAAGAGTTTACTTCTAGTAGTAAAGGACCTTTGGCAGAGCGAATGATATCCACTCCTGCCACTTTTAAATTCATAGCCTTCGCAGCGCGAATTGCAATGCGCTTTTCCTCTGGAGTCACTTTAATAATTGAAGCAGTACCTCCTAAGTGGATATTGGCTCTAAATTCGCCTGGAACTGCTTCTCGTTGAATCGCTGCAACGACCTTGCCATCCACCACAAAACAACGAATGTCTTTTCCATTGGCTTCTTTGATGAATTCTTGAACTAAGATATTGGCATTAAGGCTCTTGAATGCGTTAATTACACTTTCTGCAGCTTTCTTCGTCTCTGCTAAAACGACGCCTTTTCCTTGGGTACCTTCTAATAGCTTAACAATCAACGGACTTCCACCAACCATTTTAATTAAATCATTCGTATCCAAAGGAGAATTGGCAAATCCCGTAGTAGGTATATCAATGCCATGATTGAGTAGTAATTGCAACGAAAATAATTTATCTCGTGATTGTGCAATAGCGGCAGCACTATTTAAGCTGTACACTTTTAAAGATTCAAAATGACGCGTTAAAGCACAACCATAATAGGTCATACTAGGGCGAATACGCGGAATAACAGCGTCAAAATCATTCAATACACGACCCCCTCTATAGTGAATTTCGGGTTGATTGGCGTCTAACTTCATATAGCAATACTTTAGATTTAAGAAGTGCATTTCATGTCCTCTTAATTCACCTGCCTCAATGATGCGTTTATTGCTGTAAAGTTCAGGATTGCTCGCTAATAACCCAATTCTTAGCCCATTTTTCGCTTCTTTGGGCTTGTTGTAGTATTCGTCTAACTTTTCAACTGTGGGTTGACCCAATAAAAAGTGTTTCTCTGGATCAACTAATATACGTCCACCCATCGCTTCTCTTCCCAAGAGCATGCGATACCCCATAGAGTCTCTATTGGTCAGGGTTAACTCGATATCCCACGCTGTTTCACCAAAACTGAGAATCGTTCGGATAACATAGCGAGATTCTCTAGTCCCACTAGAGCTCTTGACAATTCTTTTATCCACTACCTTAGCTTCACAATGTATAATTGTCTTGCCATTATTCTGTAAGGGATTTACATCAAACTTGACCCATTTTTCTCCTTCTTTTTCAAAAGCATGGATATTTACCGCATGTAAGGCAGAAGTCTTTGCTCCTGAGTCTACACGGGCTTTAATCGCTGGGATATTTAATGTAGAGAAAGAACACCATTCTTCACTACCAACAATGAGTTTATCTACCATTCTATTTAATTATTCAACCGCGAAAGTACTACTTAAAGCAATTGCTATGACGTAATAAAGATAAAAAAATAAAAAATAACGTTTAAATAACATGCCAGCTTTCTTTCGTCTAAAAACACGAAACGATAAAAAAGAAAAACCTGCTAATTAGCAGGTTTTTTTGTTTTTATTTTAATCTGTAAAACGTCTTCTTTTTCATCTTTAGGTGCGTCAAGCGTAATCGTATCACCTACAACTAATTTGGCATTTACAATTTCTTCGGCAATTGGATCTTCAATATACTTCTGAATGGCTCGCTTCAACGGTCGAGCTCCATATTGTTTGTCAAAACCTTTGTCTGCAATAAAGTTCTTCGCTTTGTCTGTGAGATTTAGTTTGTATCCTAAATCGTCAATGCGCTGGAACAATTTAGCCAATTCAATATCGATAATCGAGTGAATATGCTCCTTCTCTAACGAATTAAATACGACAATATCGTCAATTCTATTTAAGAATTCCGGTGCAAACGCTTTTTTCAATGCGCTTTCAATCACAGATTTGCTGTGCTGATCGGTTTGTTCTTTACGCGATTGCGTACCAAAACCAACCCCTTGACCAAAATCTTTTAACTGGCGAACCCCAATATTAGACGTCATGACGATAATTGTATTTCTAAAATCGACTTTGCGGCCTAAGCTGTCCGTTAAGTGTCCATCATCCAATACTTGTAATAACATATTGAAGATATCTGGATGTGCTTTTTCAATTTCGTCAAATAGAATAACACTATAAGGTTTTCTGCGTATTTTCTCCGTCAATTGTCCTCCTTCTTCATAACCAACATACCCTGGAGGCGCTCCAATCAAACGAGATAGGGCAAATTTTTCCATGTATTCACTCATGTCAATGCGAATTAACGCATCTTCAGAATCAAAGAGCTCTTTGGCAATTACTTTAGCTAGTTGGGTTTTACCCACTCCTGTTTGCCCTAAGAATATAAAAGATCCAATAGGTTTGTTCGGGTCTTTTAATCCCGCGCGATTACGTTGAATCGCTTTGGCAATTTTACCTACTGCTTCGTCTTGTCCGATTACCTTTCCTTTGATAATAGAAGGAAGGTTAGCCAACTTGGTAATCTCTTTTTCTGCAATTCGGTTCACTGGAATACCCGTCATCATAGACACGACATCGGCAACATCATCCTCGGAAATCATAATGCGATTGTCTTTCACTTCTTTTTCCCAAGCTTCTTGAGCAATCTCTAATTCCTTTTCAATGTTTTTCTCTTTGTCTCGTAGATTCGCTGCTTCCTCATACTTTTGCTTTTGAACCATCGCGTTTTTGTTCTCGCGAACTTCTTCTAACTCCTGTTCTAAATGCAGTATGTTTTGAGGCACATTGATATTCGTAATATGAACACGAGATCCTACTTCATCCAAAGCATCAATCGCTTTGTCTGGCAAGAAACGATCCGTCATATAGCGGTTTGTTAATTTGACACAAGCTTCAATCGCCTCGTCTGTATAACTCACGTTGTGGTGACTCTCGTATTTGTCTTTGATGTTGTGTAAAATAATAATCGTTTCCTCTACAGAAGTAGGTTCTACTAATACTTTTTGGAAACGTCGTTCTAAAGCTCCGTCTTTTTCAATGTGCTGTCTAAACTCATCTAGGGTAGTGGCACCAATACATTGAATTTCCCCTCTTGCAAGAGCGGGTTTAAACATATTGGAAGCATCAAGAGAACCTGTAGCTCCACCTGCACCTACAATAGTGTGAATCTCGTCGATGAATAAAATGATGTCGGTGTTCTTTTCTAATTCATTCATCACCGCTTTCATGCGCTCTTCAAACTGTCCCCTGTATTTTGTTCCTGCAACTAAACTGGCCAAATCTAATGTAACTACGCGCTTGTTGAATAAAACACGCGATACTTTTTTCTGAACAATTTTTAAAGCCAATCCCTCTGCTATAGCTGATTTTCCTACTCCAGGTTCACCAATTAACAAGGGGTTGTTCTTCTTTCTTCGACTCAAAATCTGAGAAACACGCTCAATTTCTTTCTCTCGTCCAACTACTGGATCTAACTTACCGTCAATCGCCATCTCTGTTAAATCTCGCCCAAAATTATCTAAAACAGGTGTTTTACTTTTTTTATTAGGCGCAGTAGATTGCGTGTCAGATTTTTTACCGCCAGAACTGTCATTTTGTCCGGATTCTTCAAAGGTTTCCGCTTTTGGACTGTGGAAGATATCTTCTTCGTCCGCTTTCGGTTTCTCTTCAGAAAGAAATTCAACATAATATTTCTTGATGTTCTCGTAGTCCACATTCATTTTGTTGAGTATCTGCGTAATCGGATCTTCGTTGTTCTTTAATATACACAAAAGTAAATGCGCAGAAGTAACTTCTACGTTCTTGAATACTTTAACTTCTAAGTAAGTGAGACGCAAGGCCCTCTCTGCCTGTTTAGTGAGATAAAGAGATCCCTTCTCGTTTACCGCTGTCTTTGTAGAAGAGTAAGGTGTTAAATTCTCAACTTTATGTCGTAAAAAATCAATGTCTACTTCTAAGTTTTGGAGAATTGTTGATGCTTCACCTTGCTCAATTCTCAATAAGGCTAATAAAAAGTGTTCAGTTCCTATAAAGTCATGACCTAGACGTAATGCCTCGTCCTTACTAAAGGAAATAACATCTTTTATTTCTTGTGAAAAATTTTCGTCCATATTAACTGAATTTAGGTGATTATTTGTTTGATACCTGTATGAAGGCAAAAAGCATACCTAGTTGCTAAACATTGCCCTTCTGTCATACGCTAATTGACAAAAAAAAAATGGTAAATAAAAATATTATAGATTCTTTTTTCGTAGAAGTAGTCGGTATGGAAGGAGAAAGAGAAAGGAATGACTATAAAAAGTACGCAAGCAAACGAAAGGTATGCCGAAAGTACGGGAGAGAAAAATAAATCGAAACAAGAAAAGGGAAAATAAAAAAAAGAATGAATGGCGTTTAATAGAAAGAGAAGTAAAGTTAAATAATGTTTTAAAATAAAAAATAAAGAATAAAGAATAAAGATAAGACTAAAAATAAAAAACTAAATATAGATATGATTTAGTTTAGGTGAATCTAAAATATAATAATTCGATATAGCTAAAATTATTTTTAGCTTGTGTTAAAATTAAAGTTACTTATTTTTTTATCTAGGTTTGTATGTTGTGAAAGTTCCGTCTTTATAAAAAACAACAATCTGTTCGATGTCTGAGGATGTGAAAAAATCGGGCATCGGTTTAGGTAATTCAACCTCTTTTTTGATTGCTTCAACGGAAGGAGAAGTAGGAGAATTTGGTGTTTCAATTTGACGTTCAGGTGAAAATAAATCCGTCGATGGAGGCGTGTAATCTCCTTGTTTTTTTTCACCAGAAAAGGAGCCAATTCCCTTAATTAACCACTCGAGATTAAGCTCGGGAAAAGTATCGTTTATCTTTAAAATAAAATCCAAACTCGCTTTGTTTCTTCCGGATAGAATATGAGATAAACTCGAGCGCTGAACGCCAATTTTATCCGCAAAAGCAGAGGCAGATAGTTCAAAATGTTCAAGCAAAAATTCTAATCTGTTTACAAAATTTTCCATGAATACAAATGTATATTTTTCTGACTAATAGTTTACAAATGTAATAAAAATAATGAATTAACAAATGTATACAAGTGGAATCGAATGTAAATGTATTGAATATAAGGTTTAGATGAATGACTATAATACATTGATTTTTAAATAATAACTTTGTATTTAATAATTTTGTAAAATCTTAGCGTATTGATTGAAAGGAGAGCAGGATGAGTTGTTGACAAATGTAAAATAAGAAACATAAAATTATGTTTACAAATGTAAAAGATGAAATGTTTACATTTGTAATATTGTAAACAGAAGCAAAATGATGAACGAATTAAAGCGAGCGAATACCTACAAAGTACCAACTATCACTGGACGCTATATAACCAACGAAAAAGTAATCGATTTTCTACAAGACTTAAACCATTACTTTAAGGTTAGGGTGATTGGAAAATCAGTGGAAAATCGCCCCATTTATACCGTGCAATTTGGACAAGGAAAAACGAAAGTTTTAATGTGGTCTCAGATGCATGGAAATGAATCGACCACAACAAAAGCAGTGTTAGATTTACTTCGTTATTTAAACGAAGCAGACGATGAACAGGTCGCTTTGTGGAAGGAGAAATTTACCTTGACAATTGTTCCTATTTTAAATCCAGATGGCGCGTTTTATTATACACGTGTCAATGCAAATCAGGTAGATTTAAATCGCGATTCTGTGGATTTGAGTCAGCCTGAAAGTAAAATTTTACGTCAGTTGTTAGAGGAAATACAACCTGATTATGCATTTAACTTGCACGATCAACGCAGTATTTTTGGGGTTGGTGAGACGGGAAAATCAGCGGCGATTTCATTTTTAGCTCCGGCTTTTAACGAACAAAGAGCGTTGAATGAGACGCGAAAAAAGGCAATTCGATTAATTGTAGCGATGAATAAAGCAGTGCAAGAAATCGCTCCCGGACACGTTGGTCGATTCGATGATGCGTTCAACCTCAATTGTATTGGAGATTATACTCAAGCAAGGGGGATTCCTACTATATTAATAGAGGCGGGACATCTTCATGGTGATTATCAAAGAGAAAATACCCGTACCTTAGTTGTTGTAAGTTTAGGACGCGCTTTAGCGACACTAGCTGCTAAGGAGGAGCAAGTGGATGATAATTTAACAAATTGTGATCAAGATCTCGCAACCTATTTTTCACTTCCTGCGAACGTTAAGAACTTTTGCGATGTCGAATTGAGAAGTGTCCGAATTCCTTCATCTGAAAGAAAATTTATAGTGAAAATTCAATATAAAGAGATATTAATGGAGGGAAGTGTTAAATTTTGTCCCATTATTGTGGATATTGATAAAAAAGGGAGTAAATTTGTGCATACATTAATAGAAAAGGAGTGTATATTAAAATCTTTCATTGACGAACCAAACCAGATTTTAGATCAGAATTTTGAGGATGTTGTAGCGTTATCAGTCGAAGAGGTTAATTATTTATTAAAAAAATAGGTAAAATTGCTATTTTTTGAATAAATAAGATTTTTTTTTATTATTATTGTACTGAAATATAGATTTAGAATTAACATAAATAATTGATTTATGAGTAAGTTTCGTTTAGATGAAATCGATCACCAGATCTTAGATATGCTGATCGATAATACGAGAGTGCCTTTTACAGATATCGCTAAGAAATTATTAATTTCAGCAGGTACGGTTCACGTACGTGTGAAAAAAATGGAAGATGCTGGAATTATCCAGGGGTCTTCATTAACCCTTGATTATGAAAAATTAGGATATGCATTTATTGCTTATATCGGTATATTTTTACATAATACTTCACAAACTAAATTTGTTTTAGAGCGTATTAATGAAATTCCATATGTGACAGTTGCTCACGTAACTACTGGAAAATTCAACGTATTCTGCAAAATTAGAGCAAAAAATACACGCCACGCGAAAGAAGTTATCTATATGATTGACGATATCGACGGAGTGTACAGAACAGAGTCAATGATTTCTTTGGAAGAAAGTATCAACGACAAAAAACGATTAATGCATACAATTTTTAAAGAATTGTAATCAATTTTTTTAAAAAGTAAATGAATAAAAAACTGCCTTTGTGCAGTTTTTTTTTATATTCGTTTTTTATATTTTAAAAAAATGGATTCGTTAACTCAAATTGTTTTAGGAGGTGCTGTAGGAAATGCGCTATTGGGAGAAAAGCTAAAAAACAAAGCAGTTTTATATGGTGCAATAGCAGGGACTATTCCTGATTTAGATGTGCTGGCTATTTTTTTTACTGATCCAATACGCGCCTTAGAATTCCATCGAGGCATTACTCATTCTATATTATTCGCTATTTTTGGAGCTTTCCTCTTCGGCTTTTTTCTCTATTGGATGGAAAAGAAAAGAGGAGTGACCTATGAGGAAGGGGTTTGGCTCTTTTTCTGGGGATTCTTTACCCATGCGGCACTTGATGTCTTTACGACTTGGGGAACCCGTGTTTTGTGGCCCTTAGACTACTCCTTTGCTTTTAAATCTATCTTTGTGATAGATCCTCTTTATACCTTGCCTTTTCTTTTTTTTCTCATTCGCTCGATGCGCGAAAAAACAGATATGAAACGCCGATTGCGCCTGAATCGTTTAGGACTCTATGTCAGTAGTGCTTATTTAGGACTTACGCTTTTGTTGAAAGCTATTGCCTTTTATAGCTTTACAGATGCTTTAGATCAGCAACAGGTTACGTATAAGGCTATGTCGGTGAAACCAACGGTGATGAATACCATCTTGTGGACAGCTATTGTGGAAACGGAAGAGGCTTTCTTAATTGGTGAACATTCGTTTTTTAGCTCGGCGCCTATTGTTTTTAAATCATACCCTAAGAATAAAGGGCTAATACGCGGCTTGGAAAAACACAATTTGATTCATCGTCTCGTTCGTCTATCAGAAGGATATTATACGTTTTCAGAAGTGAATAATGAAATTTACTTTAACGATTTGCGCTTCGGAGTATTAAAAGAGGAGGGAGGTGAAGTGCAGTTTGCCTTTAGTTATCAATTTTACTTGGATGATAAGGGAGAGTTAAATGCGAAAGAGGTCAAAAAGGATCGACGAGATGGGGTTAAATTGTTGAAGTCTATCGGACGAAAGATTGTTGGTTTAGAAGAAGATTAAGGGAGAATAGTTATATTTGAAGAAAAAATAAGATGAAGATCGTTGTGTCCCCTGCTAAGAGCTTGGATTATACTACTAAAGTACCTGTTACGGCTACTACCGAGCCTTTGTTTATAAAAGAAAGTAAAAGAATCCATGCGGTGTTGAAAGAAAAAACAACGGCTGAGTTGATGGAATTGATGAAGATTTCTTCAAATCTAGCGGAATTAAATTGGCAGCGTAATCAGGAACGTGTCTATAAGAAAAGTAAAAAGAATGAAGCGGATTTTAGGCAAGCAGTGTATGCATTTAGTGGGGATGTGTATGTAGGATTAGATGCGTATACCTTAACAGCACCTAAAGTGGAGCGCTTGCAAGATACCTTGCGCATCTTGTCAGGATTGTACGGAATTCTTCGTCCATTGGATGAGATTGAGCCTTATCGATTAGAAATGGGAACTAAGATGCCTATTGGTGATCAAACAAATCTTCCTGCTTTTTGGAAGCCTGTAATCGTTGATTACTTAAATAAGGAGATGAAAGAGGGAGAGCTCTTAGTTAATCTGGCAAGTAATGAATACTTCAGTGCGATCGATCAAAAGAAATTGAAAGCCACGCTTGTGGTACCTGAATTTAAAGAATTGAGAGATGGTAAGCTAAAAACGATTAGTTTTTATGCGAAAAAAGCAAGAGGAATGATGGTGCGCTATATTATCGATAATGATATCCAGGATATTCAGGGGTTAAAGCAGTTTAATCTAGAAGGATATGCTTGGTCTGAAGCAGCATCAACAGCGAATAATTTGATATTTACAAGATAATAAAAAAGTATAGAGCCAATAAATTATGGAAACAGTACATTATATCAGTTCAGATGTATTTACAATTGAAAAATTAAATGAGATTATTACCCAAAATCAAAAGTTGGACATCTCGGAAGAAGCACGTGCAAATATTGTAAATTGTCGTGCGTATCTGGACAATAAAATGGAAACACAAAAAGATCCAATCTACGGGATTAACACTGGATTTGGGTCGTTGTGTAATGTGAAGATTAACGATAGTGATTTAACCAAGTTACAAGAAAATTTAATGAAATCTCATGCTTGTGGTGCGGGTGAAATTGTGCCGAATGAGATTGTGAAAATCATGTTGTTGTTGAAGGTAAAATCATTGAGCTATGGAAATTCTGGTGTTCAACTAGAAACGGTAGAGCGTTTGGTTGATTTCTTTAATCACGATATTTTACCTGTGGTGTATACCCAAGGTTCCTTAGGGGCATCTGGAGATTTAGCGCCTTTGGCTCACTTGACTTTGCCGTTGATTGGTGAGGGAGAAGTAGTGTATGAAGGATTTAGACAACCTGCGAGTAAGGTATTGGAGAAAATGGGATGGGCGCCTATTCAGCTGAAATCGAAAGAAGGATTGGCTTTGCTGAATGGAACGCAATTCATGAGTGCTTATGGATGCTATGTCATGATTAAATCCAAGAAGATGTCTTACTTGGCTGATTTGATTGCTGCAGTTTCTCTAGAGGGATTCGATGGTAGAATTGAGCCTTTTAATGAGTTGATTCACCACGTAAGACCGCACCGCGGGCAAATTGAAACGGCTTCTTTCTTCAATGAAGTTCTAGAAGGATCAGAATTGATTTCACGTGACAAAGAACATGTGCAAGATCCGTATTCTTTTCGCTGTATTCCACAAGTACATGGAGCATCTAAGGATGCAATTGATTATGTGGCAAAAGTATTTAAAACGGAGATTAACTCTGTAACAGATAATCCAAACGTATTTTATAAGGATGATTTAGTCGTGTCTGGTGGAAACTTCCACGGACAACCATTAGCTTTGGCTTTTGATTTCTTGGGTATTGCCTTGGCTGAATTAGGGAATATCTCTGAAAGACGTACATATCAATTAATTTCTGGCTTGAGAGGGTTGCCAGCGTTCTTGGTTTCTAATCCAGGGTTAAATTCTGGTTTTATGATCCCTCAATATACCGCAGCGAGTATCGTAAGTCAAAACAAACACTTGGCGAATCCAACGAGTACAGATAGTATTGTGTCGAGTAACGGACAAGAGGATCACGTGAGTATGGGAGCAAATGGAGCAACAAAGACGTTGCGTATTATTGATAACTTAGAGCGTATCTTAGCAATTGAGTTGTTTAATGCGGCACAGGCGTTAGAATTTAGACGCCCAGCGAAATCAAGTGAATTTATCGAATCGTTCGTCAAGTCGTATCGCGAAGAGGTACCTTTTGTTTCAGAAGACCGCATCTTGCATTATGATATCGAGAAGACTATTGCGTTTTTAGGAAGTTTTCAAATCGATTTAGAAGAATAATCGCGTTTTTTTAAAACCACTCATATAAAAGCTGCATCTTTTTTTAAAAAAGAGATGCAGCTTTTTATTATATTGTTATCTTTGTTTTTATGTATTAAAAAATAATTGTTCATCGTTGATTACAAGCAATAAATTAAAAATACTGAACGATCCAATCTATGGATTTATCTCTATTCCCAATTCATTCGTTTATGATTTGATTGAGCATCCTTATTTTCAAAGATTAAGGAGGATTTCTCAAATGGGCGTGTCGTATCTGGTGTATCCAGGGGCACATCATACTCGTTTTCATCACGCTTTAGGCTGCATGCACTTGATGCAGAAAGCTGTGCAAGTACTTCGTTTTAAAAATATAGCCATTTCAGAGGAAGAGGAAACGGCATTGTATGTCGCCATTCTATTGCACGACATTGGACATGGTCCCTTTTCACACGCCATGGAAGAAAGTATTGTTGAAGGGGTGCATCACGAAGCAATTTCGCTTTACTTTATGCATCAGTTGAATAAAGAATTCCACGGAAAGCTTGACTTAGCCATTCAAATTTTTAAAGGAGAATATCACCGTCAATTTATGTTGCAATTGATTTCGGGTCAGTTGGATATGGATCGTATGGATTATCTGAAAAGAGATAGTTTTTACAGCGGTGTAGCAGAGGGAGATATTAATTCAGCACGTTTGATTCAGATGCTTAATGTAGTAGATGATCAATTGGTTGTGGAGGAAAAAGGAGTGTATTCAGTAGAGATGTTTTTAGTAGGACGTCGCTTGATGTATTGGCAAGCTTATCTCCATAAAACCAGTGTGTGTGCAGAATTGATTTTGGTACGTATCCTAAAGAGAGCCAAGGAATTGGTGCATAAAGGGGTATCATTATGGGGAAGTTCTGCTTTGTTATTTTTTTTAGAGCACCAAGGGGAATTTGAAGATTTCGAACAAATTGCCTTGGAGCAATTTGCCCTCTTAGATGATTCAGATATTGTAAGTGCATTGAAGTCGTGGCAGTTTCACGATGACTTCGTTTTGTCTCAATTGAGCCAGATGATTGTCAATCGAAAATTGTTGCGCATCGAAATGATAGAAAACAAGAAATTAGTTAAAGAAAAGTGGAAAAAATGTTTAGCGGACGTTCAGGCGAAAAATAATATTTCGGCGGAATGGGCAAGCTATTTTGTGTTTAAAGGAAAGGTTAGAAATCAGGCCTATAGCAAAGATAAGGAGCCAATTATGATTGTGAGAAAAGATGGACAAGTGGCGGATGTGTTAGCCGTTTCGGATCAATTAAATCTCAAAGCATTAACAAAACCAGTGACAAAGCACTTCGTTTGTTATCCAAAAAGCGTTTTTGAAAGTTAATTTTCAATTATATTTTATATTTTTGCGGTGATGAAAATAACAGCAGAACAAATAGCGTCAGTATTAGAGGGGGAAATAGTTGGGAATCCTCAAGAAGAGGTATCTACATTAGCGAAGATTGAAGAAGGGGCAAAAGGCTCTATTTCGTTTTTAGCTAATCCAAAGTATGTCCATTATATCTATACCACCAAAGCATCGGTTGTCATTGTAAATAAGACATTTGAACCTGAGAATGAAGTGGAAGCAACATTAATTAAAGTGGAGGATGCCTACAAAGCATTTTCTAAACTCTTGGAATATTATAATCAAGTGAAATTAATGAAATCTGGAATCGAGCAACCAAGTGTTATCTCGGACGGAGCTACTTATGGCACAGACTTATATTTAGGTAGTTTTTGCTATGTGGGTAAAAACACTAAAATAGGAAATAATGTAAAGATTTATCCTAATACCTTTATTGGAGATAATGTGGTGATTGGGGATAATACCGTCCTGTTTGCAGGTGTGCGTGTTTATTCAGAATCAATCATTGGAGCAGGTTGTACACTTCATGCAGGTACCATTATTGGATCTGATGGATTTGGTTTTGCACCAAATGGCGATGGAACATACAGTAAAGTACCACAAATTGGAAACGTGATTATTGAAGATAATGTAGAGATTGGAGCGGCAACAACCATTGACCGCGCTACTTTAGGGTCTACTATTATCCGCAAAGGCGTGAAATTAGATAATCAAATTCAAATTGCTCATAACGTTGAAATTGGTGAAAATACCGTAATTGCCTCTCAAACAGGAGTAGCAGGGTCAACGAAAATTGGCAAGAATTGCATGATTGGAGGACAAGTGGGAATCGTAGGACACCTAACTATAGGGGATAATGTAAAGATTCAGGCACAGTCTGGAGTAACAAAGAATTTAGAGTCGAATATTGCTGTTCAGGGATCACCAGCTATTGGTCATACGGATTTCCTGAAATCATACAGCCACTTTAGAAATCTACCGAAGATTGTAGATGATTTAGAAGGACTAAAGAACGAGAAATAGTATAACCTATCGAGATACAAAAAGATTTTATTATGGTTAAGCAAAAAACCATCCAAAGTGAAGTTACCCTAGAAGGAGTTGGATTACACACAGGGCAAAATGTTGTGATGACATTAAAACCTGCGCCAATTAACAATGGGTTTACTTTTGTCAGAGTGGATTTAGAAGGGCATCCTGTGATTGAGGCAGATGCAAATTATGTTGTTAATACACAACGCGGTACAAACTTAGAGAAAAAAGGAGTACGTGTTCAGACTACAGAGCATGTGTTAGCTGCTTTTATCGGTTGCGATTTAGATAACGTAATCGTAGAGTTAAACGCATCTGAACCACCAATTATGGATGGGTCATCCAAGTATTTTGTGGAAGCCGTTGAAAAAGCGGGTGTTGTAGAACAAGACGCAGAAAGAGAGGAGTACATCGTAAAAGAAGTAATTTCGTATGTGGATGAAACTACAGGTAGTGAAATCATTGTAATGCCAGCAGACAGTTACCAAGTAACAACGATGGTAGATTTCGGTACAAAGGTTTTAGGTACACAAAATGCTACTTTAAAAGATATGAATGATTTTAAAGTGGAGATTTCTGAGGCGCGTACTTTCAGCTTTTTACATGAATTAGAAGCTTTATTGGCCAATGGGTTAATTAAAGGTGGAGATTTAAATAATGCTATTGTGTATGTAGATAAAGAAATTTCTGCCGAAACGATGGGGCATTTGAAAAAGGCTTTCGGGAAAGATGAAATTAGTGTAAAATCTAATGGAGTTTTAGATAACTTAACGCTTCACTACCCAAATGAAGCAGCAAGGCATAAATTATTGGATGTGATTGGAGATTTAGCTTTGATTGGAACTCGTATTCGAGGAAAGGTTATCGCAAATAAACCAGGACATTCCGTTAATACGAATTTCGCTAAGAAAATGTCGAAGATTATTCGCAATGAAAAGCGCAATCAAGTTCCATCGTATGATTTAAACCAGGAGCCTTTGATGGATGTGAATAAAATCATGTCTTTACTTCCACACAGACCTCCGTTCTTGTTGGTGGACAAAATATTGGAGATGAGTGATAAACATGTGGTTGGGTTGAAAAACGTAACCATGAATGAACCTTTCTTTGTGGGGCACTTTCCTGGAGCTCCAGTTATGCCAGGGGTTCTTATCGTAGAGGCGATGGCACAAACAGGAGGGATCTTAATCTTAAGTTCTGTTCCAGATCCAGAGAATTATATTACGTTGTTTATGAAAATAGACAATGTTCGATTTAGAAATCAAGTACTTCCAGGAGATACCTTGGTGTTCAAGTTAGAACTTTTAACACCAATCCGAAGAGGTATCTGTCATATGCAGGCAACAGCTTATGCAAATGGTAAAATTACCACAGAAGCAGAGCTAATGGCTCAAATAGTAAAAAAACAAAATTAAACAAAAGAGTATGAATCAGCCTTTAGCATATGTGCATCCGGGTGCGAAAATTGCACGCAATGTTGTAATAGAACCATTTACTACGATTCATAATAATGTAGAAATTGGAGAAGGTAGTTGGATTGGATCTAACGTGACGATTATGGAGGGAGCTCGTATTGGTAAAAATTGTAAGATTTTTCCTGGAGCTGTGATTTCTGCTGAACCACAAGATTTAAAATTCGAAGGAGAAGTAACTACAGTTGAAATTGGTGATAACACAACTATTCGTGAATGTGTAACCATTAATAGAGGAACAAGAGATAGATACAAAACCGTGGTAGGAAAAAATTGCTTGATTCAAGCGTATAGCCATATTGCACACGATTGTATTATTGGTGATAATTGTATCTTCTCAAACTCAAGTACGTTAGCTGGACACGTAACCGTAGGAGACTATGTGGTATTAGCGGGTCTAGTAGCTGTACATCAATTCTGTACGATTGGATCTCATTCGTTTGTAACAGGTGGTACGCTTGTACGTAAAGATGTGCCTCCGTATATTAAAGCGGCGAGAGAGCCTATCTCTTATGCAGGAATCAACTCAGTTGGTTTGCGTAGAAGAGGATATGAACCAGAAAAAATAAGAGAAATTCAAGAAATCTATCGAATTTTATTTCAAAAGAACTATAATACTAGTCAAGCACTAGAGATTATAGAAACTGAAATGGAAGCAACTCCAGAACGAGATGAAATTATAATGTTTGTTCGCAATAGTTCAAGAGGAATTATGCGTGGATATTCAGGAATGTATTAATAATAAAATAAAGACGTAAAAAATGGCAACAACTTCAGATATTAGAAATGGTTTGTGTATCCGTCATAACAATGACATATACAAGATTACAGAATTCTTACACGTTAAACCAGGAAAAGGACCTGCATTTGTTAGAACAAAAATGAAAAGTTTAACAACGGGAAGAGTATTAGAAAATACGTTTTCTGCAGGCCATAAAATTGATCCTGTTCGCGTTGAAACACATAAATTCCAATACTTATACCCAGAAGGAGATCAGTTTCACTTCATGAACGTAGAATCTTATGAGCAAATTACGTTGTTAAAAGATATCTTAGACGCTCCAGATTTGTTGAAAGAAGGGGAGATGGTAATGGTTCAAATTAATACAGAAACAGATATGCCTTTGGCAGTAGATATGCCTGCTTCTGTAGTTTTGGAAGTAACCTATACTGAGCCAGGCGTAAAAGGAAATACAGCAACCAATGCAACGAAACCAGCAACGGTTGAAACAGGAGCTGCTGTAAACGTACCTTTATTTATCAACGAAGGAGATAAAATCAAAATTGATACGGCTACAGGTTCTTATATTGAGCGTATCAAAGAATAGTCTAAATAGAGAAAATGCGTTTTTCAAAAGTTCAAGATTTACAAACTATAGCCGAAATAATCGGTTGTAAATTTGTGGGATCAGGTGATTTTCCCGTGTATGGTATGAATGAAATTCACGTCGTACAAGAAGGAGAAATTGTATTTGTGGACCATCCCAAATACTATGATAAAGCTTTAAATTCGAATGCTACCATTATCTTGATTAACAAGGATGTGGAATGCCCAGAAGGAAAAGCGTTATTGATATCAGATGATCCATTTAGGGATTTCAATACCTTATCGAAGTATTTTAATCCGTTTAAACCTGCAACGCAATTACAGGCTAAAGATGCGCAAATTGGAGCGGGAACGATTATTCAACCAGGAGCTTTCATAGGAAGCAATGTGGTGATTGGAACGAATTGTTTGATTCATCCCAATGTAGTTATCTACGATGGAACCATAATTGGTAATAATGTTGTAATTCACGCAGGGACAGTCTTAGGAGCCGATGCTTTCTATTATAAAAAGAGACCTGAAGGATTTGATCCTTTAGTTTCTTGTGGTAGAGTGGTAATCGAAGATAACGTAGGAATTGGTGCGGCTTGTACAATTGACCGTGGAGTAACGGGAGATACCACCATCAAAGAAGGAGCTAAAATTGACAATCAAGTGCATATTGGACATGATACCGTAATTGGCGTGCGTTGTTTGATTGCTGCCCAAACGGGTATTGCAGGATGTGTAGTGATTGAAGATGAAGTAACGCTTTGGGGGCAGGTAGGTACAACCAGTGGAATTACCATTGGAACCAAGGCAGTTGTGTTAGCTCAATCAGGTGTGTCAAAAAGTTTAGAGGGCGGAAAAGTGTATTTTGGCTCTCCAGCAGAAGAGGCACGTGATAAGATGAAACAGTTAGCTAATGTAAAGAGAATACCAGCTATGTTAGAAGAACTGAAAAAATTGCAGCATAGCTAGTCTAGTCGGGTAAAAGAATAGATAATTAATCGTTAATTGTGAAGCTTATTTGACGAAGATTACACCTAAAAAGTTTTAAAGCTGATTAGAATTGTTTATTTTTGTAGGTAGTAAGTTTTAAAAATAAATAAAAACAAGATCATGAGTGTTTTAGTAAATAAAGATTCAAAAATAATCGTTCAAGGATTTACTGGAAGCGAAGGTACTTTTCATGCTTCTCAGATGATTGAATATGGTACAAATGTGGTAGGTGGTGTAACGCCTGGAAAAGGGGGAACTAGTCATTTAGATCGTCCAGTATTCAACACGGTTTCAGAAGCAGTTGAAAAAGCGGGTGCTGATACATCCATCATCTTCGTACCGCCTGCATTTGCTGCAGACGCTATTATGGAAGCTGCAGACGCTGGTATCAAAGTAATTATTTGTATTACTGAAGGTATTCCAGTTGCTGATATGATTAAAGCTTATGACTACATTAAAACAAGAGATTGTAGATTAGTAGGACCAAACTGTCCAGGAGTAATCACTCCAGGAGAAGCTAAAGTAGGTATTATGCCAGGTTTCGTATTCAAAAAAGGAACGGTAGGAATCGTTTCTAAATCAGGAACGTTAACTTATGAAGCAGCTGACCAAGTAGTGAAAGAAGGTTTAGGTATCACAACTGCAATTGGAATTGGTGGAGATCCAATCATCGGAACCACAACTAGAGAAGCAGTACAATTGTTAATGGCTGACCCAGAAACAGAAGCAATCATCATGATTGGTGAAATTGGAGGACAGTTAGAAGCTGACGCTGCAAGATGGATTAAAGAAAATGGAAATAAAAAACCAGTTATCGGATTCATCGCTGGAGAAACTGCACCGAAAGGAAGAACAATGGGACACGCAGGTGCTATTGTTGGTGGAGCAGATGATACAGCTGCTGCAAAGAAAAGAATCATGAGTGAATGTGGAATTCACGTGGTTGATTCTCCTGCTGAAATCGGAAAAAAAGTAAAAGAAGTTTTAGGATAATAAAAAAAACCACATCGTAGATGTGGTTTTTTGTTTACGGTTCAGCGTTAACTGTTTACAGTGTAATGAATACAATAAAAAAAGTGAGTTATAAAATTAATGACTCACTTTTTTATTTCAGTAATAGTAATTCTTACCGTCAACTGTAAACAGTCAACCGTCAACAAAAAAAGCTGTCGAAAGACAGCTTTTTTTTTATTATCTCAATTGAGCGCCAATATTGTTTTCTAACTGGTATTGGATTTTGCCCATAATCTTCTCAATTTGGCTTTCAGTCAATGTTTTTGTACTGTCTTCCATCAGGATTGAAATAGCATAGGATTTTTTGCCATCTTCAATCTTATCTCCTTGGTATACGTCGAATAAAGTAACGTCTTTAATGATGCTTTTATCTACTTGTTTAACCAAGTTAAAGATTTCGTCAAAGGTTACTTTTTCATCCAATAACAAAGCGTAATCTCGTTTTACTGTTGGGAATTTATTCAAATCCGTGAATTTGATTTTACCGCTTACTAGTTTTAAAATCGCATCCCATCGGAAATCGGCATAGCTTACTTCTTGTTTGATGTCAAAATGCTTGGTTACAGCCTTTTTAAGCACGCCAAAATCAACAATCGCTTCTTTACCTACAAAATAAGTAATACCCTCTGAAAACACGTCATTTTGTGTTGGTTGCGTTGTGAACTTCGAAATCCCCAAACGGTTTAAGATGCTGATGATATAACCTTTGAATTCAAAGAAGTCACTTGGTTTTTGTGCCGCATTCCACGAAGTGGGCGTACTATTGCCAGTTACGAATAAAGCGAAGTGTTTATTTTCTTCGAAGTTATTCAACATCTTGTGGTATGTTTTTCCGAATTCAAATAGGCGTAAATCGCTATTTTTTCTATTGATATTGTAAGAAATAGACTCTAATCCACCGAACAATAACGATTGTCTCATAGCAGATAAGTCAGCACTTAATGGGTTGACGATATCCACTTGATAGCTCTTGTTGATATTTTCAGATAATTCACTATATGTGGGAGTAGTCAAGGAGTTATTCATGATTTCATGGAACCCTTGTGCGACCAACTGATTAGCGATAATATTTTGAACGCGGTGATCTTCTGTTCGGGAACTATTAGAAATCGTCGCATTTAATTTAGACGAGAAACTGATATTGTTGTATCCGTACACGCGTAAAATCTCTTCGATTACGTCGATTTCTCTTGTTACATCCGCACGGTAAGCTGGAACTGTGATTCCTAGTCCTACATCAGACATGCTGTGTACTTTGATATCTAGCGATACTAAGATGGTTTTGATGGTTTCTTTAGAAATATCTTCCCCTAAGATGCGGTTGATGTTATTGAAATTTAAGAAAACTGAATGATCTTCTACTTTTTTCGGATATAAATCAACAATATCTGAGGTGATTTCTCCACCAGCAACACTTTGAATCAATAAAGCCGCATGTTTTAATGCGTATTCCGTAATTGAAGGGTCGATACCTCGTTCAAAACGGAAAGAAGAGTCGGTATTTAAGCTGTGTCTTTTTGCTGTTTTTCTAACACTAACAGGGTTGAAATACGCACTTTCTAAGAAAATAGTTGTAGTATTTTCTGAAACCGCAGATTTTAATCCACCGAATACCCCTGCGATACACATTGGTCCGTTTTCGTCGCAGATCATTAAATCATCTGCGTGTAAGCTGCGCTCGACTCCATCTAAAGTAACAAATTTTGTTCCTTCCGCTACGGTTTTTACAATTACTTTGCTTCCTTTGATTTTAGCTGCATCAAAAGCGTGTAACGGTTGACCTAAATCGTGTAATACGTAGTTGGTTACATCGACGATATTATTTTTAGGCGTAATTCCGATTGATTTTAAGCGATTTTGTAACCACTCTGGCGAAGGTTTTACTTCAATACCCGAGATGGTCACGCCACAATAACGTGGTGCTTTCTTGTAGTCTTCTACAACAACATCCATTTTCAGCGTACGGCGTTCTACTTTAAATTTACTTACGGCTGGTGTAATTAACTCTTTGTGTGGAGTCTCAATAGTAGGATTTTGCAATAGACCTGCACGCAAATCTCTTGCAACTCCCCAGTGACTCATTGCATCTGAACGGTTCGGTGTTAAGCCGATTTCAAAAACTTGATCGGTTGTAATATTGAAAATAGTTGCTGCAGGTGTACCTGGAGCGATAGATTCGTCTAAAACTAGGATTCCACTTCCGTCTGTTCCAATGCCTAATTCTACAGCAGAACAAATCATACCGAAGCTTTCTTCTCCTCTGATTTTACCTTTTTTAATTTGAAATGCATTTCCTTCGGCATCGTACAATTCAGTGCCAATAGTTGCAACAGGCACTTTTTGTCCCGCTGCTACGTTTGGAGCACCACAAACAATTTGTACTGGTTCTCCCGTTCCTAAATCAACTTTTGTAACATTTAATTTATCTGCATTGGGGTGTTTAGTGCAAGATAATACATGTCCAACAACAACTCCTTTTAAACCTCCTTTTAAGCTTTCATATTGAGTAACTCCCTCAACTTCAAGACCTAAATCCGTCAAAATCTCTGATGTCTGTTCTGGCGTGATGTCTAACTTAATGAATTGCTTTAACCAATTGTATGAAATATGCATTCGAAAATAATTTTATTGAAGGCAAATATACGGATTGCCTTAGTTTAAGTGAAATAATTTTGGTGTTAATATTTAAAATCTATCCTTCGTTTGTTTACAAGAACTTTTTGCGAATAGATGGACTGGGAATCATACAGGTGTCCTTTTTACCATACCATTTATAGCGGTTTTTTGCGATGTAATCGTAAAGCGAATCTGCTAGTTTAGTGGGTAAAATCATAAAAATAGACAAAAGAGAATACCAGCCTCCTAAATATTTAGCAATCATCAGCGCTGCTTGGGATTTAACGTAATACGCCTCGCCGGGAATATACAGGATAATACTGTCCGTTTGGGTGCGATCCACACCAATTTGCTGTAGAATTTTTTGCCCTATTTCCGAGTTCAACGAGGTGAAGCGGAATTGATCTCGTCGATCAGCGACGATAACCTTGTTGACTACATTGTCACAAAGATTACATACGCCGTCAAAAAGGACGATTTTCTTGTCTTTAGGAAGTTGTTCTATCATTTTTTGCGTTCTACCATTTCAAGTTGATCAATATGTACCTTTGACGTAAAGAAACCATAATTTACCGTGGCGGTTTTCTTTTCTATACTGTCAATCGTTCCAACAGCTCTTCCTTCTAACATTCTGACGCGATCACCCACCTTGAGCGGGAATTTTGTCTTGTTGCTTTCTTCTTGCTGTTTTTGTATTTCTTTTTTCTCTTTCTTTTCCTTGCGGATGACTTCTACCTTTTTTTCTACTTCTTGAAGGAGAACTTTTTGTGCTTCTTCTTTTTTCTTTTTCTCTTGTAGCGTGATTTTCTTGCGCTTGGAGTTCTCAATTTCGACGACCTTCAGAATCTCGCTAAACAAGGCTTTCTTGCTCTTGTTGTTGAAGTATTTTTCGGCTAAATCATCTAATTTATTTCCCAAATACACCAAACGTTGGTTGGAGTCGTATAGCTCTTGGTAACGCTCTAATTTGTCTTGTACTTTGGCGTTAATCCCTTCTAGCTTCTTGCTTTCTTCTCTTGCTTTTGTTTCTTCTTCTTTCAGGTTTTGAGAGGTGCGTTCCAGCTTGTGTCTTTCTTTCTGTAAGTTGGCAATGGTTTTGTCAAAGCGAACTTTTTCCGTTTCTACTTTCTTCTTGGCGCGGTTGATTAAGCTAAAAGGAATCCCGTTTTTTTGTGCTACCTCAAAGGTGAAGGAACTACCCGCCTGACCAATATTTAGTTTGTACAAGGGCTCTAGCGATTTTTCGTCGAAAAGCATATTTGCATTGGTTGCACTCGGCAATTGATCAGCTAAAATCTTCAGGTTCGTATAGTGAGTCGTAATAATACCATAGGCCTCTCTGTCGTAGAATTCCTCTAAAAAAACTTCAGCTAAGGCTCCCCCCAATTCAGGATCAGAACCCGTTCCAAATTCATCAATTAAAAATAAGGTATTTGAATTACATTTCTTGAGAAAATAATTCATATTTTTTAATCGATAGCTATATGTACTTAAATGGTTTTCAATTGATTGGTTGTCGCCAATGTCCGTTAAGATGCGATCAAATAAAAAGGTGTGGCTACGCTCGTGTACCGGAATTAACAAGCCCGATTGCAACATCAGTTGGAGTAATCCAACCGTTTTTAGGGTGATACTCTTTCCACCAGCATTGGGTCCTGAAATCACAATAATGCGACTGTCTTGATCCAATTGAATCGTTTGTGGATGCGTTACTTTTCTTTTTTCTTTGTTGCTCAACCATAAAATAGGGTGGTAGGCTTCTCGGAAATACACTGTTTTTTCCTCTCGAATCTCAGGCAATAAACCGTTAATTTTTAAGGCGTATTTTGCTTTTCCTGCGGTAATGTCCAGTAAGGTTAAGTATTGGGTGTACTCCAACAACAAGTCTCGAAATGGACGAATAGTATTGGTCAGGGTCTTTAAAATACGAACGATTTCCTCGCGTTCCTCGTATTCTAAGTTACCTAATTCTCTTGAAAAGTTTAAGGTTGCTTCGGGTTCAATATACACAATACTTCCCGTTTTAGATTGACCTAAAACGCTTCCCTTTACCTTGCGACGATGCATAGCTATAACGGCTAAAACACGGCGGTTATCCACAATAGTCTCTCGGATATCATCTAAATAACCTGCGCTATTGTATTGAGACAAAGCAAAACCAAAACTTTGATTAATCTTACCACGAACAAGGTTGATGCTCTTGCGGATGGAAAGTAAATCAACCGAGGCATTGTCCTTGATCTCCCCATACTTATCGACCACATGTTCAATTTCTTTTAAAATGCTTTTCTCTAACGTGAGGGTAGCAGTATCAGTGGAGAGGTGAGGGTAATAATCACTGAATTTTTTAAAATAAGCAATTAAATTACTCGTGGTCTCTGTAAGGTTGTATATTTTCTTGAAACTATTCAGTTCTAAGAAGCTGTCTTCAATACCCAAAAATTTGAGCTCATAGTCAATGCCATCAAAGTAGTGATTGGGAATGACGTTGTTATTTGTGAAGGACGCTAAATATTCTGACGTTTGTTGTAGGGCATGTAGGGTTTGTTCTTTGGTTTTGTAAGGAACAATCTCCATGGCCAATTCCTTCCCGCTTTCTGTTACGCATAGGTTAGAAACGAAGGATAAAACGGTGTTAAATTCTAAATCTTGTAAAGTCTTGTTATTAATCGATGTCATGTGTTATGATAAGATTATCAAGCAAAAATACTACTTATTTGTGGAAAACAAGAGAGAAGAGGGAGAAAGATATCTTGCATCGCGATAGAAAAAAAGAAGCTGTAAAGAAGAATAACGTATCTTTGTTAGAGGAGTCTGTATAAAGCGAAAAAAATGAAAAATAACAATTGGATTGAAGAAGTGATAGAGGCCTTAAGTGATGTTGTGGAATACAGAACACTTGCCAAAGGAGAAACTTTATTAGCGATTGGCGATGTCTGTAATTATGTGGGACGAGTAGACCAAGGAATTATGCGGATGTATTACTCCAATGAATCCAATCAAGACATTTCCTTTTCCTTTTATCTCCCTGGCGATGTGTTTACAAATTATGAAGGCTTGTTGAAAGAGCAGGTTTCTACTATGGAAATTCAAGCGATGACAGCAGTACGTGTTACCTTACTACCGAAAAAAGAATTATTTGCATTATATGAATCGTCTTTTCATTGGCAGAAAATTGGGCGATTGATGTCGGATGCTATGTTCTTACATGCTAAGGAACGCATTGATTTCTTGTTGTTTCTCACCCCTGAGCAGCGCTATCGATACCTGATGCGTGAACAACCGCAAATTATACAGCTACTTTCTCAAAAGGATATTGCCAGTTATTTAGGAATCCAGCCTCAATCTTTATCGCGTATAAAAAAGAGATTGGCTTTAACTAACTAGTTGGATTTAAGGGCAGTATTGAGGAAGTCAAAGATTCTTTTTGCTTCCCTGATTGAAACAGTAGTACAACAGAAAGGTTGTGTGTTTTATAGACGTATCTCTTGTAAATGGGGATCGAAATCTTGTTTTAGATTGCGTCTTTTAGGTGTGTTTAAAGGGGTGGGTTTTAGGTAAAAGGTAAAGAAAGAGCTTTTTGCTTGTAAAGATGCAGTCGTTTTTAATTCTTGGTAACTTTATTTGATTTTAAGTAGTGTTTTTTTGTTTTTTTGATAATTGTGTTCTTTTTTTAATAGGTATGATGATTATCAGTTCTTTTCTTTGTTAAAAATCAGTAATTTGTAGGGATTTTAAAAAAGAAGGTTTATTAACCCTAAAGAAAAGAAAAAGCTATGAAATATGTATCTGCTCAAGAAGCTGCAAAGGTTGTTCGATCAGGAGATCGCATCTATGTTCACGCTGCAGCGGCAACGCCTAATATTTTAACTAAAGCCATTAGCGATCGGGCGGATGAACTTCGCAATGTCGAATTTTGTCACATTCATACCGAAGGAGAAGCTCCTTATGCGGATCCTGCTTTGGCGGCTAGTTTTCATGTGAATTCTTTTTTTATTGGCAAAAACGTCCGCCATACTTTGGCGGCAGGCAATGGTTCGTATACGCCTGTTTTTTTAAGTGAAGTGCCTTTGCTATTTAGAAAAGGCGTACTACAAGTAGATGTGGTTTTGATTCAAGTTTCTCCACCAGATGAACATGGGTTTTGCTCATTAGGGGTGTCTGTAGAGGCTTGTGTGGCAGCGATGGAACGCGCGCGAATTGTCATTGCACAAGTAAACCCGCAAATGCCACGGACGTTTGGGGATAGCGTATTGCACAGTTCTAAAATTGATTTAGCTGTGGATTGTGATTGCCCAATTTACGCCTCAAAAGAGGTGATTATTTCAGAAAAAGAAGCGACAATTGGAAAATTTGTTGCCAATTTGATAGAGGATGAAAGTACCCTTCAAATGGGGATTGGTTCGATTCCCAATGCCGTTTTGGCACAATTGACTAACCATAAAAACTTAGGACTGCATACAGAGATGTTCTCCGATGGAGTAATTGAGCTGATTCAACGTGGAGTCATTGACTGTTCCAAAAAGAAAATTGCCAAGGGAAGAGCACTGGCGACATTTTTAATTGGCTCGAAAAAACTATACGATTTCGTTGATAATAATCCGTTTATCGTATTGAAAGAATCAAGCTATGTGAATGATACAGCAATTATTCGAAAAAACCCAAAAGTAGTAGCGATTAACTCCGCTATTGAGGTGGATTTAACTGGACAGATTTGTGCGGATTCTATTGGGCATAAGATGTATTCTGGTGTAGGAGGCCAGATGGATTTTGTTCGTGGGGCTTCTCTTAGTGAGGGGGGAAAAGCGATTATTGCGCTAGCCTCTACAAGTAATCAAGGACATAACCGCATTGTGCCTTTCTTACGCCAAGGCGCTGGCGTGGTAACAACACGTGCGCATGCGCAATATATCGTTACGGAATATGGCGTGGCTGATTTGTATGGAAAAACGTTGAAACAACGCGTGGCTGCTATGGCAGAAATTGCACATCCCGATTTTAGAGAAGAAATCCTAAAAGCGTATTTTGATAATATGAAAGCGTGATGCGTGATGCGGGTGAACGGAATAATTAATTTTATAAAAAGCTTGAGTTTTTACTTGAGCTTTTTTTTTTTAGGTGGGGTTTGATGGGGTGAGATTTGGTTAGGTTAGGTTAGGTTAGGTTAGGTTGGGTGAGATTAGGTTAGGTTGGGTGAGATTAGGTTAGGTTAGGTTAGGTTAGGTTAGGTTAGGTTAGGTTAGGTTAGGTTAGGTTAGGTGAGGTGAGGTGAGGTGAGGTGAGGTGAGATTAGGTGAGATTAGGTGAGGTTAGGTGAGGCTGATAAGGAGTATTTAGTTTTGTTAGAAAAGCAAAAGGACAAAAAGATAAAAAGCAAAAAGACAAAAAGCAAAGAACGAAAGCCGAAAGCCGAAAAACAAAGCCCCCTTTGGAAGAGGATTAGTTGAGATTTGTTGAGGGCTGATAAGGAGTATTTAGTTTTGTTAGAAAAGCAAAAAGACAAAAAGGCAAAAAGACAAAAAACCGCCAACAAAGCTGTCAGAAAAAGGGATAAATCGTTATATTTGACATTAAAATAAATAGAAAATCAATGCGTAGAATTAATAGGTTGGCTTGTATAGCTGCACTAGTGGGGAGTATGAGCCTTTATGCACAGCAAACGGCTGTATATACAGGCCCATATGCAACGTTTAATCAGGCTGTGGCCCTGTATAATGAACAAGAGTATTTGGCGGCCCAACTATTGTTTGATAAAATTAAAAAAGAAAATAGTTCTGAAAATAAAGATATAGAAGCCGATTGTGCGTATTATATTGCCAATTGTGCGATTCGATTGGACCAAAGTGGGGCGGAAAACAAAATCGATGATTTTGTGGCAAATTATCCAACGAGTTCCAAACAGAATATTGCGTATATAGAAGCAACGGATTACTACTTTACTCGTGGACAATTTGCTAAGGCAGCTCATTATGCGGCTAAAGTAAAAGATCAGGTAATTGAAACGGAAAAAGTAGCTGATCGTTTCTTTTTTGAAAAGGGATATAGCGCATTCTATATGAAAAATAGAAAAGAAGCTAAAAAATACTTGGAAAAAGTAAGTCAAAAAGGAGAGTGGAGCGAACAGGCAACCTATTACTTAGGGTATATCGCGTACGACACGGATAATTTTGACGATGCTAAAAAACTATTTGAAAAAGTAGAAAGCAAGGAGAAGTACAAGGAAAAAATGGGGTACTTCCAAGCGGATATGAATTTCAAGACAGGAAATTTTGAACAAGCCATTACCGATGGATTGGCTCAAATCGATAAGTCAAATCCTCAAGAAAAATCAGAATTGGCAAAAATTATTGGAGAGAGTTATTTCAACCTCAAGCAATATGATAAAGCTCTACCTTATCTCTTAGCGTACAAAGGGAAAAACGGCAAATGGAACAATACTGATTACTACCAATTGGGGTATGCGTATTATAAGTCCAAAGACTATGAAAAAGCCATTGAGCAATTCAATAAAATTATTGACGGAGATAATGCCATTGCTCAAAATGCGTATTACCACTTAGGGGAAAGTTATTTACACACCCATAAAAAGACACAAGCTTTGAATGCGTTTAAAAATGCGTCTGAAATGCGTTTTGATGCCAGCATTCAAGAAGATGCGTATTTAAACTACGGAAAGTTGAGTTATGATATCGGAAACGCTTATCAAAGTGCGCCCAAAGTAATCAGTGGATTCATGGAGAAATACCCGAGTTCACCTTATCGTGAGGAAATGGAAGGCTTGTTGATTGATTCGTACATCACGTCCAAAAACTTTGCTGAAGCCTTGGTACTTCTAGAGAAAAACAAGACGACGGCCAATAAAGAAGCGTATCAAAAGGTAACGTTTTACCGTGGGTTAGAATTGTTTGCAGAAGGAAAATATGAAGAAGCTTTGTCGATGTTTACTAAATCCTTAGTAGAACGTCAAGATGGGGTGTTTACTGCTCGCGCTTATTATTGGCAAGCCGAATCAAATTATGCTCTCAACAAATTCACAGAAGCCATTTCGTCTTATGTAAGCTTCTTGGGAAGTCCACAGGCAAAAAATACCAACGAATATAAAAATGTAAACTACGGGTTGGGGTATACCTACTTTAAGCAAAAAGAGTACAGTAACGCCGCTAAGCAATTTCAAAGCTTTATTGCAACTGCACCCAAAGATGAGGCGAGACGTATCGATGCGTATCTCCGATTGGGAGATAGTCAATTTGTGGAAGGGAGTTATTGGCCAGCAATGGAAGCATATAACAAGGTGATTGACGCAAATAAAGTAGATGTTGAATATGCGCGTTTTCAAAAAGCGTTGGCCTATGGATTTGTCGATCGTTTGCAGAAAAAAGCAGATGACTTACTTGCCTTTACGAAAGATTATCCAAAATCGAGCTTAGCAGACAATGCATTATATGAATTGGGGATGACTTATGTGGTCATGCAACAACCTCAAAAGGCAACGCCGGTTTTTGATCAGCTATTGAAAAATTATCCAAAGAGCTCGTATGCTTCAAAAGCATTGTTACGCCAAGGGTTGATTCACTATAATGCCAACCGCTCAGATGAAGCTTTGGCAAAATTCAAAGAAGTAGTGGCTCAATATCCAACAAGTGCAGAGGCGATTGAAGCGGTACAAAATGCGCGTTTAGTATATGTGGACCAAGGGAAAGTGGATGAATATGGTGTTTGGGTAAAAGGACTGTCTTTTGTAAGTGTGAGTGATCTAGAGTTAGATAAGGATACCTATGAATCCGCAGAGAAGCAGTATATGCAAAACAATGCGCAGGCAGCGATTGCTGGTTTTGAAAAATATTTAGCGACTTATCCAAAAGGATTAAAAGCGTTACAAGCTCATTTTTATTTGGGACAGCTGTACTATGCAGCTTCCAATGGCAAGAAGGCACAACCGCACTATGCGGCCGTAGTGGAAGGAAATAAAAATGAATACGTAGAGGTGAGTTTATCGCGTTTAGCTGAAATCTACCTCAAAGAAAAAGATACGGATCAAGCGTTGTTGATGTTGAGTCGATTAGAAAATGAGGCGGCACAAGAACAAAATAAAGTATTTGCAAAGTCAAACTTAATGAAGTTGTACTATCAGGAAGAAGATTATACCAATGCGTTGAGTTATGCTGAGCAAGTATTGAAATTGGCAAAAATTGATGATAAAGTGAAGAGTGATGCACAAATCATTATTGCGCGAACAGCTTTTGCTAATAAACAATACGACAAAGCGAAAAAAGGATATGCTGATGTAGCGAAGATTGCTAAAGGAGAATTGGCTGCAGAAGCCTTGTATTACGACGCATTCTTTAAGCGCATGGACAATAAATTTGATGCGTCAAATGAAAGTGTGCAAAAATTAGCCAAAGATTATTCGACCTATAAGTATTATGGCGCCAAGGGATTGGTGTTGATGGCTAAAAACTTCTATAGCTTAAAAGATGCGTACCAAGCGACGTATATCTTGGATAGCGTGATTAAGAATTTTGGAGAATTTGCCGATGTTGTGGCGGAAGCACAACAAGAGTTGAATGCTATTAAAGGGCAAGAGGCGAAAAGCAATTCATCGGTGATACAGTAAGGTTTAATTGAATTAGAAAGTAATTATGAAGCAGATAAAAATATTAACCTTTGTATCCAGTGTGTTGTTCGTTGGTACAGCGGTTGCTCAAGATAAAAATAAAAGCGATTTAGGAACAGAAGTTGTAGATGTGGTTAGACGATATGATGCTACGGTTTCAGAGGCATTCAAAGTAAGAGAAATGCCGAATTTAGACGAGGATATGAAGAACAAAAAGAAAGAAGTCGTATATACGATTACTTCTTTTCCTGTTGCTTCTACCTTCGTTCCAACTAAAGGTGAAGCGGCAAAAGTAGAAGCTAAACGCAATTTAGAGCGTTTTGATAACTATGCATTGTTTGGTTTCGGCAATTATACCAATATCAATGGAGAGTTGTTTTTAAGTACGCAAATTGATCCAGATAGCTATCTGTCTGGTTTTGTCAGTCACTTTTCTTCCCAAGGAGGAATTAAACACTTGCTCTTAGATGATGATTTTTCTAAAACAAAGGCGGGAATTAATTTTTCTGGTCAGAAAAAGAAAATTGGTTGGAATACGGCTATAGGAGGGTCGTATCAAACGCTGAATTGGTATGGATTACCGCAAGAGGAAATGGGAGATGGAATTCCACAGCATACCGTAGTTAGCATCAATCCAAAACAAAAATACAAGTCTTTTTACTTTGAGGGCGCTGTAACTTTTGAGGATTTGCCAATCAAAGGGGTAGAGGTGTATTACAACAATTTTAGTGACGATTTTGATCGTGCAGAAAATCACTTCGTTTTTAAACCGCGTATTGAAACTGCTTTAGACGAAGGAATCTTAGCTAAGTTAAATTTAGCGGTGGACTATGTGAGTTCGGATTACAAGCAGAGAAAAATTACCGATGCTGATGGGATGCTTGATTATACCAAAGAGTCGATGGATCGATACAAAGGAAGTGATCAACACTTTATTTTTGGGGCAGAACCAAGCGTGGTGTTTAAAGATGATGATTACTTTGTGGAATTAGGAGTAGGGTTGTTCTATGACAATGAAAAAGTAGAAGGTAAGTCAGGGGATAATTTTCACTTTTATCCACAAGTGAAGGCGTCTTATAATTTAGTTCCAAATATTGTTATTGCGTATGCAGGAATTGATGGCCGTTTAACGCAAAATACGTTTAAAAACTTAGTGGATCAAAATCCTTTTGTATCGCCAGAAGCGAGGCTGTACCCAACAGATAAAACTTATGACTTTTACGTGGGGATGAAAGGAAAGCTGGATCATACAATTTCGTATAATATCAAAGCTTCTTACAAGAAAGAAAACGACAAGACTTTATTTATGTCAACCCCTTATGCATCGAATGCAAATCGATTGAATTATTTGTATGGAAATGCATTTAATGTATGGTATGAGGATGTTGAAACATTGAGTTTGTTTGGAGAATTGCGTTTTGATCTTGACAATACCTTGTCGTTGGGAATTCGTGGAGAGTATAACAATTACGAGACGAATAGAGGAGAGGCCTGGGGCTTGCCAAAGATAAAAGTAGGAGCAGATGCACTGATTAACTTTACAGATCAATGGTTTGCTGGTATGGATGTGAACTATGTTGGTGAGCGAAAAGACTTGTTTATTAACGAAGATAATATGGTGCTTAGTGTTCCTGAACACAGTATTAGAAACGTAGAGAGTTATGTTGATATGAATGTCAAAGTAGGGTATCGACCAACAAACAATTGGACGGTTTTTCTCCAAGGGAATAACTTGTTGAATCAAACGTACAACCAGTGGGGGAGTTTTAAATCGCAAGGTGTACAGGTTATGGCAGGAGCTATTTGTAAATTCGACTTTTGAGAATAATTATAACCTAAATAGTGTTAAAAATCACATTTTTTTAGTTTAAAGCTGTTTTATTCCCATTTTTTAATTTTTTATCCTAGTTTATTGGTCTATTTTTGTCGTTCAAACAACAAAACAGATCCTACAGGGTATTTAAGAAATTAGAAATGACACTAAAACAAGAAGTAAAGACCATATTTTTACAGCGATTAGATGATAAGATTGATGCCCTTCGCGGTATTGTCGAAGATTTAGCGGTGGATGCTCAAACAGATGCGAAGAGCTCTGCGGGAGATAAGCACGAAACAGCTTTATCGATGATGCATTTAGAGCAAGAAAATATTACTAAAAAAATTAAAGAGAGCCTTGAGCTAAGAGAGATAGTCAAGCGAATTGATGAGAATAAAAACTCTGCCGTTGTAGAGTTTGGAAGTATTGTAAAAGTTAATACAGTTTATTTGTTTTTGGCGGCTGCCTTGCCAAAAGTAACTGTAGAAGAGATATCTGTTTTAGGTGTTTCTATGGATGCTCCTATTACAAAAGCACTTTTAGGACGTAAATTACACGATACATTTTCGTTTAATAATTGTGATTTTACGGTTAACTTTTTAGAGTAAAGTAGAATTAACGATTTAATGAATAAAAAAACAGGGATAAATGGAGTTTATCCCTGTTTTTTTTGGAAAGAAGTAAGTTAAAATTAAGTCAAACTTTTTTGTGAAAAGATGGAATATTATTGTAATTTGAGACCTTCTGTTTTCTACTGAAAATATTTAAAGTAAAGGGGAAAAACCTTGAGATAAGCAGTAGAGAAGTTGATAAATTGTTTTAAAAAAACTATATTTGTACGTTACTTATTTTAGAAAATTATTATGAGCCAAGAAGTAAATAAGGGAAATTATTCAGCCGATAGTATTCAGGCGCTAGAAGGAATGGAGCACGTAAGAATGCGTCCTTCCATGTATATTGGAGATGTAGGAGTGCGCGGATTACACCACCTTGTATATGAAGTAGTAGATAACTCTATTGATGAGGCCTTAGCTGGTCACTGTGATACCATCAACGTAATTATTAACGAAGATAATTCCATTTCTGTTGAAGATAACGGTCGTGGTATTCCTGTTGATATGCACAAAAAAGAAGGGGTGTCTGCTTTAGAGGTAGTAATGACCAAAATTGGTGCAGGAGGGAAGTTCGATAAGGATTCGTATAAAGTATCTGGAGGTTTGCACGGGGTAGGAGTATCGTGTGTGAATGCGCTATCTGATTTATTAAGAGCAACCGTGTACCGAGATGGTAAAATTTACGAACAAGAATATTCAAAAGGTAAAGCTTTATTTCCAGTAAAAGTTATTGGTGAAACGGAGAAAAGAGGAACAACAGTAATGTTTAAACCGGATCCGACAATCTTTACCCAAACGTTAGAGTATTCTTATGATACGTTAGCTTCTCGTTTACGTGAATTGGCATTCTTGAACAAAGGATTGACGATTACCTTAACCGATGCTCGTGAGGTAGATGAAAAAGGAGAAGCAAAAAACGAAGTGTTTTTCTCTAGAGAAGGTTTAAAAGAGTTTATCAAGTTTTTAGACGGTAATCGTACACCTATTATTAACGAGGTGATTTGGATGGAGTCGGACAAAGGAGATGTGCCTGTTGAGGTTGCTTTAGTGTATAACGATACCTATTCAGAAAATATTTATTCGTACGTGAATAATATTAATACACACGAAGGAGGAACGCATTTACAAGGGTTCCGTATGGGATTAACGCGTACGTTAAAAAAATATGCAGATGCTTCTGGACTATTGGATAAGTTGAAGTTTGAAATTAGTGGGGACGATTTCCGTGAAGGATTAACAGCGATTATCTCTGTTAAAGTGATGGAGCCTCAGTTTGAAGGACAAACGAAAACAAAATTGGGGAATAGAGAAGTTGTTTCTCCTGTGAGTCAGGCAGTTGCTGAGATGTTGGAAAACTACTTAGAAGAAAACCCAAATGATGCAAAAATCATTGTTCAAAAGGTAATTTTAGCTGCACAAGCGAGACATGCTGCGAAAAAAGCACGTGAGATGGTACAGCGTAAAACAGTCATGACTGGAGGAGGGCTACCTGGTAAGTTATCGGATTGTTCTGAGCAAGATCCAACGAAATGTGAGGTGTTCTTAGTCGAGGGAGACTCGGCGGGTGGAACGGCTAAGCAAGGACGTGATCGTAATTTCCAAGCTATTTTACCATTGCGTGGAAAGATTTTGAATGTGGAGAAAGCCATGGGACACAAAGTATTTGAGAGTGAAGAGATTAAAAATATTTTTACCGCTTTAGGGGTGACAATTGGTACGGAGGAAGATAGTAAAGCTTTGAACCTTGATAAACTGCGTTATCACAAAGTAGTAATTATGTGTGATGCCGACGTGGACGGTAGCCACATTGCAACACTTATTCTAACTTTCTTCTTCCGCTATATGAGAGGATTGATTGAAAATGGACACGTATTTATCGCAACCCCACCATTATATATGGTGAAAAAAGGGCAACGCAAAGTTTATGCGTGGAGCGATGAAGAGCGTATCAGTTTAATGGAAGAAATGGGGAATGGAACAAGTGTACAACGATACAAAGGTCTTGGAGAGATGAACGCGGAACAGTTATGGGAAACGACAATGAATCCAGAACACCGTATCTTGAGACAAGTGAGAATTGATGATTTAAAAGAAGCTGATTTGGTTTTCTCGATGTTAATGGGGGATGAAGTTCCACCACGTAGAGAATTTATTGAGAAAAATGCAACGTATGCAAAAATCGATGCTTAATTAAAAATATCTATATAAAAGGTCAAGCATAGTGCATTGACCTTTTTTGTTTAACGAAAACTTTAAAGCCATTTAATTATGAAAGTATCTGTAATTGGAGCAGGTAACGTTGGTGCAACTTGTGCCGAAGTTATCGCATTTAGGCAAATAGCAAGCGAGGTAGTCCTAGTGGACATTGCGGAAGGATTAGCTGAAGGTAAAGCGATGGATATCATGCAATGCGCAGCGAACTCTGGTTTTGACACGATTGTCAAAGGAGTAACAAAACAGTACGCCCGTACAGTGAACAGCGATGTTGTGGTAATTACGTCAGGAATTCCTAGAAAACCAGGAATGACACGAGAAGAATTAATTGGAACGAATACAGCTATTGTGAAAAGCGTGATAGAAAATGCTTTGACTGTATCGCCTAACGCCATTTTTGTTATTGTAACAAATCCAATGGATACCATGGCATTAGCTGCATTAAAAATATCAGGATTGCCAAAGAATAGAATTATTGGAATGGGGGGAGCATTAGACTCTGCACGTTTCAAATACTTCTTAAGTCAAAAACTAGACAAACCTGTGGCAGATATTGACGGAATGGTTATTGGTGGACATGGAGATACGACCATGATTCCGTTGATTCGTTTAGCTACTTATAAAGGAATTCCAGTTACCCAATTACTATCTGAAGCCGATCAACAAGAGGTCGTGAAGCAAACCATGGTTGGTGGGGCTACTTTGACCAAACTCTTGGGTACTTCCGCTTGGTATGCGCCAGGAGCAGCTGTTGCGCAATTAGTGGATAGTATCTTGCACGATCGCAAAAAATTAATTCCGTGTTCAACTTTGTTAGAAGGAGAGTATGGAGAACAAAATATCTTTATTGGTGTTCCTTGTATTATAGGAAAAAATGGAATCGAAACAATCGTTGACGTTAGCCTAAACAAGGAAGAAAAAGAGGAATTTAGTAAGAGTGCGGAAGCGATTAAGGAGGTAAATAAAGAACTTCACGCGATACTTTCTTAAAATAATTATAACAGGTCGAGCAAATAGAAGTGAAATTCCTTGTTTTTTTAGCGATAAACTTGCTAAAAGAATTGGTTAATCTATCATCATATTTTATATTTGCTCGTTTTAAAAAAATAATTAATTAATTTTTAGTAATAATGCAAAACAAGGGACTTGTTAAATTTTTTGCAATAATTTTTGCTCTGGTAAGTATTTATCAGTTGTCTTTCACCTTTGTTACAGGCCATTATGAGGACAAAGCGAAAGCTTTTGCTAACGGTGATTCTGAAAAAGAATTACAGTATTTAGACTCTATTGGTAATCAAACAGTTTTTTTAGGACAGACATTTAATGAAGTAAGAGCTAAACAAATCAACAAAGGATTAGATTTAGAAGGAGGTATTAACGTTACGTTGCAAATCTCTATCAAAGACATCCTGAAAGGATTAGCGAATAATTCAAAAAATGCTGTTTTTAACAAAGCATTGGCTGAGGCTGAGACAATGAGACAAGGTAATCAAAGTTACCTTGATGCGTTTTATACGGCTTTTGAAAAAGAATCAAAAGGCAATGTGAAATTAGCTTCGGGAGATATCTTTGCAAACAGAAATTTAAGTGAGATTACAGTAGGGATGTCAGATAACCAAGTAAAGGCTATCTTAGACAAAAAAGTAAAAGAATCTATTGAGAGTGCGTACCGCGTATTCAGAGAGCGTATTGACAAATTTGGTGTTTCACAACCCAATATTCAAATGCTTGGTGATACAGGTCGTATTTTGGTTGAATTGCCAGGCGCAAAAGATGTAGATCGTATCAAGAATCTTTTACAAAGTACTGCTCAATTAGAATTTTGGGAAACGTATAAAGTTGAGGAAATTGGTAACTACTTAGCATCTGCTAATGAGTATTTAAAATCAACTGAAAAAGCGGCTCAACCAGAAACAAAAGAAATTGAACAAGTTCAAGATTCAACAAAAACGGATGTTGATGCATTATTAGGTGGCATCAAAGCGGATTCTACTGAAGTAGATCAATTGCAAGATATTGGTCCTTTATTCAGCTTATTCGTAGGGGGTGGACAACAAGGAAGCCCTGTTTTAGGCTATGTTCAAACAAAAGATACCGTGAAGGTAAATAGTTTATTAAAACGTCAAGACGTTCGAAACTTATTGCCAGCGGATCAAAAATACGCGCGCTTTGTTTGGGGTAAACCAAGCAAAAAAGCATCAGATATCGTTGAATTGTATGCCTTAAAAACAAACCGTGAAGGAGTTCCTCCTTTAAGTGGAAGTGTGATTACAGGTGCACAAGATGAGTATGATAACTTTGGACGCCCAGTGGTTGGAATGACCATGAGTCCAAAAGGAGCAAAAATCTGGGAAGAGTTAACTGGAAAGGCATTTGCTGAGCGTTCAAATATTGCTATCGTTTTAGATAACGTAGTGTATTCTGCTCCAGGTGTAACAAACGGTGCTATTTCAGGAGGAAGATCATCTATTTCAGGTGATTTTACTGTTGCGGATGCAAAAGACTTAGCGAATATTTTACGTGCGGGTAAATTACCTGCAGGTGCAGATATCGTTCAATCAGAAATCGTAGGACCATCCTTAGGACAACAAGCAATTGATGCAGGTATGTTATCTGCTATTGCTGGTTTAATCGTAGTTTGGTTATGGATGGCGTTCTACTATGGTAGAGCAGGTTGGTATGCTAACATCGCGTTATTAGCAAACTTATTGTTCATGTTTGGTATCTTAGCAAGTTTAGGTGCTGTCTTAACATTACCTGGTATTGCTGGTATCGTATTGACGATGGGTACGGCTGTGGATGCGAATATCATTATCTCTGAACGTGCGAAAGAATGTTTGCGAAAGGGTATGAGCTTAGCGGATACCATCAAGGAATCTTATAGCTGGCACGGAGCAATGCGACCAATCGTGGATGCTAACGTGACGCATATCTTAACTGGGGTTATCTTATTCGCCTTCGGATCAGGACCTATTAAAGGATTCGCAACAACGTTGCTAATCGGTATCGCTACTTCTTTATTTACTTCTATCTTCATCGCTCGTATCTTTATGGATAGAGATGTGAAAGCAGGTAGATCATTAATGTTCGCTACCAATATCACGAAAAACTGGTTTACTGGATTCAACTTTGATTTCTTGAAAATGAAGAAAGCAACGTACGGTCTTTCAGCTGTAATCGTGGTAGTTTCTTTTGCTTCATTCTTTATCAATGGATTTGATGAAGGGACAGATTTTGTTGGAGGTAGAACTTTCCAAGTGAAATTTGACAAGCAAGTATCCGCAAATGAAGTAAGTGAGAAGTTAGGAGAAGTATTCGGTGTAAACGTAGAAGCTAAAGTATTTGGAAACAAAGAACAGCTGAAAATTACAACGAAATACAAAGTTGAAGAAGAAGGTGCTGCTGTTGACCAAGAAGTAAATGAGAAATTGTATAACGGATTAAAACCGTACTACTCGAATGATATTACATACGAAGAATTCGTAAATGCTACAGAAGGAAAAGTATACGGAGTAATTCAAGCGTCTAAAATCGGACCAAGTGTTGCGAAAGACGTAAAACAAAATGCATACTGGGCTGTTTTAGGATCTATGGCTGCTATCTTTGTTTACTTGGTTATTTCATTCCGCAAATGGCAATACTCTTTAGGAGCGATTGTATCCGTAGCACACGACGTTATTTTCGTATTGGGAGTGTACTCGTTGACGTACAAATTTATGCCTTGGCACATGGAAATCGACCAACACTTTATCGCTGCGATCTTAACTGTTATTGGTTATTCCATGAACGATACAGTAATTGTATTTGACCGTGTACGTGAGTTTATCGCTGGTAAGACAAAAGGAGATTTTAATAAGATTGTAAACGATTCAGTAAATACAACTTTATCAAGAACAATTAATACCTCGTTGACGTTAATCTTCGTATTATTAATTATGTTCATCTTCGGTGGAGATTCAATCCGTGGATTTATCTTTGCGATGTTAATTGGTATTATTGTAGGTACTTATTCGTCTTTATTCCTTGCTACGCCTGTATTAGTAGATACAATGCCTAGAAAGGACAAAGAAGAAATCGAAAGATTACATGAAGAAGCGCAAGAAGAATTAGCTGCAGAACAAGCATAATTCTTACTTATAATAGAAAAAAGGCACGCTGCATTTTGTAGCGTGCCTTTTTTTATGAGGTTTGAGGTTTGTTGAGGTTTGTTGGGGTTTGTTGGGGTTTGTTGGGGTTTGTTGGGGTTTGTTGGGGTTTGTTGAGGTTTGTTGGGGGTTTGGGGTTTGTTGAGGGTTTGGGATGAATTTTTCTATTTAGTATTAAATCCACAAAAGGCAAAGGACAAAGAGCAACGAACCAATCCGATTCAACCTAACTATTTATAGGGGTTTACCCAAAAAAAATGTGTTAATTATTTTTATTTTTTGTATTTTTGATACACGAAAAAGAAAGTCGGTTAGATAAGGGAAAATACGTTTCCTTAACCCATGAATGGAATTAGTAATAACATTGTAGATCCAACCAAGAATAAAAGTGAAAGATACTAGTAGTAAGGGCTATTTTCTTCGTTTCTTTTGAGGATACTACACTAAACCAATCGAAAAATAAAGTGCTAGAACATTCTTTACAACAAGCCATTAAGGTATACGAACATGCAGATGATGCATCTATATATGTAGCTGATAAAATTGCACAGATTATCAAAGCAAAGCAAGAAATGGGCGATCTTGCTATTTTAGGGTTAGCAACAGGTTCTACTCCCAAAGGAGTATATAGAGAATTGGTGCGTTTGCATCAGAATGAGGGATTGAGTTTCCAAAATGTTGTCACCTTTAACTTGGATGAATATTATCCCATGCACCCTGTTGAGGACCAGAGTTATGTGACATTTATGAAGCAAAATTTGTTTAATCATATTGATATACCTACTTCTCATATTCATATTCCTGATGGTACATTAACGCTGGATGCGATACAAGCCTATTGTCAAGTGTATGAGCAAAAAATTGCAGACTTTGGAGGATTGGATATGCAATTGTTGGGAATTGGACGTAGTGGTCATATCGGATTTAATGAACCAGGGTCTTTGCAGGACTCATTGACGCGATTAGTACAGCTCGATGCAATTACGCGTCAAGATGCTGCAGATGACTTCGGTGGGGCTGATAAAGTACCTACTCAGGCGATTACAATGGGAATTCAAACCATCGTACAAGCAAAGCAAATCTTTCTGTTAGCTTTGAGTGAACGCAAAGCAGAAATCATTCAAAAAGCATTAAAAGGAGCTATTTCTCCTACAGTTCCAGCTACTTTCTTACAGCAATTGGAACACGTAGAGTATATTCTTGATCAAAAAGCAGCTGCACTCTTATAGTGTAGTATGACGATATAAACAAAGAGGAGCGCTTTTAAGCGCTCCTCTTTATTGTATAAATAAAGACGAATTAGCTTCAACTAAGCGTTATTCTATTCTATAGCTATCCATAATGGAACGAAACAATGTTGCGTTGGAAGGAGGCGTTAAAACAACGGCATTAATTTTCTTATTTACCACCGTATGCAGGGCATCAAGAGTTTTACCACCTGTGGATATGATGGGGAAATGAGGAAAATTGCGTTGTAAATGCTCAACAATGGTTAAGGTATTTGTTCCTCCTGTAACATTAAAACAAGATACTCCCGCTTCAATTCGCGCTTTAAAATCAAAGTTTAAGGTAGAAACACTGGAGATAATAGGAATGGAGAGCTGTTCCTTAAGTTTAACAATATCTTCATTTTTAAAGGGTTGATTCACGATAACAGCAGCAGCACCATACTGCTGCGCCTGAAGCGCTATTTCAATGGCGTAGTCCCCTTGAGTCATGCCTCCACCAATGCCACAAATTACAGGTCGATTGGAAAATGCAATGAGTGTTTTTATTATTTGTATCGAAGGAGGAAAGGGGTAAACGGCTAATAAGGCATCTGCATCGTTGTTCTCAATCAAGGCTAAATCTGTCGAATAAAGGATGGTTTTTATTTGATTTTCCTTTAGTTTCAATCCCTTGCAATGGTCTGTGATATGCTTTGGCGTTGGAATTTTAGCTAGGTTTTTGTGCTTAATCTTCCAAAATAAGAACAGATTCCAAAAGCGTCTCTTGGGAGTTGTAACATTCCAGATGGAGTTTAGAGTTGGGCTTGTTGACATGGCTTTTCGTATTTAGTATTGCTATACAAAGATTCAATTTAGGGCGTGAATGGAGTCGAACTTGTAGTTAAACTAAGAGAAAATGAAACAAAACCTTGTTTTTCTGTAATAAAACTAGCAGTTAACGGTTAATTGGTTGACAACTTCACTCTTCCCCCTTTCAATTATTCACCATGCACAAAAAAATAACCATTTCATCATCAATAAATCTTTTGATTTTTTTTAGCTTTAATCCCAAATTAAACTCACTTTAAAAAATAGGTATGAAAAAAATTGTTGTAATAGGTGCGATGCTTGGTTTATTGCTAGCTTGTTCCAAAAAAAACAAGGATACTGAGGAAGTAAGTGTTCCAGAAAATCCCGTAGAACAAACGCAAGAAAGTTTAGCTAATGCTGAAAAACAAGAAGTTGAGGTATTGAACATCGAAGATATTCCCGTATCGACTGCAGATATTGGCGATTTTCCATTTTTTACCTTACCTGCAGGCTTACAATCACTAAATAAGCCATTTGAAAAGAAATTTGACGTGTGTTTTTTTCCTATTAATGGAGTTATGACACCGTTTGAAGGAAGGCTGTACAAAATTTTTGTTGCTGCAGAACAAGGGGAGCAGTTTTCTAAATTGTATTTTGAACGCAGTATGCAGGAGTATTTACTTTCTATTGGAGCAGTGAAAATATTTGATGGGGAAATTACAAGAGAAGAATACGATCGATACAATAAACAAGATCCGAATAAAGGAGATGATGGAGATATTGGATATGCCGATCAACAGATTCACTTCTATGTAATTCGACCCAAAGATCAAGGAGCCATCTATGTGCAATACGTAGCCACTAATGAAGGAGGTGCGTTGAATGTGTTACAAGAAGCTGATTTCAAGCAAACCATGACCAAGGTAACAGCCGATCATATTGCAAAGGAATTGACCCAACAGGGGAAATCCATCTTGTATATTCAGTTTGATGTAGATCAGTCCATCTTAAAGAAGGAAGCCATGGAGGTGGTTGGTGAAATTGCTAAGGCACTAAAAGCTACGCCAACCTTAACAATTAGTATTGAAGGGCATACAGATAATACAGGAGATGCAGTCCACAATCGAAAATTATCGGGCCAACGTGCAAATGCGGTGAAAGATGCTTTAGTTCAATTGGGTATCGAATCGAAAAGGGTAACTGCTAGCGGTTTCGGAGCAGATAAACCTTTGGTAGAAAATACTTCTGAAGCCAATAAAGCAAAAAATCGAAGAGTCGAACTCGTGCGAATCAACTAATAAAAAAAACTCCTTTTACCTCGTAAAAGGAGTTTTTTTTTATTCTCTTTGATAGTATCATTTGGTAGTATCAAGGAGAATAAAAGGACGAAGTCAAACTTCGGAAGAAGTTTGACTAAATCCATGCGTCAAACAAAGTAAAAAGAATAGGGAAAGTATTGCTTTCATGAGGTAAGGGGAATAAGGGAATCTAATGTAGAAAAAAAAGAAACGCTTTAGATAAGATGAAATTGTAAATTGAAAAAATAGATACTTGTTAAAGTGAGACTAATAATGTTGTTAAATTAATGGTATATTGTGACTTATTTTTGATTGTAATGAAAAAAGTGATTTTTCTATGTTTTGGGATAGTATCTTCGCTCTTTAGTAGCTGTGTGAGTTATAAAAATAAGCCTGATTTCTTGGAAATATCAGATTATATTGCTTGTGAGTTTTTAAATTTAAAAGTTTTAAATACCATTCCAAAATCAACCTATTATTTAATTCAAGCCGAAAATGAACAAAAGGAAATTTTGTATGTGGTTTCCTATAAAAGAAACGAAAATAGTTTAGTTGATCCTAAGTACCGAGAGAAAATCAAAATGAAAAGAGGAAAGGTGTATTCTTTTGTTGTTACGCCAGTGAGAGAAAACATCATGCAGAATTTTTCTCAATTTAGGTTTATTCGCATTGATAAAGATATACTTTGGGAAAATAGGGGTTCAAAGAAAAGGATGTTTCAATCTAAACCTCGTATCTATCAGGGAATCAATGTGGTTGGATTACAGGTTTATTAGTCATAAATGATAAAAGTGAAAGAGTAAAAAAAAATAAGATGTTTAGGTTTTGTGCTATTAGTTATCTCGTTGTTGTTGTGTTATTGATCACCTCTTGTCAAAAAAAAGAGCCAACGTATGATCTACAACTCGATTATATGTATCATATATACGGTAAAGAGATAGAAAAAGATTGTGGTTTTTTAAAAAAGAGTTTGCAAGTGAAGAAGGTGAACTGGAATTTAGAAACCCCTTCCAATTGGAATCAACTAGATCGAGAAATACAAGCGTATTATTTGTATTTGGAACGACTTGATTCACTGAGTAGACTTAAACAAGAGAACTTGTTTTATACCGCTGATGAGATAAATACAGAAGGAAAATTATTTGTAAAAAAGAGTAATGAGCTTATGCGCACTATAGAAGAGGTTGTGGATAAACATACAGTTTTATACGCTAGAATCGATTTATTATTGGGTGTACAAGATATAAGGAGTGAGGAAGAAAAGGGGTTGTATTTCAAGTATTTAGATTATAATTTTTTAGGAGTTCCTCCACATAGTTTTAATTATCTAGTAAAAATGCGCAAAAGAAATGTATTACTCGTTCAAAATGAATTGTGGAATGACTGGAGGTAGGGTAAACCGTAAACGGTCAACGCTCCATTATTTATCATAGGATAAATGTAATACCATTCCCGTACTGTACTTTTGTCTCGTTAATTAAACGTAAAAAATTAAAAAAAAATGAGAGCGAAAACGGTACATTTATCCGAAATTTTCCCAACAAAAACCAGACTACGACTAGTTGCTGTTTGGTTGATTGTGGTTTTATTTCTAGTTTTTGGACAAAAACTGTTCGGTGAGACACTTACAGGGACAATCGCCTTGGGAACCTTTTTAGTTTTACTCTTTACGATTATTGGCGCAGCCTTTGGTGTAGTCAAAGAAGCTGATGCGCTCGCTCATAAATTAGGCGAACCTTATGGAACGTTGATTTTAACCCTGTCGATTGTATCGATTGAGGTGATCTTGATTGCCGCTGTTCTACTCGGTCCAGGGGAAAATCCTACCATCGGGAAAGACTCTATCTTCTCTGTGATGATGATTATCATGAACTTGGTTATGGGGTTGTGTATTTTATTGGGCGGACTCAAGTTTGGCGAGCAGGAATACAATGCGCAAGGAACCTTATCTTATATGGCGATGATTATCCTCTTAGGGGGAATTGGACTGCTATTACCCAATTTTATACAAGGAGCAGGAGGAGGAGCGTTTACTACAACCCAAGCGGTAGTTTTGTCGGGATTGGTGATTGTACTGTATGGATTTTTCCTCTTGTTGCAAATGAAGAGCTATAAACACCTCTATCAACAACCCAAGGAAGGAAGTATGGGCATTCTTTTTACCCAACGTCAGACGGCTGAGGAACAACCAGCAACAGCAGAAGCAACCCCAATTGATAAAAAAGAAATAGGTGTGCGTACCCTTATTTTATTAGGGATGATTTTACCTATTGTCTTACTTTCTCACAACATGGCTGCCGTGGTGGATTACGGAATCAAAGCTGCAAATCTACCTTCTTTATTAGGTGGGGTGTTGATTGCGATTATCGTATTTACACCCGAATCTATGACAGCCATAAAAGCGGCTGTAAACAACGAATTTCAACGGGCCATTAACTTGTGTCATGGGGCATTTGTTTCTACAGTAGGATTGACGATTCCCGCTGTATTAATCGTTGGGTTAATCACTGGTAAAACGGTACTATTTGGTATGACAGCCACAGAAACGATTCTTTTTATTATTACTTTGCTATTGAGCTTGATGACTTTTATTGGTAAACGAACCACGCCTATTATGGGAATGATGCATTTGGTGCTCTTTGTAGTGTTTATGTTGTTAATTTTTAATCCTTAATATAAAACATAGTAACGGATAAAATATGAAACTGATTGCATCAGGGTAAAAGAAATTTCTTGCATTTTTTCTGACTTCAATGATTGATAGCACAAACTAGATGACTCTTCGTGAAGGTAAACAATTTAATTCTTTGCCAGTAGTTTGCCTATGTTGTCAAGCTACTGGCTTTTTTAGTGGTATTGTCTTGTCTTTTTCTCCAGTTGATGATGTGATTATCCCAAAAAAAAGGGGTACATTAGTTCTCTACCTTAAAGGAGAAAAAGGCATGGCTTTAAAGATTTACCCCGAGTACCCTCTCGACGAACTCGAACAACTCATTATCAACGGAAATAAAGTACCCTATGGGGAGTTTCTGATTTATGGAGACTTAGTGGAATCACTGAGTAAAAGTGAACACGATTGGTATGTGTGGTACAGTTTACGCCTTCCTTTTCATGATAATACACGCATACAACGGGCTAAGGCTGATGCAGAACTCGATTTTATCATCGTTTCGCGCTTCGGTATCATTGTCTTAGAAGTAAAAGGGGGAAATGTCTCTATTGATCAAGGGCGTTTCTGTTTTAAGGATGGCAATCGAAAGAAATGGTTACCTCAAAATCCCTTCGAACAGGTTAAAGGCTATAAATATACTTTGATGAATAAAGTATTTCCCAACTTTAAACAGGTGCAGTTTTGTGAAGCTGTTGCGTTTCCTACTACAAAAATAGCCATCGAAAACACCATTTATGACAAGAATCTAATCTACAGTGATTATACCCGAAAAAATGAGTATCACAACATAGAGAAGTTTCTTATGCACATTTATAGCTATACCCGAAAGAAATTACAAAGTGTACACCCAATTACGTTTAGAAGTTTAAAGACCAATGATTTAAACTATATAGTGAATACTTTTAGCCCGAAAGTACAAGATACTAATGTTTTTGCGTCTCGAAACTCCTTTCAATGGCTTAAAGAACGAAATTTAGACTATTTGTATTCGCTATCAGAGAATCCTCGTTTGATGATTGAAGGATCACCAGGTACAGGAAAAACTACGATGGCAATGGCATATGCGGAGATGCAAGTGGAGCGCATGGGGATTTACCTTTGTTGGAACTCTTTGCTGTGTGCCTACAATAAACAGCAATTTGAAGAGCGAGATGTGCGCATGGAATGTATGACGTTTAAGCAATTTATCGCTAAATACCATCCTGATGCCAAGGAGAAGGAAATTTTCTATTTAAAACCTTTGGCTTGTGCAAAACTTGTAGAAGAAACCTTAGCGTATTTGGAAGAGCAAAATCAGTTGCCAGAGTATGATTATATGATTGTTGATGATACACAAGATTTATTTGATCGTAATATAGCTTTGTTAATCGATAAACTCTGTGGGGATGGGCAAGGATTAACCCAAGGAAACGTGATGTTGCTGTATGATTTGGACCAAAGTTTCTCCCTCTTTGGGCGAGATGTGACGGAATATGCCTACTTTTTAAAAGACTATTTCACCCATTTCAAACTACATAAAATTAGGCGAAGTGCACAAAAATCACAAATTCGCCTTATTGCAGAACACATTGAGCAATTTCCAGAAGAGTGGGAAGAAGTAACCAATCATCAAACAGAATACGACGAAATTGAACTGCGTTCTTTTGAGGAGGTAGAGGAGTTAAAACAGGCTATAAAAACCGTTATTGATAATATTAATGATCCGCATTCTTCTTTGGAGGCGAAAGATGTTATCGTATTGGTGCAAAGTAAGGTTTGGCAACGTCGAAATAACGTAGCTGATTTAATTGCTACCTTGGAGATGGAGGAACTAACTCCCGTCAATTTAACCTTAGAACCTACCAAGTTACAATATACAACAGCGCTGAAATTCAAGGGGTTGGAGCGAAAAAATGTGATTTTAATTGTTGATAAACCCGATCAGTTTACTCCTTTTGAGTGGTATGTAGGCTGTACGAGAGCCATTGATAATTTAAATATTTGGCAATTACATACGTATCAAGAAAGAGAGGAAGATTAATTTGACCACACACTATTTACCCTTTGCTTTTTGACGAAGCATATACAAATACAAACTTTCTGTTTTTTCCCGAGCCCAAGGGGTTTTTCGCAAAAACTTTAGGGAAGAATTGATACTGGGATCATGGGTAAAACAACGAATGTTAATCTGTTTACCTAAGTCTTCAAATCCTTGGTAGTAATCCACTAATTCTGCCAAAATATCCGCGAGTTTTTTTCCGTGTAAAGGGTCTTTTGAAACATCCATTGTACTTGTTTTTTGACAAAGATAAGATATTATTCTGGCCTTAAAAGATGAGCTTTTTCTAAAAGAGCATAATAACATTATAAGATACGAAAAAAATAGAACAAAAAACCTGTTAACTATCATCTTTTTAGTAATTTAAAAAAGGGAACTTTATACTAGATAAAGAACAATAGTATGAAACAAAGAGTACCCATTTCGCAAATTATGGCAAAGGTATTGATTGCAGTACCTACAACCAAAAAGATTAGTGAAGTCAATCAATTATTTACTGATTATAATATTAGACATATTCCCGTGGTAGAAGGAGACAGGTTAGTAGGGATTATATCGAGTAATGATATCTTAAAAATTGGATATAGTACCGCCAATATGGATGTAGAAGCCATTAACGCCATCTACGATGCTTATAAATTGGAGGATATTATGACGGTTGACCCTGTTGTCGTAGACGAGGATGTAACTATACGAGAAGTAGCCGAATTATTAGTAGAACAACAGTTCCACTCCTTACCTGTGGTGGACAAAAACAAAGCCTTAGTGGGCATTGTAACAACAACAGACCTCATTAATTATTTAATCGCTCAGTACTAAGAGAGTGAGGAGATTTGCTTTTTTGCCTTCTATTCTTGGAGTAGAAGGCATTTTTTTGTGCTTTGTTATTTGCTATCCGCTATTTGTTATTTAGGCTTTGTTTCTTCTATTGTTAGAGGACTAGGCTTATAGAGTAATTTTATCAAAAGCCAAACAACAAAAGCCAAACAACGAAGCACAAACAACAAAAAACACTACATTTGCAACTAAACGAAGATTAGATAGTATGGATTCCTTTGTAGCTTTAGACTTTGAAACGGCCAACCAGCATAGAAGTAGTGTATGTAGTATTGGATTGGTCTTTGTTGAAAACAGACAGATTGTAGATAAATACTATGAGTTAATTAGACCTGTTCCCAACTTTTATAGCTATTGGAATACGAAGGTACATGGGCTCACTGAACGAGATACCGCTCAAGCAGTGGAATTCCCCGAAATATGGAAATATTTAGTAACGCGTATCCAAGATTTACCGTTAGTAGCGCATAATAGTGCTTTTGATCAAAGTTGTTTAAAGGCGGTATTAGCAACGTATAACCTTCCGATTCATCAAAATCCTTTCTATTGTACGTTTCGAAAATCGAAAAGTATATTTCCAAATTTACCCAATCACAAGCTAGATACGGTGTCTGCGTATTTGGGCTATCAACTAGCGAATCACCACCACGCCTTAGCGGATGCAGAGGCCTGCGCTCATATTGCTTTACAGGTGTTTTAAAGTAAAATAAAAGGAACAGCATGAACTATTTTATTGTTGGAGACATCCATGGTTGTTACTATACGCTTTGTCAACTATTGGGTCATTGGGATAGAGCGAATGAAGTTTTAATTTTCGTTGGGGATCTTATAGATCGCGGAAAACACAGTGCAAAAGTATTGCAGTTGTGTAAAGCCCTCAGTGATGGAGATAATCAAGTTGTCGTATTGAAAGGAAACCACGAGGCCGAACTCATCCAGTACGTTCTAGAGGGGAGTAATAACAATTGGACTGACCAAGGTGGAGATTTGACCTTGTTGAACTTTGAGCAAGAGAAGCTGTTGATACAAGAGTATGTGTCCTGGTTGCAAGCCTTGCCTTTATATTTTGAAACGCCCTATTTTTCGGTTACTCATGCAGGTATTACAGCAACAGCTAATCCTTTTCTTGAAGAGCACGAGGATAGCGTATTGTGGAATAGAAAACCCTTGCAGAATATTGGTAAATTACAAGTTCATGGACATACACCCTTACTTGCCTTCTCCGCCCAATATACCCCCGAATCAAATGCTTGGAATATTGATACGGGTGCCTTTTATGGGTATGGTTTAACGGGAATTAAAATAGCAAATAAATCACAGATGGGAACTCCCTTGTCAGTTCCCACCGATCCTCTAGATCAATAACAATCAACTAGTTAATCTGTATCGAGACTTCAGTTCCCTTTTGTGGAGTAGATAAAATGCGTAATTCTGCTTCAATCAATTGTGCCCTTTCTTTCATATTGACTAAACCAATTCCACGATGGGAAGTGCGTTTAATTCCCTTCCCATTATCCTGTACACGAAACATAATACTGTGTTCCTCAATACTGATTTTTAGTTTACATAAACTCGCATTGGCGTGTTTATTCACATTTTGAAAGGCTTCTTGAATGATTTGATAAATATTTACCTTTTGAACAGTAGTTAAATGTTCTAAACATAGATTGGGTTCAAAGTCAATAGAAAATGCTGTTTTGTCTTTGTTGGATTGTTTTCCAACGAGTTCAATGAGTAATTTTTCAAACGATTTATTTTGAAAGATATTTTTTTGTGCAAAGGAATGGGAAATGTCACGTACTTTATTTTCAAGATGAATCAGTTCATCGACTAGCATTCCCTTCAGTGTTTCATTGGGAATCTCCAAAAGTTGGGTATTAAAACGCAAGGTGAAAATACTATTAATTACACCATCGTGTAAGTCTTTAGCAATGCGATTGCGCTCCTTTAATATCGTGCTGTTTTCAATCGTATTATTCTCTACTAATAAATTTAGAATCTGTTCATTTTTAGATTTTTGACTATTAATATGTTCAAGTTCTTTATTTTTGCTTTTCAAGCGAATGAAAAGCAATAAAATAAGTAATCCCCCAACAGCTACTAGGGCGATTAAAGAAATGGTATAAACTTTTTGTTTCAGTGCTTCATTTTCTTTTGCTACCATCAAGGTTTTATACTCAATTTTAGCGAAACTTTCTTTGGTTTCTTTTTCTCCTTGTTCAATGGCGTAAGATAAATCGATGAGTTCGCGTATACGTTCAGATGTTTGTTCAGATGGAAAGGAGGTGAGTATTCTTTCGATAATATCTTTTTTCTGTTTGAGAAGATTGTTTTGATCAGCCAAGTGATAGCCTGTGTACAACCATTCCAAGGCAGCCTTTGGCTGTTGTAAGTCTAGTAAATTAGTTGCAATAAGGTTACATATATCAATGGTGTAAATGGGGTGACTCAACGCTGTTAAAATGTTATACGACTCGATGAGGTTAGGTAGGATATCGGTTTTTTTCCCTTGATGATATAACGTGAGGTAGTAATGAGCATTAATTAAGGCGTAGAGTTGAATAGGATTTTCTCCTTGGTTGTAATGTTCTAAGGCAGCTAAAAGGTAGTTTTCGGCTTTGTCGTATTGTTTTAGCTCTAAATAAGACATCGCTATATTACCCAAGAGATTGGATACGGCCATGTGATAGACTTCTTTAGGGATAATGCTATGCTTTCCTTCGTCTTCTTTGAGTGTCGCATAGGTCTCAAACAATAGGTCTAAGGCTTCTTCATGCTTCTGAGAATTTACTAGAAAAAATGATTGTAGTTGATTCGATTCAATGTAAATGGAACTATGGGGTGAGTTCTTTAATATCCGCAAAGATTCATACAATTTGGTTTCCGACTCATTGTCAAATCCTACGTTATACAATAAACGCGCTTGATAATAAATATTTTCCGCTAGGGCTAAGCTATCCTTACTTTCAGCATATAAGGATTCTGCTTTTAGATAATAGGAATAGACACTGTCTAGTTGTTGATTATCTTGATAAAAAACAGCAACATCTTCATATAAACGAGCAAGACGTATATAATCCTTGGATTTTTTTGCATCGCGTTCAGCTATTCGATACAAATCGAAAAAGGCAGTAGCATCACTCGTCCATCGCAATTGATCCAATACGCTATCAATATAGGAGGCGTGCGCTAGGGTATTCGGTAATTCGAGAATCTTGGTTACATCTGTTTCATATTTTTTGATGATCTCTTCTTTCTGTGCTTGCGTTCGTTTAATTGCATACAAATTATCAATATCTGTTTGATAAGTCGTTGGCTCGTGTTGACAGCTGCTAATCAGTACAAAAAATAAAAAAAAGACACAATAGCGATAGAATAAAGAAGACGTATTAAACATAAAATAAGTGGTTTATGGGACTGTTGTTTTTTTGAAGATAGAGGTGTATTAGGAGATTAGTTATCCTTTAGGCAATTGAATCTGAACCAAGGTGTACTGACCTAACTCGGATTCAATCTTGAGCTGTCCTTGGTGAATGGAAATGATTTTAAAAGCTAAAGACAAGCCCAATCCCGTTCCTTGAATACTAAATGCATTGGTAGAACGATAAAAAGGAAGGGTTAGTTTTTCGATATCTTCTGCTTTAATACCAATTCCTTGGTCTTTTACCTGAATCAAAATATCCGTAGAGGTTGTATCGAGGGTAACATCAATTTTTTGGTTAAAGGAAAACTTATCTGCATTCAAAATAATATTAGAAAGTGCTAGACGAATCAATTGAGCATTCCCATTAATGTGTAATTGATGAAATTCTTCTGTGGTATTAAAAACGAGATTGATTTTCAAATCTTTGTGGTGGAGCAGGAGATGATCCAGCGTATTCCACCATAACGTTTCAAAGTGAATCGGCGCTAATTGCTGATTGTCTTGATCTAATTTGGCTAATGTTAGTAGGTTATTGAGGATTTGATCAGTATATAGTGTATGTTGAATAATCGATTCTAATGCTTCTCGATAGGCTTCAGCTGGTCGCTCTTGGCTTAGGGTGATTTCGGCGGTTCCTAGAACTGCTGCAATAGGTGTTTTGAGTTCATGAGAAGCATGCGCAACAAAAGCTTTTTGGTTTTCAAAGGATTCGTGCAGGCGTTCAAATAGAGTATTGATGGCTTCACTCAAGGTTCGGATTTCATCTTTAGACATTTCAGTAGTAGAAATAGGTTCAGCCAAAGTATCTACATTTCTAGATTGAACGTGGTGAATAATTTTTTTAATGGGCTGTAGAAATGATTCTGCAAAGAGACGAGCAAGCATAAACGTGATGAGTAAGGCAATCAGTAAGCTGATTAACATGATAGAGCGGAGCTGCTTTAAGGCGTCTAAACCATTTTGATCCACGGCTTTAGCCATTACAATATAATCGCCAGAATTGTCCTTATACAATACGCCAAAAACATAATCATCCCCTTGTTTAAACCATACTTTGTTGTCGTCAATTACGGCTTGTAGAATGTTTTTATCCCATCGAAGTTCTTGTTCTGCAATGAAGATTGGATTAAAATCCAAGGTATAAATGCGAATTTGTTCTTTGGGTAACGTACGAGGAAATTTGCGCAATACTTCCTGAAATTCAGCATAGGTAAAGTTGTCTTCCGCTAAGTAATTGTGCCCCACAATATAGGCGCGATCTTCCAGTTGCTTAAAGAAGTTTTTCTGCCAATGACTGGCCACTACAAAGTAAATAGCAACAAGTACAATAGAAAGGAGGATGGCAAATAAACCTAAGAACTGAAGAGATAAGCGGGTGCGAATTTTCATTACAACTAGTTTTTATAAGCAATCTTGATCTGCCTCTTTTGATTCCCAGCATGCGAAGGTGTTCTACACCTCCTCCTGCTCTTGACAATCTCTTGAAATACAAAGTGATCGAATTGTGTCCATAAAGGTATTTTATTATTTAGAATAAAGAAAGGAAGTACGCCCTGTAATTTTCAATTGTTTTGTTGTACTATATAGGAAATAAACAATAAAAAAGCCACAGTAAAACGTACTGTGGCTTTCTATGGTTAACATTAGGTGTCTGATATGCAATTCTAACCTAAAGCAAATTTACTTTTTAATGCGCACTTCTTGTGCTTCATACTCATCTGAATCGGCAACAAAGATTTTGAATTTTACTTCATATTCTTCAGGAACATAAATAACGATTGGCATTCTACCGTTGTAACGGGTAATCTCTGGTTGAGAAGACACAAACAGATTTCGCTTTGGTAAATCAGGACAACCCATCAAAGTGGAAAAAGCATCTCCTTTGCTAGTGAACACATAGTAGTCATACCCCCAACCTTGTAAATCCTTTTTCTCTAAAGTTCCCATCAACCCATAGTTGTTGCAGCCGTCCACTTCCATCATTTTTCCTACGCGGAATTCAATTTTTTTATTTTCATCTTGTTTAGAATGAGGTACTTCAATAACCATTTGTTTGTACCCTTTTTCCGGTTTTGGAAAAATAGAAACATCTACTTTTTGTGCCATGGCCCCAGTAGTTAAACTTAAAAAAACAAGGAATAATCCGATTACTTTTTTCATACTAAATTTTTGTTATTAAGAATTAGTTCGATAAAGTTACTAATTAAATAGGGGATGACTGTGATTTTAATAAAAAATTAGGGTTTCATACTCCTTTGTTTTCTTTCAATTTGAATGAAGAAGAGATGGACAGTATTTAATTGCATTGGATACTCAAGACCATGTGGTTGTTAGCAATCCAATGTTGTAGGTTGTTGTTTAGTCGATTGAATTCCAATGTTTGTGTAGGTTCAAAAATAACTACATAGCCTTTTTCAAGATTGTAGTGTTCCAGTCGATTCAAGGTATGATAAAAAGGAGACCACAGTTTTTTGGCTAAGAATTTTTGGGTGAATACTGTTGATAAAAAGAAAATCAGGACGATTAATCCATATTCATATAGTAATGAAACCATTACATAAAAAACAACAAGTGGTGCTGGATTGATTACTGCAGGAACAGTTGTATTAACCTTGAAATAGAGTATTGTGAACAGTACAAAAGCCAAAAGCCCCAAAAAAAGCTAACTAATATAATTCCAAATACTCGTACTTTGATTCAAGCGCGTCAGTTTCTCTTTTATTTTAGCATGTTCAGGTTGTTCCAAGGTAGGATCCTCTTTGAGGAGTTGAATGGCTTGATGTCTAGCATAGTGTAGGATTTCTTGATCTTGTACAATATCAGCAATTTTTAGTGGAAGTGTTCCACTTTGTTGAGTACCCATGATATTACCCGGTCCGCGGAGTTTTAAATCAACTTCGGAGATTTCAAAACCATCGTTCGTTCGACACATAGTTTCCATGCGTATTTTGCTGTCATTACTCAACTTATCACCTGTCATCAGGATACAGAAACTCTGTTCTGCACCACGGCCAACACGCCCTCTTAGCTGATGCAATTGAGATAAACCAAAGCGCTCTGCACTTTCAATAATCATCACCGAAGCATTGGGTACGTTTACTCCAACCTCAATTACTGTAGTGGCCACCATAATATTAGTTTCTCCTTTGGCAAAGCGATCCATTTCTTTGTCTTTCTCAGCAGGTGTCATTTGCCCATGGACAATGCTAACACTGTATTGAGGAAGAGGAAAATCCCTCGAAATTCCTTCATACCCTTCCATGAGGTTTTTATAGTCTAAGGTTTCACTTTCTTCAATTAATGGATATACAATATACACCTGTCTTCCCTTCGCAATTTCCTGTTTGATAAAATGCCAAACAGCCAAGCGCTTACCTTCAAAATAATGCATGGTTTGAATAGCTTTACGCCCCGGAGGGAGCTCATCAATGACCGAAATATCCAAGTCGCCATACAAACTCATGGCTAAAGTACGCGGAATAGGCGTAGCCGTCATCACGAGAATATGCGGAGGGATGGTGTTTTTCTTCCAAAGCTTCGAACGCTGTTCTACACCAAATCGGTGTTGCTCATCAATAATAGCCAAGCCTAGGTTTTTAAAAATAACTTTATCTTCAAATATCGCATGGGTACCAATGAGAATATGCAAGCTACCCGCTTCCAAATCATGGTGAATCACCTTGCGTTCTGCTGTTTTCGTAGAACCTGTGAGCAACTTGACTTGAATCCCTAAAGGAGCCGCTAATTCAGTAATGCCAATAAAGTGTTGTGTAGCTAAAATTTCGGTAGGAGCTACAATACATGCCTGAAATCCATTGTCTAAGGCAAATAGTGTGCTGATAAAAGCTACAATGGTTTTTCCAGATCCCACATCCCCTTGTAAAAGACGATTCATTTGAGCAGGAGCCCCTACGTCATTGCGGATTTCCTTGATCACTCTTTTCTGTGCATTCGTTAATGGAAAAGGGAGGTGATGGTTGTAAAACGTATTGAAATACTCGCCCACTTGCGTAAAAGGAAATCCTTGAATCTTGCCTTTTCGCGCAATATTTTTGATTAATAGCTGCATTTGAATATAAAACAATTCCTCAAATTTCAATCGAAACTGCGCTTTGTTCAGTTCCTCTGGGTTCTTAGGAAAATGAATCATAATCATCGCTTGCTTCATCGGCATTAGTCCCAATTTAGTACGAAACTCTTCCGGTAGGGAATCGTTAAACAGCAAATGTGTTTCTTGAACCAATTGCTGCATCAGTTTATTCATTGCCTTATTGGAGATTCTCGCACCCAGTTTTTCCGTAGATGGATAGACCGCTTGCATGGTAGAGGCTATATTGTTTTGGTGTTCCTCAACAGTTTCCATCTCCGGATGAGGCATGGAATATAGATAGTTAAAGTGATTGAGCTTGCCAAAAATAACATAAGGCGTATTGAGTTTGAGGTTTTCTTTAATCCATTTGAATCCCTGAAACCAAACCAATTCTAACTGTCCCGTACCATCGGTAAAAGTAGCTACTAATCGCTTGCCTCGTTTTTGCTCTACTGTTTTGAGGTGTATAATTTTACCCACGAGTTGAACTTCTGCCAGCGTGGTGCTTAGTTCATTAATCTTGTAATAACGCGTGCGATCGATATATCGGTTGGGATATAGATGTAGTAAATCACTGTACTTAAAAATGCCTAATTCTTTCTTGAGTAAATCACCGCGTTGAGGACCAACGCCTTTCAAGTATTCAATAGGGGTGTCAAGTAAATTATTATACATGCTCGAGTAGAAGTCAAATTAAAACCTCTAAGATACAGGTTTTAAACAAAAAGATAAAGGAGTTTTGAAGAGAATCTATAGCAATTTCTTTCGTGCTTTTTCTCTTTTATTTATATTTTTATTTAGGTAGATTTAACAAAAGAATAAAATACTGGGTTTTCTTGAGATTTGTATGGAAATTAACCTCTTGCACAACTAGTTTGAATCAGAAAGAGTATTCGGTTTACTTCTATAGCAATAAAAATTATCTCAGCGTTGGGGTAGAAGCCTATTCAACTATGTAGGAGTAAGTTATAAGTCGTCGTTATACCGCGTGAATGTGCCTAAAATGAAGATAAATAACCATTTGCTGAATATAGAGTTTACATATAAATTAAACCTAAGAACAAAGTATAAAGAGCGCAGTTGTTCTGTTGGCTTGTTCACAAGAAGTTAACAAGCTACATTGGTCTATTTCGGTTATTTGGCGTATTTTAGAAGGATACTTAACGTAGGTTAAGCGAGGAGGTGAAAAAACAGCTGTATTTTTACCTTTAAATAAAAATAAACGTATAAAATCAGATCGATTATGTCAAATGTAGATTTAGTTATTGAAGAACGTGCGGCGAGTATTGGTAATTTTTTAGTGGGCCGATTACTGCCCTTTCGCCAAAAGAGAACAGTGGGGCCTTTTGCCTTTATTGATCACATGGGACCAGTAGCAGTCAAAGATCACGATAATTTAGATGTTGACCCCCATCCTCATATTGGTTTATCCACGTTAACCTACCTCTTTGAAGGGTCTATTATGCACCGAGATAGCTTGGGAAGTCATGTAGAGATTACTCCAGGAGCGGTGAATTGGATGACTGCAGGACGCGGGGTAGTACACTCCGAACGCATGCCTGTTAATGTACGCCAAGAGAGACCCGATATGGTGATGCACGGTTTGCAAATCTGGATTGCACTCCCCAAAGAATTAGAGGAAATTGAATCTTCGTTTGTGCATATTGAAGCTAAAGATTTGCCTAGTTGGCAAGAAAACGGCGTAGACTATAAGTTAATTGCAGGAAAAGCCTTAGGACATGAATCTCCAGTTCCCGTACACAGTCCTTTATACTATATTGAAATAAAATCCAAAGACGCAGCAAAGATTACTATTGGCGAAGGTCTATTTGGAGAATCAGCTCTTTATATTCTTGAAGGAGAAGTGAAAAGCGGTGAACATAGCTATGGCAATAAAAACATTTTAATTGCCAACGACAGTACCTTGTGTGAGTTTGAAATGGCACCCAATACAACGGTCTATATCTTTGGTGGTGACCCCTTACCAGAAGAGCGATACATTCTTTGGAACTTTGTTTCACATGATGTAGACCGTCTCGAAAAAGCCAAACAAGACTGGATTGATCAAAATTACGAAGCTTTTCCGCTGATTAAAGGGGATGATACCAGTTATGTTCCTTTTCCAGAAGGAATGAAGAATTTTAGAAATAAAACAACCGATTCATCAAAATAAAATTATGGAAGTAAAAGTAACAGCCACCTTAGGTCATATCCTATACCGAACTGAAGTAAGAGCTGGAAATAATACAATCATCAGCGATGAACCGACTGATTTAGGTGGTGGAGATACGGGCTTGAATCCGTTTGAATTATTAGCTTCTTCGTTAGCCACCTGTACAGCAGCTACCTTGCGCATGTATTTAAACATGAAGAAATGGGAGGTAGATGAAATCATCGTACACGTAGAGATGGAGGACGATAAGACTAATAAAGTGGGAGTTTTTAAGCGTGAAATACAGTTCATAGGAGGTCATTTAGATGAAGATCAAAAGAAGCGTCTATTGACCATCTCAGAAAAGTGCCCCGTACACCGTATTATTACAGGTAATGTAACTATTGAAACAACCCTAAATAACTAAACTGATGGAGATAAAACACGAACAAACCCCAACGAAAGGTACTTTTACTGCATGGATTGACGGAAAAAAAGCAGGAGAAATGACTTATAGCGTTGCAGGAACATCGATGATTATTGTTGATGCTACCCATGTCGATGAAGCATTCAAAGGGCAAGGAGTAGGTGGAAAGCTGTTGCAGGAGGGAGTTATTCCGTTTGCAAGAGAGAAAAAAGTCAAAGTAATGCCCTTGTGTCCATTTGCGAAAGCGATGTTTGACAGGCATCCAGAACTGGCAGATCTACGTGCATAACGAAAAAAGTAGTCGTAATAATTGTTAGAAAAGACTTAGTGGACAAAAAAGGAGATAGAGAATTCCTTTGTCTGCTAAGTTTTTTTACCTTTGTACTAACGTTTAACTGCTAATATCTTTGCGCTATGAAGGAACAAACATCATTCGGATTACTCTCAACATTAGAAGTGCCTTTTGCTATTCAAGCAATGGGAAGTTGTTGGGCTAAAAAAGGACTATTAGTAGCAAATTACGTATATACAGAAGCAGAGGATCCAACGGCTTTTGAATTGGTATACACGTTGATTGACGAGGAAGGAAATAAACGAGAAATTGTAGAGTCAGAAGGTATTTTACCAACGTTGTTTCTAAATCCACTAGCCGCTAACTATGTGGCTGTTGTTGGAGATAAAGACGAAAGCGAGTCACAACAAATCCTACCTGTTTTTAAACGCAATACCGTAGAGCAGTTTAGCTTTGATAAGGATTTAGCTGGACGTTTTGTCGGTTGTACGAAAGCATCCACTATTTTCTATGAAGTAGATATCTGGAAAGAAAGCAAACAAGACGTGATGACGTGTTTATCCTTTAATGAATACGCCATGGTCGGATGCAAACAAATTACGATTCCATTTCCAAAAGGGAACAAAGTATGTGTAGCACATCATGAAATTCATTTAATTACAGAAATAGAATCCGGTTGGTTACACCGCCAAATTAACGAAAGCGGACAAGAAATTCGCAGTCGTGTATTGGATTTTGATTTTCCTTTTGTACACGAAGCATTAAGCCTGTCTTTTGATAAAAAATCGTACCTACTGTGCGAAGAAAATGGAGAAATTGGTTTAGTCGAAATCGATGAAGACGGCAATTGTCTCTATGCTGAACTTTACAATCTAGGCGATGAGTTCTTCGGAACTTGGCATCCTCAACATCTTGATGAGGAAACCAGTGCGGTGCAATTTACTACAGAACACGGCAATGGTTGGTTGGTGGTACGCAACGATAGCTTGGTAGAGTTAGTTTACAACAAAAATAAAAGTGGGTACAAAAACTTGCTATCTCAAGAGGTTCTAAATCTAGATACCAATGATTTGGCTGTTTCTTCCATTAGCCCAATCACAGCAAATAAAATCGGAATTGTGTTCCATCCTCGTAAATCCCGTAAAGAAAAGTATCAACAGGTGTATGTCTTACAACATGAGGTTTAGTATTTAGTTTATGGTTAACGGTAAACGGTTTACGCTTCACAAAAAACCGTTAACTTTTCTGTTTTTTCTGTCAATTCCCCTACTTTTGGAAACTTGAGTTAAAAAAGACAAATACAAACAGATGAGTATAAGTTTAGCTACGTGGAACGTAGATCCAGAGATTTTTAGAATAGGGGATTTTGCGGTTCGCTATTATGGGGTATTATTTGCAATTGGAATGATTTTGAGCTATCAATTCATGAAGCGAATTTTCAATCGAGAGCAGATCGCCATTCATTATTTGGATAAACTCCTGATTTATATTGTGGTTGGAACGGTTGTAGGAGCCCGATTGGGACACTGTTTATTTTATGATTTTGATTATTATTCCCAACACCCTTTAGAAATTGTATTGCCTATTGCCAAAGTAGAGGGCAGTTATCACTTTGTTGGGTTTATGGGCTTGGCGAGTCATGGAGGAGCTATTGGTGTGCTCTTGAGTTTAGCTCTGTTTTGCAAAAGATACAAAACCAATTTGTTGCAACTCTTAGATCGATTGGTCATTGCCATTCCTATCACGGGAGCTTTTATTCGCTTTGGGAATTTTATGAACTCTGAAATCTACGGCAAACCTACAACTTCCATATTTGGGATTATCTTTCTGAGAGATGATGCGATTCCAAGACATCCCACTCAACTCTATGAAGCCTTTGCTTATTTAACCGTTACGATTATTTTGTATGTCTTATATCAAAATAAGTACAGCGGATATAAGGGATTGCTGTTTGGACTTTTCTTAATTTTTATGTTTACCGCTCGTTTTATTTTAGAATATTTCAAGGAAAATCAAGTGGCTTTCGAAAATCAGATGGTACTAAATATGGGACAAATCTTAAGTATCCCTTTTATGGTGTTCGGATTAATTCTCGTAGTCTGGAGCTTGCGTAAACCCAAAGATACCTCGAATTTGCATATTGTAGATCCTAAAAGAATGCAATCACAAACCGTAGAAAATGAAGGAGGAACTGCAGAGGAGACTGAAACGGATAACAATCAAGGAACGGTGGAATAACAATCAAGTTCCTAATACCTATACAAATTAAACCTTTTAACCCTTTCGTTAAAAGGTTTTTTTGTTTACTGAACTTAATGTAGATTAAGGGAGATATTGAAGGGGAAGTTGTACTTTTATATTGTACTAAAAAAGAAGAAGTTATGGAAATAGGAATCAGTATGTTTGGAGATTTGCGTTTGGATAAACAAACGAATACCTATCAAGCTCCACAACAACGTTTAGGCGAATTAATAGAAGAAATTAAATTGATGGATGAGGTAGGATTGGATGTATTTGGAATAGGAGAACACCATCGCCCAGATTATGCCGTTTCATCACCAGATATTATTTTGGCAGCTGCTGCGAGTGTAACGAAAAACATCAAATTGACCAGTGCAGTAACCGTTTTGAGCTCGAATGATTCCGTTCGCGTCTATCAATCGTTTTCTACCATTGATTTACTGTCCAAAGGAAGAGCGGAGATTACCGTAGGACGCGGTAGTTTTATTGAGTCTTTTCCGCTGTTTGGGTATAATTTAGAGGACTACAATGAATTGTTTACCGAGAAATTAAATCTGTTATTGAATATCAATGCCAGTGAAGAACCGTTGACTTGGACAGGAAAGCACAGAGCATCCTTACAAGCACAGCAGGTATTTCCCAGAGCCGAGAGACCCTTGGATGTATGGATTGCTGCAGGAGGTACGCCTGAGTCGGTCTTACGAGCGGCAAAACTGGGTTTACCTTTGGTGTTTGCCATTATTGGAGGCATGCCAGAGCAATACCAACCCTTCTTTGATTATTATAAAAAAGAGTACTTGGCAGCAGGACATGATCCAAAAGCCATGCAAATAGCTACCCATTCCCATGGTTTACTAGGAGCAGACGGCAGTCAATTATCCAAAGCCTACTTTGAGCTCTATAAGGATCAGATGGATCGCATTGGAGCTTCTAGAGGGTGGCAACCCTATACCTATGAGCAATATGAAGGAGGAAGAAGCAGAGAGGGAGCCTTGTTCATTGGAGATGCCAATCAAGTGATTGATAAAATTCTGTATCACCAAGAAATGTTTGGATTAACCCGTTGGTTGATGCACATGGATTTAGGGGCACCGGATCATCAAACGATGATGAAATCCATTGAATTGTTGGGTACAAAAGTAGCCCCAGCGGTAAAAAAAGCACTGAAACAGTAAAAAGAGACTCAGAAGAAGAAAAATACTAGCGTAAATAGTTAAATTTGTTTTTTATAGATTATTTGGTTCGAAGAGGTTGTAATCCAACCTCTTTTTCCATTTTAAACACATAGAAGTATGATATATATATATCGAAACAGAACGCTTACTACTCCGACAGTATAAACAGACAGATGAAACTGACTTTATTCGCCTGTTTCAGGACGCTGAAGTGATGCGCTATTTTCTAGAAACGAAGACAACAGCAGAGGCAGAAGCTGTAAACTGTAAACGGTCAACCGTGAACAGGATAAAAAACAAAAGAGCGCTTGTAGCGCTCTTTTGTTTTTTATCCTTATGCTTTCGTTTTAGAAATTTCTTTGACTAAGATATAGCGAACGGAGGGAGCATCGGCTGGTGGATTTGGAACATCCTCTCTGCGTACTTCCAACTTGTAGTTATACCCTTCTTCATATTCAAATCCTTGAATCGAAGAGTAGAACAACGTCCATTCACCATCCTCTGTTTCTCTTACTTGTAGACATTTCATTGATCCAACACCTGTACAATCCACTTTTTTAGGACCTACATACATGGTTACAATGTCTTGGGCTTCTTTTGTTTCAGGAGTATCGGTTTGATTCATTGTTTCTTCAACACTTACTTCTTCAACCGTTGCTTCTTTTGTGTCTTTCTTCTCTTGACAACTTACAAAAGCAAACATCCCTACTAAACTAGCAATTAAAAATCTTTTTTTCATAGTATTTAAATTTTAAATGTAAAAATACGCATTTTTATTCGTATAAATATGATTTAATTGTTAAAAATGAAGGGGAGCGGTGGTGGGGTTGGTGAGGTTGGGGGTGGTTGGGTGAGGGGTGCATGGTTTGTTAAACCACAGTTTTTATAAGATAATTACTCTTACTAACGATGGTTTTATCAAAAGCCAAAGAACAAACAGCGAAGAACAAAAAAAAACAGCAATTAGTGTTTATTTTTCCAAGGATTTAACGCCCTGTATAGAGAATCAATTAAAGTATTTAACCTACTAAAATGTTAGTTTTATTACTTATATTTGCGTTTATTTTAAAACTAAAACCGTATTAAAATCTAGATAATGAGTTTAGACGAAAAATTTCATGACGATATGGGAGATAACCACATTGCTTCAAGCGATGCGACTCCATTAAGAAGTGATGCGTTTGATCGCACAGATGAAGAAAAGATTGAATTGATTAAAAAGGACGTTGAGAATATTTTAAATACCTTAGGGTTAGATTTGACTGATGATAGCTTAAAAGGGACGCCGAATCGCGTAGCTAAGATGTTTGTCAAGGAAATCTTTGGTGGGTTGAATCCAGCTAAAAAACCAAGTTCTTCTACGTTTGATAATAAATACAAGTACAACGAAATGTTGGTAGAAAAAAACATCGTAGTTTATTCTACTTGTGAGCACCACTTACTACCTATCGTTGGCCGTGCACACGTGGCTTATATTTCAAATGGTACGGTTGTTGGTTTGTCTAAAATGAACCGTATTGTTGATTTTTATGCAAAAAGACCACAAGTACAAGAGCGTTTGACCATTCAGATTGTCAATGAATTAAAGCGCGTATTGAACACGGAAGATGTGGCGTGTGTGATGGATGCAAAACACTTATGTGTTAATTCACGCGGAATCAAAGACATCGAAAGTAGTACAGTAACGGCTGAATTCGGAGGACGCTTTAAAGAAGAAAGCGTAAGAAAAGAATTCTTAGATTATATTAAATTAGATACACAATTCTAATTTACCTTTTTTAATACACTAGAACTATGGCATTATATCAAGAGCAACAAGTAAAAGTTTACAACTCCCTTTCAGGAGAAAAAGAAGTTTTCGTACCCATTCACCAAGGAAAAGTAGGGATGTATGTTTGTGGACCTACGGTTTACAACTATGTGCATTTAGGAAACTGTCGAACTTTTATTTCTTTTGACTTGGTATTCCGCTATTTGAAACACTTGGGGTATCAAGTGCGCTATGTGCGTAATATTACCGATGTGGGACATATTGTTGATGATGCGGATGAAGGAGAGGATAAGATTGCCAAACGCGCGCGTATGGAGCAAATCGAACCGATGGAAATTGTACAAAAATACACGGTGAATTTCCACAATATCCTGAAGCAATTCAACAACTTGCCACCGAGTATTGAACCAACGGCTACAGGGCATATCATTGAGCAAATTGCCATTATTCAAGGCATTATTGACAATGGATTTGCCTATGAAGTAAACGGATCGGTATACTTTGATGTAGAAAAGTACAACAAAGACCATCACTATGGAATCTTAAGCGGACGCAAGATTGAAGATTTATTGTCGAATACGAGAGATTTAGACGGTCAATCAGACAAGCGCAATCCGTTGGATTTTGCCCTTTGGAAAAATGCAGAGCCTCAGCATATTATGCGTTGGCCTTCGCCATGGGGAGATGGATTCCCAGGATGGCATTTGGAATGTACGGCTATGAGTACGAAATACTTGGGTAACCACTTTGATATTCACGGGGGAGGAATGGATTTGAAATTCCCTCACCACGAATGTGAAATAGCGCAAAATGAAGCATGTACAGGGAATACACCTGTAAACTTCTGGATGCACGCGAATATGTTGACACTAAACGGCAAGAAAATGGCCAAATCAACCGGAAATAACATTTTACCCAATGAGTTGTTCTCTGGGGATAATGCTCTTTTGAGTAAAGCGTTTTCTCCAGCTGTGGTTCGCTTCTTTATGTTACAAGCCCATTATCGTAGCGTATTGGATTTTTCTGATGAGGCGATTTTAGCTTCTGAACGTGGATTCAACCGCTTGATGGAAGCAATCAAAAACAGCAGTGAATTGCCTGTTTCTGCCCAATCAACTGTTGATATTCAAGGGTGGAGACAACAGTGCTACGACGCAATGAATGACGATTTCAACAGTCCGATTTTAATCTCTCATTTGTTTGAAGGGGTGCGTTTAGTCAACGTAATTAAAGAAGGAAAAGAGCAAATTAACGCGGAAGATTTGATGTTGTTTACGTCTTTACTACATGCCTTTGTATTTGATGTATTGGGACTAGAGTCGACCAATACCTTGGCAGCTAATAACGATAAGTTAGAAGGCGTGGTAAGCATGTTAATCCAAATGCGAAATGAAGCCAGAGCGAATAAAGATTTTGCGATGTCAGATCACATTCGAGATGAACTAGCGAAGTTAGATATTCAATTAAAAGACGGCAAAGAAGGAACTTCCTTCTCTTTATAATATACAAAAAGCTATAGGAGTTCTCTTATAGCTTTTTTTTAGCTCTACAGCCTATGTTGCGAAAAATACTCATTGCACCTTTTATTTTATTGGTGCGCTTTTATCAAGGGGGCATTTCTCCCTTTTTTCCACCGACTTGTCGCTATACACCGACCTGTTCACACTATACGATTGAGGCGCTGAAAAAGCATGGCTTATTCAAAGGTGGTTGGTTGGCCATCAAGCGAATTGGCAGTTGTGGTCCCTGGGGCGGAAAAGGGTATGACCCCGTACCTTAGTGTATTTTCTCCCTTGATTGTTAAATAATTTTTCTATTTTTACGTATTGACAACGGCAGTACGCCTCAGTATTAATATAACAAATTCAAAAGAGTATGATTTGGAATCCTTCAGAAGGTTTTGATTTAGGTTTTATGCAATTGCGTTACTACAGCTTGATGTTCGTAGTGGCTTTTGGTTTAGGTTGGTTCGTAATGAAAAAAATATACGACCGCGAAGGATTAAGTGTAGATAAATTGGATAAGCTATTCATTTATACGGTATTGGCGACGTTAATTGGTGCGCGTTTGGGACACGTATTCTTCTACGATTGGGATTACTTTAAAGATCATTTACTCGAGATTATTTTACCTGTTCGCTTTTCACCAAAATTCGAAATCGTTGGATTTAGCGGTTTAGCGAGTCACGGTGCGGCGATTGGGATTATCCTAACGATGTATTTCTACAGCAAAAACGTGATTCAGAAGCCTATTCTGTGGATTTTAGACCGCGTGGTGATTCCTGTTACCTTAGGAGGAATTTTCGTTCGTTTAGGGAACTTCTTTAATTCAGAAATCGTTGGACACGAAACAACAAATGCGATGGGAATTCGCTTTATTCGCGATACCTATAGCCCTCGTCAAGCAATGGAAATTACGGGATTGAATAATCACAATGCAGCTTATGAGGCGATTCAAAATAACCCTCAATTTGCAGAAGTGTTAGCAGCGGTTCTACCGAAGCATCCTACGCAATTGTATGAAGCTTTTGGCTATGTGATTGTGTTCTTAATTCTGTATTTCATGTATTGGAAAACAGACGTTCGCAAATATGGAGGGTATATCTTCGGGGTATTCTTGGTGTTGCTGTGGATGGTGCGTTTTATCGTGGAATTCGTGAAAGAGAGCCAAGGTGGATTTGAATCTACGTTGGGATTACTATCAACCGGACAATGGTTGAGTATTCCGTTCATTATTGCAGGAGTGTACTTATGGGCAACAGCAAAAAAGAGAATTTATGCGTAATCAATGGCGCAAATCGATAGCAACTAGCATTTCTTCAAAAGAAATGCTAGTTTTTTTTATACCTAATTGTTTTGTTCTAAAAGACTTAGGTAAGTCACCCTAAAAAAGAGTAAAAAATAGTACTTGGATTGTTTGTCAAAGTCAGTAAATGCGCTATATTTGCACTCGCAATACAGAAGTAAAGCAGACTACTGGAGAAATGGCAGAGTGGTCGATTGCGGCAGTCTTGAAAACTGTTGACTGTAACAGGTCCGGGGGTTCGAATCCCTCTTTCTCCGCGAAGAAAACCGATAACACTCGTTATCGGTTTTTTTATTTCCAAAAAGTACCCAAAGCTCGCTTTGTGGGTACCTTTTGGAAATAAAAAAAGCACAAGACCGAATGCAATGAGGTATTGGTTTTTCTTTGTGTCTATATCCCCCTGTCTGGGATATCTAATCCCTTTATTTAGAGATGGGAAATGGGTAAAATTATCTAAACAAAAAAGTACAAAACCTATGATTCATAATGAATTATAGGTTTTTTATTTTTTAGGGGTATCGCATTTTGTTCAAAAGTGCACCTAAAAAGGTTATAGATTCGGTGCACAAAAAAACATTCAAGCGATGCGCACCTTTCAACACCGATCGCGCGGATTTGTAATCCGTGCGCTAAATTGTAAAAGAAAAGGTTGTTGTAAATACCTAATTACTATTTCAGATTGGTATGTAATTATTCAGATTTAAATAATAATCTTGAGGCTGTATTTAAAGGATAGATATAGATACAGATTGCATTCATAGCTTTAGCTAAATTGAACGAAGTTAAACCTGATTGTGTGGACTTGTAGCCTGTGTGTATAAATAAAGGCACGGATTACAAATCCGCGCCATCGAGTATTGAATTTACCTGAAAATAAAGATCTTTTAAATCTAATTAATATACCAGAGGATTATGAAGTAACAATTAATGTTGCTTTGGGATATCCTGTAGAAAACCCTACGGCACCTATTCGTTATGCGGATAAAATGAAAATTATCAAGTAGTTTTTGGTAATTGATCTTTAGAAATTTCTATTCAATTATAATGTTGAATAGTTTGATTACCTTTGTATACTAAAATTTACAAGGTTTTTATTAGCTACACCATTAATAATGAATAAGAGAGTGTTTAAAGATAAAGTATATACAGAATTGTCAAAGGTTGCGAAGGCAATGTCTAATCCCATTCGATTAGAGATTATTGATTTAGTGGCACAAGGACCATTCACAGTTGAGCAGATTGCCAATTATATAGGGCAGTCAATTGCAAATACTTCACAACATTTACAGCATTTAAAAAACGCTAGATTAGTACAAATGAGTAAGAAGGGCAACTATGTAAACTATTCTCTTAGTAGTGAGAATGTATATCATACCTGGATTTCTTTGAGAGAATTAGGAATTAATTCCAATGCAGAAGTAGAAAAAGTCATACAAGACTTTCGCCATGGACAAAGTGCAGATTTGCGAGCAATTGATGCAGAGACATTAAAAGGATTGATTGACAAGGATGAAGTTATTTTACTTGATGTAAGATCGGAAGAAGAATATGAGAGAGGTCATATCTATAAAGCTTTATCAAAACCTATTGATCAATTACCTGATTCATTACACGATTTATCTACTAAAAAAAGGGTAGTAGCCTATTGTAGAGGCCCATTTTGTGTTTATGCAGATGAGGCTGTCGCACTGCTTCAAAAAAATGGATATCAGGCCGTGAGATTAGAGGATGGATATCCTGAATGGGCATTAAAGGGATTACCGATCGATTCCTTATAAAAACATATTAATAACAAAATATAAAGCGTTTCATGAAAAAATGAAACGCTTTTTTATTTAAGTGAGTAGCAATCAATAGTGTGTGTAATTGACGGCCTATCTATTCAATAAATCTATTGAATAGTTGGGTAAAGTATGTATATTTGTATCCAAGTATAGAAAGTATGGAAAATATAAAGTTAGGTTTAAAAGAAAACTGGAAACAATTTACCTTATTGGTTCTAGTGAATATGATGGTTGGGGGAATGGTTGGATTAGAGCGAACTGTAGTTCCTTTAGTAGGAACAGATGAGTTCCACATTCAATCGGATGTTGTTGTTTTTTCTTTTATCATCGCCTTTGGAGTAGTAAAAGCATGTACTAATTTAATTTCTGGGGTTTTAGCAGATAAGTATACACGAAAAAAGGTATTGATTTGGGGGTGGTTCATCGGTTTACCCGTTCCGTTTTTATTAGCCTATGGTCCCTCATGGAATTGGATTTTATTTGCTAATATTTTATTGGGGGTTAGCCAAGGATTGGCTTGGTCTATGACAGTCAATATGAAAATTGACCTTGTGGGAAGTAAAAGTAGAGGGTTGGCGATGGGACTTAATGAGGCTGCAGGATATGGGGCAGTAGGGTTCACCGCTTTGGTAACTGGCTTTATTGCCTCTCGTTATGGGTTACGCCCAGAACCCTTTTATTTAGGAATAGCTTATACTATTATAGGGTTGTTACTTTCCATTTTTGTTGTTAGAGATACTCGAAAATATGCTCAATTAGAAGCTTCATTAATAAAACAAACCAATTCAGGTGAAGAATCACACCAGCCTAATTTGTGGTGGGTTTTTAAGGAAACATCCTTTAAAAATAAAAATCTATTTTCAATTTCTCAGGCTGGGCTAATCAACAATTTGAATGATGGAATGTCTTGGGGCGTGTTTCCTCTACTTTTTATGTCAATGGGAGTAGGATTGGAAGGAGTTGGGTGGATTAAGGCCGTTTATCCTGTTGTATGGGGGGTGGGGCAAATTGCAACAGGTCCTTTAACTGATAAGTGGGGAAGAAAACCGCTCATTGTTTGGGGAATGTTTGTTCAAGTACTAGGGCATATCGTTATTGGTTTAGAACTATTTGATCCTTTGACAGCAGGTTTGATCGGCTCTATATTATTAGGTATTGGTACAGCCATGGTTTACCCTGCTTTATTAGCAGCAGTGAGTGATGCTGCACATCCAACTTGGAGAGCTTCTTCTCTAGGGGTTTATCGATTTTGGCGTGATATGGGATATGCAGTAGGAGCATTAATGGCTGGAATTGTTGGAAACTATTTTGGCTTGATATGGGCCGTTCATCTTGCGGGAATTATCACGCTACTATCTGGTATCGTAGTTTGGATTAGGATGAAGGAGACTTTGAAGAAATAGGAATAATCAGAATGGTACATAGGATTTAATGCGAATGAAATATTTTTTACTCGCTTTGCTAGTGGTACTTGTAAAAAGTACCACATCAACGCCTTATGCCGCTTAATATCAACAGTAGTAAAACTAGAAAAAAGCTTTGATAATTGCAGAGTTGTAAACGATAATAGCTGCTTAAATGAATACTCACTTGCAGCAAAGAGTTGCATATAGGTAAAGTTGTTTAGGCTAAAGGATTCTTACTTTATGTTTTTTAGTGTTTTATTTATGGAGTTAAAACTAAATCTCCTCTTCATGCATTACTGATGGATTCGATTCAGGTTTTTTGTAATGTAAAATACTAACTGACTATAATTTCCAAATTTATCTGGCGATAGAATAAACGAGTTTTTATCCACTAAAACAAATTCACTGAGATGATACCCATCACTTATTTGACCCGCTTTTCCTTGTAAGAAGGTCTTATGTCGGTTAATTCTAACAATTTCGTGATACTTTACAATTTTTTTTCTCAGCCCTAAGAAATACTGAATTTCTATGCTATCATTTCGGGCGATTATTTTTGTGATTTTTAAAAAGTCGAAGGTTCCAGCGAGTACAAATAAAAGAATCACACCAATAAAAAATTGCGCTGTTTTTTCTTTGTAGGGATAGTAGTTTCCATTGCAGAATTTAAGGCATATCGCTATACAAAAAATAGCAGCTAAATAGCCGAAAATTAGTTTTACAAGATATAGATTTCTAAATTTAGAGGTTATCGTTTCCATCGTATTTGTTCGTGATTTACTGTATACATCCACTCTTTTATAGAGTAAATAAAGATAAGATTTTAATTGTGAATCATACGTTTTATTTTAGCCTACCTTTTTACATTTTCTCAAGCTAAGACCTGAATGAATGAACGCCTCGAATTAGTTTTATGATTAAATGGATCGTAAAAAAAATATAAATGTCTTGTACATCGAGTATCTTAGTCTGCTTAATTCCCTAGTGAAGATACAATCATGTCAAATGCTAGAACAACAGCGCATTCATTCTACCATATAATATAGCAGTTGCAGTGAAAATCAAAGAAGATCTGCAAGACCCGATCGCGCGGATTTGTAATCCGTGCGCTAAATTGAACGAATTTAAACCTGATTGTGTGGACTTGTAGCCTGTGTGTATAAATAAAGGCACGGATTGCAAATCCGCGCCATCGAGTTTGTACTCATAGCTTTAGTTAAAACCCAATCGCGCGGATTTGTAATCCGTGCGCTAAATTGAGCGAAGTTAAACCTGATTGTGTGGACTTGTAGCCTGTATGTATAAATAAAGGCACGGATTGCAAATCCGCGCATCGAGTTTGCACTCATAGCTTTAGTTAAATTGAACGAATTTAAACCTGATTGTGTGGACTTGTAGCCTGTGTATATGAATAAAGGCACGGATTGCAAATCCGCGCCATCGAGTACAACAAATGTTGATTGACAGATTGGTAAAGTGTGAGATTATAGGTAGATAGTAAAGGGATTGTAAGAGGTAAGATTGGTAAAAAGGCCTAAAACCCTTGTTGGTATTAACGATCCCCTTACAAACCCTTTACATGCTCTCTATTGCTGTTTTTTAAAAAGCTTAAATTCAGGGTTTTATGATTTTACAATTCGGAAAAGAAAGGAAAAAAACTCTTTTTTTATCCTTTTAGTGGAAGAGAGCGGAAGGGGGGATTGTCCTTGTTTCGCTGCTTTTTTAGTTTTGTATCGAGAGCCATAGTAAAGCTAGCTACTAGGTGCGACTCATAAAAAAGTACAAATCATGTAAAAGGCAAAATTATGGGAAAAATGAATAATGGATTAACAGGAGGTTTTAGCGGTAAAGTAGGAACACTTGTGGGATCAAACGTAAAGGGGCAAAGTATCATTCGCAATGCACCTAAAAAAAGTAGTAAAAAACCAACAGCTGGACAGCTGAGTCACCGCCAAAAATTTAAATTAGTGTCCAATTTTTTACGACCATTAAACGGTTTAATTAAACGCTATTTTGGTTCGGCTCAAGAATTAAAGTCTAATGTAAATGTAGCTTTAGGGTATCACCTTCAAGAAGCAGTAAATCAAGTAGAAGAAGGGTTTGTTGTAAATTTGAGTAAGGTTGTAATAAGCAAGGGAATTTTGCAAACGATCTTTGTGGATACTGTAACGATTGTAAACAAAGAGCTTACCATAACTTGGAGTGCAAATTTAGTTTTTGGTTCTGTAAATAAAGCAGATGTACTTACGGTGGTCATCTATCAAAAGGCAACGCAATCTATGTTTATTTTGGAGCAGGTAGCAGCACGTGGTGCGGGTGAATGTAAGGTTCAACTTCCGGCTAGTTTTGAAGATACGGGCTACGGTATTTGGGTTTTCTTGACTGATGTTGACCGGGTAGAATGTAGTACAAGTGTGTTTTTAGGAGAATTTTAATACAAACAAGGCATCGCATCTAGTTTCCCTTTCTATTGGAGGAAATAGCAGGCGATGCTTTTTTTAAGCCCTAAAAGTGTAAAGCTACTTTTACTGTTTTACCAATAGGGATATAAACTGTATTCATAGTATAAAATATAGTGAGACTAGGTTGAAAAAGTGACCGAAAAGCTAATCGCAAGTTAGATTTTGAGGCACTCGAAATTGAGATTCAATTCAAAACGACTTGCTCTTGTGGCGGGTTAAAAAACTACTAGGAAGCCGTTCGTTTTTGTTTTCTATTTCTTTTTGAAGGAAAAATCAGCTAAAGAATAGCGGGTAATTGACCATTTGCCCGTGCGGCTATTGCTTTTAATTCTGGACGTTGACGATAAGATAGGTTAATGTATTTATTGGTTGTTACTGAATAGTATGGCTTGATTCTATGGTTGTTTGAAAATTGTGATATTTGTATGTTTTTGTAAAAAAAATTGATATTATTTTTTAAATTTATAGAATAATAGTATATTTAAGATATTATTAATCATTTAATTTATGTTAATTATGAGAAAATTTATGTTTTTAATGTTTGTTTCTGCTTTATCACTGAGTTGTTCAAACGATGATAGCAAAAAAGAATCTTTTTCAAAAGATATATTAGAAGTCAATGAATCTGCTGGTAAAATGCATAATGATTTAGTAGAAATTCTTGAAAAAGAGGAACAAGAAGGTCGTTTAGTAATTGATCCGTCTACTAAAGAACTAACACCACAAATGATTGAAATTATTGATAACTACTTCCTTAGTAAAGGAGCGAATTCGAATTCATTTTCGGATGTATTAGTTAAAGTATCAGGGGTAAAAGAAAATATAAATACTTTAATTCGAATGACTGATGAAAATCAAGATTTAAATGTGTTTTTATCAGGGTATAATCATGCACTTGTTCCTGAAAGTGTCAAAGGTTATTCTTTAAGAATTTTAGATGCAACTCTTCTGAATGAAGGAACTGAGGAGCTTTCTACTTCTTTAAAGCTTATAGCCACTGAAATAAGTAGAAATGAAAGAATAATTCCTTTTTATAGAGAACAGCTACTTCATTCTGTTTCTATTGCTATGCATTCAAATGATTATTGGCATTCAGATGAGTTGCGAATTAGTAAAATTCGTTATGCTCATATAGCTGGAGCTGATACTGCAGGAGCCTTATTAATGATTCAAAGTGGAGCTGTTGCCGCAGGTGCTGCCTTTGGTGGATGGGGGGGTTTAGCTGTACTGGTTGGTGGTGCAGCTGTGAGTTCGTTTTTAGCATCTCGTTAAATTTTATTGTATGAAGACACTATATATCAAACTTTTATTTCCAAAAAACTGGTATCATTCAAGGTTTCTAAAGGTCTATTGTGAAAATAACCTTGTGACAACTTTAATGCATGGTGACTCTCAACAAATACAAGTAAACGATTCTACAACATCAATACATTGGAAACTTGATTATTTTAAAAATTCAATTTCTATACCAGATCATGAAAAAGAAGTCTATATCGTCTTATTTATGGATATAGGAAAAGGAATCATTCAGCCTTATTTAAAAACGTTGAAAGTTAACTGTATTCAAGGAAAAATTGTATCACAAACTGAATTTGAAAATACAACTAGTAGCTCCATTTATTTCAATAATCAAAACTGGATAAATAAAACTAGTTTAGATCAACCAACAGTAGCTCTTGGTTTAATGATCGGTATTATTAGTCTGGTCTATTCTATTTACAGTGAAACAGAATGGAGAGAACTCTTATTTTTATTAGGTGGAGGGACAATTTTATCTTTGCTCACAATTATCTTAGAAAAAAAGAAAATTGTATTAGGAGATTATAACGCTCGGATGTGGGCATCTATTGGTATTTTTATTTTTATTCTTCTGATGATTCCTTCTAGAGATTATGTTGTACAAATACTCATTTTTATTTTGACTATTGGGTTCACCATTCGTTTTATAAGCCATATGCAAAAACTAAAACAAAATATTTTAAAAGAATAAGAGATTATTTAAAAGCCTTAAAAATTAAACCCTGTCTTTTTAGACGGGGTTTTTTCAATTATTTATTTTAATCAAATGACCTTTTGCCCATTGAACTCTTGGTTTTAATTCTCGACATTTAACAAAGCAATAAAAATAAAACCAACACAACTGCTTCGTTCCTTTTAGTTGTAAATTAGCGTCCAAAGACGGTGTGCATTCCCACTGAAAAAGATAAAATACAGCAATAAAAAAATCAACTAATTTTAGCACCTAGTTATGAATTTATTATTCTCATACGGAACGTTACAGCAAGAAAACGTTCAATTGGAAACTTTCGGTAGAATCTTACAAGGGGAGAAAGATGTACTACTCGGGTATAAAGTAGACTACATCGAGATTTTTGATGCGGAAGTGTTACGAAAATCAGGGCAACAGTTTCATCCGATTCTTTCGCCTAGTGAAGACCCGAACGATAGGGTGGAAGGTGTACTTCTAGCCCTTACCGATGACGAATTGAAAGAAGCGGATGCTTACGAAGTGGATAGCTATACACGGATCAAAACATCGTTTTTATCAGGGAAAGAAGGGTTTATCTACATCGAAAAATAAGGATATTGGTAGGAAGGCGCTAGTTAACCACACTCTGGACAAATACCCGAAACAGTAAAATTAACGGCTTTTACTTTATAGTTTTTAGGTAAAGTAAAAGAAGGCTCGATGTCCGTCATACACGTCGTATTTTGACAACGCTCACAAGTGAAGTGAATGTGGTTGTGGTGGTGTTTTTCAATGGTGCACTGCTGGCAAATGGCGTATTTTATTACACCTTCTACCGTTGCTATTTTGTGAATAGCTCCTTCTTCTGTTAAGCGATCCAATACGCGATAAATCGTCACTCGGTCACAGAGTCCTTGCAGTGTGTCTAGTATTTCAGCAGGGGATAGGGCAACTTCAGCTTGTTCTAATAATTTGAATATTTCTGTTTTGGCTTGTGTATTTCTCGTTTGTTTCATGGATAAAAATAATAATGCAACAGTGTTGCAATTACAAATATAAGTAGTATTATTGCAACTTAGTTGCGTTAATAAAAAAAGACCATGATACATAAAAAGCAATACGATGTAATTATTGTTGGTGGAAGTTATGCAGGACTTTCGGCGGCAATGGCCTTAGGGCGTTTGACAAAATCTGTTTTAATCCTCGACAGTGGATTGCCTTGTAATAGACAAACCCCGCACTCACATAACTTTCTCACCCAAGATGGGCAAACGCCTTTTGAAATATCAACAAAAGCAAAAGATCAAGTTTTAGCTTATAAGACTGTAGCATTTTACCAAGGCTTAGCAGTATCAGGTAAAGAGGTAACAACTGGCTTTGAAATTAAAACAGATTCAAATGATGTTTTTAAAAGTAAGAAGTTAATCTTTGCTACAGGAGTTAAAGATATTATGCCTGATATTAAGGGTATAGCGGCTTGTTGGGGCATATCGGTTATTCATTGTCCATTCTGTCATGGTTATGAGTATAAAGGCCAAAAAACGGCTATTTTGGCAAATTCAGATAAGGCCGTTCACCTCGCTGCCTTGGTTCGTAATCTGAGTAAGGATATTGTTATTTTAACGAATGGGAAGGCTGATTTTACGTCGGAACAACAACGGAAATTAGCGCAAAATAAGATTGAGGTGATCGAAAGATCAATTAAAGCAATCAAGCAGGAGCAAGGGAATATAGAAGCTGTGGTATTTCAAGAGGGAGAAGCATTAGCGGTACAAGCGATGTATGCCGCTGTAGCCTTTGAGCAGTCTTGTTCGATTCCGATGGAGTTAGGTTGTGCGTTAACCGAAACGGGATACCTCCAAGTGGATGCTTTTCAAAAGACAACGGTTCCAGGTATTTACGCCTGTGGCGATAATACCAATATGTTTCGATCGGTATCGGCTGCAGTAGCCACTGGAGCTATGGCAGGAGCTATGGTGGTCAAAGAACTGACAGAGGAATGCTTTTAAAAAATAAAAACCGCAACAATTACGTCGCGGTTTTTTTATTCCTCCTGTTTTATTATTTCAATTGAACTAGGAGGTATACTATAGTGTGTATTATTGTAGTAAATTTCTTTGATTACAAAATCGTTATTCGGAGCATCCGCGATTACTTTAATTGTATCATAGGCATCGCTGTCATATTTAAATTTGTAATAAGACGTCACGGTATTGCCTTCCTTTAGATAAGTATACCCCATACCTAATTTCACTCCAATCGCTCGTCCTGATGGGTTGCGGATAACGGCTAAAACTAAAGCTGTTCCCTCTATATCTGCAATGCGATTTCCTTTGAAATCGAGTAAAGGTTCTCCTTGTTCATTCGTTACAATTAAGCTCAATTGATCTTCTTTATAAATGGATTTTTCAAAAAGATTTTCTCCCTTTTCATTTAACAGAATAAAATTAGGACTCCAAAATACAGTTCGATTTTCCCATTTTTCATCGTCCTTGTCGTGTTGGCAAGCCGTTAGTGTAAACAAGCTGCATAGTAGAAAAAGTATATAACGCATAGTATCTTGGTTTTTAATCGGTTGCTACATTTGTTTTTGCTACATTTTTTCTGCTACTTCAATCACAAAGTAAAAAACACCTGTAGCTGTCTGTTGATTTTTTACCTTGTAGTGCTCTGATACACTTGTAAGGGAAAGATCATCAATATAATAATAGGTACCCTGACACTCCACTTGTGTTTTCTTTTTGGTATAATCCAGTACCAAGATATCCTCTTTGTTATAGGCAATTTCAATGGTATTTACAGGAATATTTTTTTTGATGTGAAGGGAAAAACCAACAAAAGATGAAGCCGTTTGATATTCCAGTTGTTCACTTTGGTCTTTACTTGTGAAGGTCACTTGTTTGGTATCCAATGAAACATCATTTCCTTTTGGGTCTACGAAGTGCAAAGAGATGGTTTCATAGGGTGGAACAGAATTCGCTAACCCTGAACAATCGTCAGATTTACAGTTGGTTAAAAATAGTAGCGTTAGAAAGGAAAATACCAATGCATTATTTCTAAGGATAGTGTTAGTCATAGTTGAGTCTGTTATTTGTTCATAAAAGTAGCATTAATTTTTAAGTTCTTGTCGTTTCTTGCCTGCTACAAGCAAGACGCTACACAATATACTGATACTAAGGTAAGAGTATTTTTGTGTGTAATTGTAGTTCGTATTGTACTAATTCTACATAAGGACTACATAAAGACGTTTTTTATTGATTGGCCTTGATTTTAAAAGGATTTTTTACCTCCTCATTTTTTTGCATCCCCAAAGAAAATACTACCTTCGAACCTTGATTAGCAAGGTACATATGGACATCATACAATCGAAATACAGTTTTAAATTTTTCTTTCTTTATCCGCTATTCTTTATCTTGAATACGGTATTTCTGTGTGGATTGGTGTATCTGCTCTTTATGAAGGAAGGTATTGTGTTCAAAGGCTATTTTGACCAAGTCGTATTCGATCGAATGGCTCTTGTGTTTCTTCTCCTTTTGTTTGGGTGTACCCAGTATTATTTGATTTCCAATTGCAAAAGCCTTGCAATTTCGGATCGAGAAATAAAAATCACTCCTTTGTTTGGTCCACCCTGGCATATGACGAAGGAGGAGGTCTATATTCAAGAAGGACGAGAGAACATTCAACACAATCCTCAAACGCGAATCTTTATAGTGATCCATAAACAAACCCAAAGACAGCATAAGTTTCGCGAATTTGAATACCGAAACTACAATCAACTACGTTCTTTTTTGCAAGCTCAAACCTATGATTTTGAGCTGGAGCAAGGAGTATGAATCGAGTATAAAAGAGAATCAACTATAACATCACCTGATGCAAACGAAAACAGACGAACCAAATTACAGCCAACTATCAAAGGCTGAATTAGAAGCTGAAGAAAAAAAACTTCGAGAGGAATTGAGAAAACTACCCCGTAAAAAATGGCCAAGCCTACGTTCTATCGTGGTTGGGCTTATCTTTGTTTTTGGAAGCCCTTATTTTCCATTGAAAGGAGGCGCCTTAATAGAAAGGCAGAGCTATGCGGAAGCGGTATGGCCCATGGGGATTCTATTTTTATTTCTCCTTCCCATCTCGTATTATTGGAATATTAAACAAGTGAATGACGATATGATGGCAATTGAACACAAACTGATCCGATTGAAATACAGGAGTAAAGAAATCGAAGCGCAACATACTCAAGAAGCATAAATTACGATATTAAAGCAAACAAAGGCCTTAGCACGATGGAGTGTAAGGCCTTTTCTTTTTATTGTTGCAAGGAAGTAGCGTTGGAAGTTGGTGAGCGGTTAATCGGTGGTAATCACCAAGCGTTGTCCATTAGCTAGCGGTTTGTCCCAGATGGTGCTAATCTGCTGCCAAGAATGCGAAACCGTATCGAGGTGTAATTGTCCTTTTACGGCTAATTCAAAGGCTTCTGGTAGCAAGACCTGAAAGAAGTGCTCGGTTTCTTGGGGTGTCCAACTGCCAATTCCCGATCCCAATAGCATCAAATCTGTGCCACGTAAAATAGAGGAAGACAATTGAAGCAGATCGCCCGACATAGCGCCTACATTGACAAAACGCGTAGGGTGTTGGTAGTGTCCTTTTCCTTTTAGTGCGGATAGAATAGCAGCAGCACTGTTTCCCCAGAGGTAATCAATCACCACATCTAGGGGTGTTTCTCGGTGCACGCGGTGAAAGGCGTGGATTAAGGCCTCTTGATCTTCCTGAAGTGCGATAACCTCATCGGCGCCGAGTGTTTTTAACTGGTCTAAGGTAGGCGTATGTCGTCCGGTTACAATAACCTTGGATGCACCGTAATGCTTGGCCATTTGAACAGCAACTTGCCCCGTTACACCGGTGGCTCCATTAATGAGTACCACTTCTCCTGGTTTGAACTTGGCTCGCAACAGCAACGCCATAACAGACCCCATCAAGGCATTGGGTAGGGCAGCAGCTAAAGCCAGATCTATACCCGTAGGAAGTGGAACGAGTTGGGATTGATTGACAACCGCATATTCACTCAACATACCCTGTAATCCAAAACCATAGGCTAGGGTTCCATCTTCAAGTGCGCCAACTCCATCGGTTCCAATGACAAAAGGAGCAAAGGGCTTACTGCTCACTGAATAGTGCTGACTACTCGCGATGGCTCGATCTAAATTTTTAATGGATACGGCTTTCACCTGCAAGAGTACCCCTTGTGGGGTAGTTGTGTTTACGGATTGAAAATCAGTGGTGTAAATGGGTGTTTGTCCTTTTTCTTTGACGATAACGGCTTTCATATCTTTCTTTTTTTAGTTGAGGTAAAAGTAGGATAGTCGTTAGGGTGTGGGCGATAACATTTGTTATTAAATCAGCCTTTGACTAATTTGCTTTTTAGGCGACTCAGATGTACCTTGGACACGCCAATATAGGAAGCAATATAATGCTGTGGGATACGTTGAATCAGCGCGGGGCGAGTCTCATAAAGTTCAAGATAGCGCTGTTCGGGGGTAGATTGTACAAAAGAGAGGCTGCGATTGACATAGTCAAAGGTGCGTTGAAAGAGGACATCGATAAATAAATCTCGGTACGCGGGTTGAGCTAAGGATTCCTCGAGTAAGGGTTGAATGTCTTCTTTATGGGCAACCCAAACCTGTGTGGGTTCGATGGTTTCTAAGGTAAATTTACTCGGTATGCCCTTCCAAAAGCTCTCGATTGAAGACACTAGGCTGTTTTCTAAAAAGAATTGAAAGGTAATTTCTTGCCCATCTTTGTTCAGCCATACGCGCATACAGCCTTTCTCAATCCAAAAGACCTTTGTTGCCACTTCTCCCTCTTGTAAAAGTATGGTCTTAGCTGGATAAGAAGCGGGCGTAAAATAGGGTTTATACTGGCTGATAAATTCTTGGCTGATGCGAGCATCTCGATCTACTTTCTCAAACATAGGTTACTTTTTTGCTGTTGGATTAGCAAGGACTAAAATAGGGCAAAAACACGAGGTTTTGGATCGAAAAGCGTTAAAAATAAATGAAAGTTGTGCAAATTTGCTTATTTTTTATTGTCAATTCAATTCAATTGATGAAATTTGAATAAATCTCTTAGGTATGATAGACAATCAAATTAATGCAGATGAGTTTGTTTCCAAGTTCATGGACATGAGTAGGAACCATTTGACCTATATTCATACCCCGATTAAAATTTTTGCCTTAAAGGATATTGCCCCTTACCTTAAAATTCCAATTCCTCCTATTTTTTTTGGATACAATATGTTGATTCACCTGACCAAAGGGTATTTTACCCAACGCATTGATTCCACTATTTTTAAGGTAGAAGCCCCTGCTGTATTGCTGTGTAATTATGGCTATATCTCGGCGATTGAATCGGTAGACAAGTCTGCAGAAGGCTATTGTGTGTTGATTAAAGAACACGCTATGACCTCCATGTTTCGAGAAACGCAAATTTTAAATATTTTTACCATCTCTCCATTGCTCAATCTCAATGCACAGAACAGTGCTGCTTTGAGCAGTTTACTCGATTTGTTGTATAGTGAAATTCACAGTAAAACTCCTTATAAAGAACTGTACGAGAGTCTATTTAAAACTATTGCCTTGATGGTAATTAAATTGTCAGATTCCACCCGATCAATCGAGCGAAAACAAGAGATAGCCATCGCCTTTAAGCAACTTGTTCACTTGCATTTTAATAAACATAAGACGGTTGATTTTTATGCGGATCAGCTTAACGTATCGATTAACTACTTAAATCGCTGCGTTTCTGCGGTATATCAAAAATCATCCAAACAGCTTATTCTAGAAGTTGCTATTATTCACAGCCAACTTTTACTGCTAGAAACAAATAAGAGTATTGCGACCATTGCCTATGAACTCGACTTTGTCGATCCGTCTTATTTCGCGCGTCTTTTTAAAAAAAATGTGGGTATTACTCCTTCAGAGTACAGAAAAATGTAGCGGCTTTTGTGTTTTAATCATGCACGTTTTGTCCTATATTTAATCGAAACTATCATATTTGTTTCGTATTCAGCTTCTTATATTTGTTCAACTAGGGTTTGATTGTGATATTCTCTTGGGAGAAACAAATGGTTTATTGTTTTTTTATTTCCCAAAGGAAGTCATAGTCAAGCAAGTAAATATTTTTAATTGAAAAGGAGTATAGACATGAATGCAGTAATAGAACAGGTTGATTTTAGTATTTACATCGCAGAATTTAAGAAGCGATTAAAATATTTATTTCGCGAAAAGTACAACTATAATGATATGGGGTTGAACCGTGATTTCCCTGCTGAATTAGTAGAAGAGATTATGGATGAAAAGCCTTTGTCTGTGGCTATCCCAACGATGTTTGGCGGAAGAGGAGTAAAAGTAAAGGAATGCCTACAGATACTTTCGGCTGCTTCGTATGAATCGTTGCCCCTTTCGTTGATGTTTGGTATCAACATTGCACTTTTTTTGGAACCGTTGGCTAAGTATGGGCAACCAGCAGTGCAGCAACGTGTTTTTCAACAGTTTATGGAAAATAAAGCCATGGGAGGCTTGATGATTACGGAAAAAGCACATGGAAGCGATGCCTTGAATATGAAGACGGAATTTCATCAGAAAGACGGAATGTTTCACATTAAAGGACAAAAACACTGGCAAGGATTAAGTGGTGCCGCTGATTTTTGGTTGGTAACCGCGAGAGAAAGCAAAGCCAATGGAGAGCTATCTCGTGATATTGACTTTTTTGTTTCTGAAAACAACAGAGCCGATCAACATATTCCCATGACGCATCGCTATAATAATTTAGGATTATACGCCATTCCGTATGGCATCAACGAAATTGATATTGCGATTCCTGCAGAACAGAAATTGGTAACGGAAAGTACGGGAATTAAATTAATGCTCGATACGCTGCATCGCAGTCGATTGCAATTTCCAGGCATGGGCTTGGGCTTTATCCAACGCTTGTTAGACGAATCGTTGGCACATTGCCAAGAAAGACGAGTAGGTGGGGTTCCTTTATTGAGTATTGATTCAGTTAAGAATCAAATTGCGAAAATTCAAGCGGCGTATACGCTGTGTTCGGGTATGTGTATTTTTAGTGTAGAAACGAGTGGGATTGAGCACGACTTGGCAACAATGAGTATTGAGGCAAATGTGTTGAAGGCGGTAGTGACGGATTTGATGCAAGAATCGGCTCAAATTAGCTTGCAATTAGCAGGAGCCAACGGCTATCGATTGGACCATATTGCAGGGCGTTCGCTAGTAGATTGTAGACCCTTCCAAATTTTTGAAGGATCCAATGAAATGCTGTACACACAAATCGCAGAAGGAATACTGAAGTTGATGCGAAAAGAAAAAGAAACAAATCTATATCGTTTCTTGCAAGGCTATGAGCGTACCCATATGAGTGTAGAAGTATTTCGTACTTATTTCGATTTTACTGTAGATAATACAATCAAACAACGCAGTATGTTGTTAATTGGTCGAATGCTATCTCGCGTGATTGCGTTCCAGTTTGTGCAGGAAATGGAAGATTTTAATCCGCAATTAGTCGAAATTACCCGTCAACAGGTACAGGCAGATATGGCTGCCTTTTACGGTCAGTTTAGTGCGCAAAATGATGTAGATCCCATTGTGGATTATCAAGCAAATTCAGATTGGACTCGTTTTTAAAGGAGACCTTCAATAGATAAAAAAAGTCTAGTAGTTATACTGGACTTTTTTTTGTGGTTTATTTTTGGTGTTTGTTGAGGGTTTGTTGAGGGTTTGTTGAGGGTTTGTTGAGGTTTGGTGAGATTTGGTGAGATTTGGTGAGATTTGGTGAGATTTGGTGAGATTTGGTGAGATTTGGTGAGATTTGGTGAGATTTGGTGAGATTTGGTGAGGGTTTTTGGCAAATGATAAAGTGATCAAAATTGTTAACCGTTAAACCTAAACTGTAAAAAAAAAGCAAAGAACAACCAACAAAAAACTGATGTGTCCATAGTGAGTCCTCACCCAACCTCACTAACCCCACCCAATCCTCACCCAATCCTCACCAACCTCACCAACCTCACCCAACCCTCACCCAACCCTCACCCAATCCTCACCCAATCCTCACCCAATCCTCACCAACCCCACCCAATCCTCACCAATCTCACCCAACCTCACCAATCCTCACCAATCCCACCCAATCCTCACCCAATCCTCACCAACCCCACCCAATCCTCACCAATCTAACCCAACCTCACCCAACCTCACCAATCCCACCCAACCTCACCCAATCCTCACCCAATCCTCACCAACCCCACCCAATCCTCACCAACCTAACCTAACCTCACCAATCCCACCCAACCTCACCCATCTCACCAAACCTCAACAAATCCTCACCAACCTCACCCAATCCCCAAAAAACCATAATAATTCCCTAACAATTCAATAACCTTAAATTCTAGGTGTAAAATCAATTATTTCACTCCTTTACTAAACCAAACTACTGATTTGTTTTGAGTGAACAAGAACTAAATAAACACCGATGTATTCAGTATATCGCTAGAGAATATACAGAAGAAGAACGCATTACTTTTGAAATAGATTTGCTTTTTGACGAAGAGTTGAAAAGTACCTATGATGCGTATCGTTTGTTGTGGAAAGCGTATCCTACGAATCGTGAGATTTGGCAACAAGCCCAAGAAAACTCTTACAAACAACGCAAGAACCAGACCCAATATACCACCCGATATTTACAACTCGCTTGTACGATACTAGTATTAATCAGCAGTTTTATGTTGACCTATGTTTTGTTTTTACCCGATGGCTCAACTATGCCTGTGGAGTATCAGTTGTATACCAATACTGCAGGAGTACGCAAAACAATCACCTTAGCCGATGGCAGTGTGGTTAAGCTCAATGGACAGGCGCGTTTACAATTTGCACAAACAGACACGACGCGTTTAGTTTGGCTTGAAGGAGAGGCCTATTTTGATGTAGTCAAAAAGGTAGATCAGAAATTTTTGGTCAAACACGAAGACTTAGAAGTAGAAGTAGTAGGCACTCAATTCAGTGTCAATACGTTGGGTCAAGAAAAACGTGTCACCTTATTGTCAGGGAAAGTACTAGCTAAATTGAGTACGGGGGAACAGCTTTACCTCAAACCCAATGAGCAATTGTTGTGGAATACGACCTTGGGAGAAGTCAAGCGCTTTAAGGTTGATGCCGCTCAAGAAATGGGGTGGCGTCAAGAACAGTTAATCTTTGACAATATTCCTTTAGCTCAAGCCTTGGTACAAATCAACCAATTTTACGGTGTTTCTTTTGTGATTCAAGATCCTATTTTGGCACAGAAACGCATAACAGGTGTCTTTGATCAAACCACGTTAGAAGAATTCATCCAAGCCTTGGCTTTCGTTGCCAATTGCTCCATCACTTTTACTCATTCCCATTATTTAATCGAACCATATGCCCAAGATTCTCTATCCAAAAAGCAACCCTAAGCCAGAAGATGACCTGGTGTTGTTTCGCCAAATAGCGCAGGGAAATAGACTCGCTTTTGAACAATTTTACGTCAAGTATTACCAGTATTTATGTCGCTTTGCCCTCAGTTATGAAAAAGACCTGTATCTCGTCGAAGAAAAAGTATCCGATGTATTTTACTATATCTGGCAAAACAAAGAAACATTGGGCAGGATTGAAAACCCCAAGGTGTACATTTTCACGATGACCAAGAATATGCTGTTTCAACAAAAGAAAACCACTAGACGAACGCTGTTGGATTTAGAATTTGAAACCGTGGAGCACAAGCATTACGTCTCGACCATTGAAGATGAGATTATTCAATCCGAACAAGAAGCCGATTTGAGACAAGCGCTTTTACAGATTATCGACAAGATTCCACCCAAATCAAGGCGCATCTTTGAGATGAGTCGAGTAGATGGACTCAAATACCAGCAGATTGCTGACATATTAGATTTATCGGTCAAGACCATCGAAAGTCATATGCACATTGCCTTGAAGACGATTTCCCTACTACTAACCCAAACAAATAAAACTAAATAACAACACCATGATGAAAAAAAGCGTTTTACTGGCTAGTTTAACCTTAGCGAGTATAGCAACCCAAGCTTCCCCCTTAACTGTCGTCCCAAACGAGCAGATCCAAGGGCAAGTAAAGAAAACAACGAAACTAAAATTAACCCAAAATCAGGCGACACTTAAGCAAGTATTTGATCAAGTAGAAGCGCAAACGCAGCAACACTTTGTTTATATTACTGCGGATATTCCCGTAGATAAAACCTACGAATTTGACACCGCCTATGAGTCGCTCGAAACCTTGTTAAACCATATCGGAACCAAGGCTAATGTTTCTTTTCAAACGCAAGGCAACCAGATTTTAGTCAAGACGAAGGATCAAGTACAGCAACAGCAAATCTTGACGTTAAAAGGAAAAGTAGTGGATCAAGAGGGACTGCCACTCATTGGTGCGAATGTGCGCGACAAAGACAATGAATTTATTGCGGTCACTGATTTGGACGGGCAATTTACCTTGACCGTTACCAAAGCGCCGATTACCCTTTCCTTTTCGTCTATGGGGTATAAAACAAAAGACTTGAGTTTTGCAAAAAACAACCAAAATATCCTAGTCAAGTTAGAAGAAGACAACCAAATGTTGAGTGAGATTGTCGTGACGGGACAAGGAGCAGATGTACAGAAAAAGCGATTAGCTAATAACGTCACCGTAATTAAGGCGAGCGAACTAGAAAAGATTCCCGCACAACGTGTGGATCAATTATTAGCCACAAAATTGCCCAATGCACAGATTAACCTAACGGGCGGACAAGCGGGGTCTACATCTTTGATTCGCTCCCGTGGGGTAAACTCGGCCTTTTTGAGTAGTACACCCATTATTTACATTGATGGGGTACGTTTGGACAACAACAATACCCGTGCTTCACTAGGTGGAAGTGCACAAGGAGCATCCATGAGTTCGATTGCTGATATTCCGATGGACAATATTGAAAAGATTGAGTTTATCAACGGAGGAGCAGCCACTACCATGTATGGATCGGATGCAGCCAATGGGGTAATCCAGATCTTTACCAAGAAGAGAGGAATGCCTGGAACGTATGTCAATTTATATACCGAAATGGGAGTAGAAACCCCAACCACAGATTTCTTATACTTTGACCGCACCAAAGACTTACTATTTGAAAATGGGTTTTATCAGAAATATCGCTTAAACCTCAATGGTGAATCAGATAGTGGATTTGGGTACAACTTCTCTACGAGTTACCAAAACTCCTCAGGGGTCCAAATTTATAAGCAAAATGCCAATCAAAAGTTTGATTTAAGTTCTGGTTTTCACGCCAAACTGTCTGAAAACGTGACTTATGAAAGTTCCTTCCTCTATGTACACAATGCCTACAAGCGCAATAGAAATGGAAATCAAGGAGGCTATACGGGCTTGTGGTTCGCCGAAGATGGCGCTTCTAAAGTAACGGGACCTGGATTCAAAAATCGCCTAGATGAATTGACTGACGCAGAATTTGAAACGATGAAGGAGTTTGTCCATAACGCTGAACGATTACAAGACAACAACATTGTTGTGAATCGATTTACTACCTCTCAACAGTTTAAGTATAACCCGTTGGAAAATCTATCGTTTAAATTGGTCGGAGGGTTGGATTACCGCATTCAAGATCAGGAGAACATAGAAACGAATGAGTACTTAACAGCAACCAAAGGACAGCTGATTAAAGATCAGGGGAGTATTCAAAAAATACAGCGCAAGTATTTGGGATTGACGGTGGAGTTCAATGGACAACACAGTATGAATATCGATGATTTCTCCTTCATTACTACTGTTGGAGGGCAATTGTTCCGCAATTCAGATAACCAAACCCTGATAGAAGGACGCAATATTCGAGATGGTGCGTATTCTATTTCAGAAGCCGCTATTCGCACTAGTGATGAATACATCAGTGAAGTGCTGAACTACGGGTTTTATCTATCTGAAAATGTAGGATATAAAGACAAATTATTCTTGGATTTAGGGGTACGTGGAGATCGCAACCCGTCTTTTGGTAAGAATATTGGCGTACAATACTATCCAAAAGTAGGAGTGTCGTATATGCTGTCACAAGAAGGTTGGTTTGCCAATAAAACAGTTAATGCTTTGCGATTACGCGGAAGTTATGGGGTAGCGGGAAATTTACCTCCAGCTTATGCCAATGAAAAAACGGTGGCTTTTGATGGATACTTGGGCGAGCAAGCCACACGTTTCAGTCAACCTGGAAATGATGATTTGCGCCCGGAGAAAACACATACGTGGGAATCAGGTATTGATGCTTCTTTTTGGAATAATCGCTTAACGCTTTCTGTGGGGTACTACTACTCTAAAACAAAAGATGCCTTATTCTATGTGCCACCAGCACCGTCAAGTGGTTATACTAAGAGTCAATTGTACAACATAGGGGAAATTGAAAACAAAGGATTTGAGATGAACTTTGCCTTGGAAGTGGTACAAGCTCAGGATTGGAATGTTACCCTTACTGGATCAGTTAATACTTTGAAAAATAAAGTGTTAAGTACTGGTGGAGCCCCTGCTTTTAATATCAATGGATTCAGTTCTAGAACGTTACAAACGGTAGTAGAAGAAGGAAGATCTGTGGGGTTTATCCGTGGTAACTACGGAGTCATCGGTGAGGATGGTACCTTACAAGAGACGATTCCACAGGCGTATTTGGGTAATACAATTCCCGAAGTATTTGGAAATATTGGATTGAATTTGCGCTATAAAAATTGGAGTTTATTTGCCAATGCCAATTACCAAACAGGAGGGTATGCGGCCAATTGGGATGCCCAGTTTAGATATAATTATGGGGCTTCTGATGATTTTGTACCTCAAGAAGAAATCGAGAAAAACGGACGAACAAATTGGCTAAACTTGACCAATCGCTTCGTGGAAAAAACCGATTACCTGAAAATTAGAACAATCGGATTGTCTTACTATTTACGACCGTCAAATCCGAGCCTGTACCAATCGATTACGTTTGGATTTACCGTAGCCAATCCTTTCAATTTTACCGCTTCTTCTTTTGATCCGGAAGCCACGATTAGTGGAGCTGCTCAAGGACAAGGAGGAGCTTCTACAGGAGGAATTGCCTATGCAACGTACTCTGCACCTAGACAATTTTTAGGATCTATTAAAATTAATTTCTAATCGACTATCATGAAAAAAATAAGTATTGCTTTAAGTCTCGTTTTTACCTTAGCCTTAACGACGGTGAGCTGTGTGGATAATCCCTACGTAACCGAAGACAACTATTTAAATAAACCCAATGCTGGGCATAGCTGGATAATTGGACTGCAAAAACAATTAGCATTAACCACGAATATTATTGTGATTAATGCAGAAATTACCTCCGATAATTACTTCAATAATTACACCCAATATTCCAAAGTATTTGATCAACCACAGATTGATTATTTTGATCCAGATGTCAATAACCTACAAGCAAGTATTCAAGCCCTGCGCGAAATGGCAACCTATGGATTAGAAGTGGTACTGCCGAAAGATCCAACGCTGACAGAAACGGATATTGCTTTCCTCAATTTTTGTAAAGGATATGCGAATTTAGTAGGCGGAGAGTTATTTCTAGGTTTACCTGAATCGAATTTAGGAAAAGTGATTCCAGCAGAAGAAATGTTGAAAAGAGCAGTGGAAGGCCTTGAAAAAGCGTATGCATTGGAGACCAAAGCGGATAGTAAACATGCCTACGCCTTGTTTATCGCCCGTGCGCATTATCGTTTAGGAAATAAGGTAGAGGCGCAAGACTATGCAACAAAGGCCATTGCTACACCTAATTTGCTGTATAACATTCTGTTTGACGGCAAAAATAGCGTACCCAATGAAATGCAAAATGCCACCTATGACGCTCTGCCGAATCGCTTAGCGCCTTTACCGCGTTTGGATTACCTAGATCCGAAGTTTTTCTCCGTAGGAACACCACAAAACGATCAAAAAGCCTTAGCCTTAGCTAAAGGAGAAGAAGGGTATTTAATACTGGCTGAAATTGCCTTAGCCAATCAGGATATCGCAGGGAGTAAGCACTACCTCAACCAATTGTTGGATGTGGTAGCAGCTAGACCTACAGAATTAGTAGACGATAAAAAAGAAACGAGAAATGGGGGAATCCGTTCGGATTATCCACTGAAAGAAGTCAAGGTGCGTTTTGATGCGAATTCACCTGAAAAAGAAGGTTATGTCCTGGATCGTCAAAAAGGGAAAATACTGGTGAGTAAAGTATCGGGAACCAAAGTTACTAAGGCTGAAATCGAAGGTATTACTACTGCGGATGACTTGTTGTACACCATTTATTTGTTGCGTCAAGAAATCTTTATCAGTGAAGGACGTCGTTTGAGTGATTTGGGGATTAAGTATCCGATTTCGCAAATTGAAGAAGGCAATAATGCGCATGTGACAGCAGCCTATACCAAGGCGTTAATTCCCGATTTTATTCCAGCTAAAGCAGGAATGGACGATTTTACAACCGATGCAGCCACAGGAACCGTAACGATGAAGTACGACATGAATAAGGTGTTGGTAGCGCACAAGAATAGCCCTTATATCATGCCTTTATTTAATTAAGAAAAGAACGATGAAAAAAATAATCCTAGCAGTATGCTTGAGTTTGGTAGGGGGATCTACCAGCTGGGCACAGGAAATTAAACACGTGATTTTGGTGAGTATTGATGGATTTCGTCCAGAATTTTACCAAGAAGCGCAATGGGGTACGCCCAACTTAAAGCAAATGGCCAAAAATGGAGTATCCGCTAATGGGGTACGCACGATTTTTCCTTCGGTAACTTATCCTTCTCATACCACCCTGTCTACAGGTACTTTGCCACATAAACACGGGATACATTACAATACAACCGTAGGAGAAAATGGACAGCCTGGGGAGTGGATTTATGACAGTAAGGATATCCTGGTACCAACCATTTGGGAGAAGGCAAAGGCAAAGGGGTTGACTACAGCCTCGGTATCTTGGCCCATCACCCTACACAATGCCTTTATTGATTACAATATACCCGAAATATGGGATTTTAAACGCCCGATGGATCGTATTACCCCAACAAAGTTATATGCAACCCCTAAAGGCTTGTTTGATGAAATCTTGACGCAAGCCTTGGGGCAAATTCACTACAACCAGTTAAACTTGAGTAGCTTGGCGATGGATGAGAATTTAGGACGCAGTGCCGCTTACCTGATTAAGACCTACAAGCCTCATTTGTTAACGCTTCATTTGCCTAATACGGATGGAGCCCAACATAGCGAAGGAAGAGAAGGAGATGAGGTAGCCCGTGCCATTGCAGGGGCTGATAAAGCCTTGGGCAATATATGGGATGCAGTGAATCAAGCAGGATTAGCCGAGCAAACCCTCTTGATTGTAACAGGGGATCATGGATTTGTATCTACGGATTTTAGTATTGCACCAAATATTTGGTTGAAAGAAGCTGGACTCTTGGATCGAGCCTTTTTCTTTTCCACAGGTGGAAGTACTGTCTTGCAAGTGAAGAATCCCAAGGATCAAAAAATTGTAGCGGAAGTAATCAAGATGATTCGCCAGCTTCCTGAACGCTACCAAGCCATGTTTGAATTGATTGATGAACCTCTGATTCGCGCTAGAGGTGGAGAAACCAAGGCAAAAGTAGCCCTATCAGGCAAATTAGGGTATGCGTTTTCCAATCAAACAACTGGAGCGGTGCTATCACCTGCTAAAGGAGGAAAACACGGCTATTACCCCAATTTCCATGAAATTTACACCGGATTTGTCGCTTATGGCAAAGGAATCAAAGCAGGGCTAGTCATTGATCAACTTAATTTAGAAGATATTCCTGTCATCATTAGTAAGGTACTGAACTTTGACTTGGAAGAAGCAGAAGGGGTTTCCCTGCCGCTATTTGAATCAAAATAGGAAGTGAAGTGATTTTATTTTAACGGAAAAGGAGTGGAGACGTAGTCTTCGCTCTTTTTTTATGCTTTAGCCTAAAGTAATTAAGGCTTGTCTTTAATTTTTTTTCTGTGTTTTAAGCCAAATTCGAGCAATGAGGCTAAAACAGGTTGACTTTCCAATGCATGGGGAGTTAAGCGATAAGATACCGTAATGGGTTTGGTCGGATTGACCGTACGCGTAATCAATAAGTGATCTTCTAAGTCCTGCAATTCTTTCGCCAATACCTTGGGAGATATCGTTGTAGCCTTTTGTTGTAAATCTTTGAATCGAAGGGATTCTGAGGTACTCAAATGATGGAGGAGACAAAATTTCCATTTCCCACGAAACAATTCGATGGCGTCTTGTAAGGCCAATATCTCTTCTTTTGATACGGGAGTGTCTGTTTGCTTTGTCATACTTGTGGTTCCTTTCCTCGAGGTAAGTCATAGCAAAGATAACAGAAGTGTGCCGTAGTTTTGTACAAACCGTAAAAAAATACAAGATGAAAGTAACCGTAATTGCCAATGTATCAGCCAATGGAAGAGCGTTAGTGTCCAATGATCCCCGCTATCAAGTGCCCCAAGAAGCCTTTGATTTTTACCTTCATTATGCACAACAAGTAGGCAACCTCGTCATAGGGAGGCAAACATTTGACCATTTCCAAACGTTCTCGGCAGAGGTAAAAGCGCTTTTTCAAGGCATTGAGATCCTGGTGTTGTCTAAAGGGCCTGCTGTAGCGGGATATACCTTTGTTTCTAGTCCAGCAGAAGCCCTGTCTTATATGGAAGCAAAAGGAGCCAGTGAATTGGCTATTGGCGGAGGAGTAGGAACCTTTAACGCCTTTATTGATCAGGAATTAGTAACCGATTTATATCTCAATATCAATCCCATACTACTTGGGAATGAAGGAGTCGTAGGTACGAATCCTGCACTACATACTGCATTCCATATACAAGATGCACGAACCCAATATGGATTTGTTCAATTGCATTTGACTGCCGTAAAATAGAAAAGAGTGAGAGGAGTCTTTTCGGTACCTTAGCTGATGTTTCAAAAGAAGAAGATCGTTTAGGTTTTAATATTCAAAAAGAAAACTAGCTTCATCGCCAAGAAAGTACAACGCCTTCTCTTTACAGTTTCGTATTTAGAGGAATATTAAAGCGAATGGAGGTCGTAAACCCCTTGATTGGACGATAGCCTGTTTTATTTGCGATCGGAAATCCGTAACCCAAGTCTACTTCAAAAAAAGTAAAGAGCGAAAGCCCTACCTTAGGGCTTATCGTATAAGGAGTCAATTCGGCACGACCAAATGCCCCGACATAATACATTTCGGTATAGTAGGTAGTGGCCAGCTCGTGAACGACAGCAAACTGGTTTTATCGCCGTAATTTATCGAGGATTATTGAACTGTTCTTTTTTCCATTTGCGTATTCTACCTCTAGCATTGGCATAAGGAGAAGAGGTGTTAAACTGAATCATTCGTCCTAAGGTCCATTTGGTATACCAAGGCACTTCATAGAGTTCAGCATTGGATTTGCGTTCGATTAACAGCAAAAGCGCATCGACGGTTTGATCTAACTTTTCTTGCAATTGCAGATAATCCAGCGCTTCATAATCGCGGTAGAACTTTTGGGCTAGTTTCCCCAATTCATTCCACTTGTATCCCGTTTCAGGAAAATCAACAGGTAGATGGCGGTCTTTGTGGTCAACCCATTGGAGCACAAGTTCCCCCCAACCGATGAGGTAAGCCAGTAAATCACAGAGACTCATCTGGGTGTCTTTCGCATGCCCGTCAAAGGTTTGGGCTGTGGCAAGCGCTTGCGGAATCGAAACAAGCTCTTTTTTGAGCTTGGTATATTCCGTAACGATGGCGTGCTGAAGTGCTGCTTTTGTGGTGGGAACGGACATAGGGTGCTATTTTAAAAACTAAAGGTACAAAAGTTTTTACAACGGATGGTTGACGCTAAAAAGTAGTTAAAATAAGTTTGGTTCTTCGTAGAAATAGGTATTATTTTATCCGTATCTTTAAACACGACTAAACAAAAAAAGATGAAAATTGGAGACGATGCCTTAGGGGTAAGTAAAAAAGACGCGATTAAGATTGTAAGTCTCGTGATTGTTACCTATGCGATTTTGAGTGTACTGTTGGACTGGCTGTTTGACCGAAGCCTCGAAGCGTGGTACTACTATCTCGTAAAAGGCTTACTTTTTGGTTTATTTTTCTCCTTGGTTTTTTATTTCTTTATTAAGAAGATGACAAAGGGAATCCTACTGAAGTTGGATTTACCCTTAGAAGAAGACGAAACCTTAGAAGCCTATGGCGTGGCTAATTTATTTTTAAGCGGACAGGCGATTGGTGGAAAATTAGGCATCACCCAAGACTATCTGCTTTTTCATTCCCATAAATTTAATTTTACCAAGAAAACAGTGCGCATTGCCTTTGCTGATATGCAAAGCATTAAACCATGTAGAACCCTAGGCGTTATCGACAATGGCTTGAAGGTGAAATTGGCGGATCAAGAATGCCGTTTTGTGGTCAATGATCGAGCGAAGTGGTTAGAACTGTTACAAGTAAAACTAAAGTAAGATGAAAAATAAGCTGCATTGGAACTATGTACTTCGGCATTGCCTCAGTACTTTATTACTTGCTCCTAGTGTAGCCCAAGGATTGCTGTATCTTATTCGAGAAAATGCATATCAAGTTGTCGGATTGGTGGAAGTATACCCTATTACATTACTCGTAAGCGTGGTTTTTTCTTTTCCCACTTATCTCATTTATGGGGTAGCTGATTATTACTTAAAAAAACGAAGCGTACCCAATAAGACGATTAAATGGATCTTAAATAGTATTGCTTTAGTTGGTATTATCTTGACCTTTTCGTTTTTATTTCGATTGCCTCAAGTAGAAATTATGATCGGTTATGCACTAACTTCGTTGTTTTTTGGTGTGATTTATCGATTAAAATAAGCAATTGGACATTTCTTGATTTGGTCCCCTTATTTTTGTCAATCAAATAAAAAACACCCCCTATTTTTCCTAAATTATATCCGTGTTTGAAGGATGGAGTTTGTAGCTTTATCTCAATTTAAAACGCTATATTATGCCTTGGAATCCAACTGTATACAACCAGTTTAAATCGGTTCGATTTTTGCCTTTTTTTGATTTGAGTGCGATGATTCAGGAGACCACCCCTATGAAGTCTGTAGACCTAGGTTGTGGTACAGGAGAACAAACAGCCTTACTTGTCGAAAAGTTTAAACAGGCTACTTTTGTCGGAATGGATGCTTCTCAAGAGATGCTCGAGAAAGCCTATCCCTTAAGCACGGATCGATTGTCTTTTACCCAACAAACCATTGAAGCATTTGCTGCCACAGGTGAATCGTGGGATCTCATCTTTAGCAATGCCGCTTTACAGTGGTCAGATGACCATCGAACCTTGTTTCCCAAGTTGATTGAAAAACTAAACCCAGGGGGACAGTTTGTGGTTCAAATGCCTTGTCAGGCAGAGAATCTATTGAATCAATTACTCGACAGCTTAGCGGATACCGCTCCATTCAATGCACAACTAGGTGGATGGAACCGCAAGACAACGGTACTCCCTTTAGATGCGTATGCTCAATTGATGTTTGAAGCAGGATTGTCTGACTTACAGCTTTCCCAACGCATTTATCCCCTTATCGCCGATACACACGAGACCCTTTATTCGTTTATTGCGGGTTCTGCGTTGATTCCCTATATGGAGCGATTAAAAGAGGAAGACAAACCCTTATTTATCGAAGCGTTTAAAGCAAAAATAGCTGTTGCTTTTCCAACCTTACCTGCTTTATATGCCTTTAAACGCATCTTGCTCTATGGTAGAAAAACGGAAGCCCTGATTTGATAACAAATGTTATCGCCTAAGGAGGAGGGAAGTTTTCACCTTTGCAACAGATTATACTAAAGTTTTTAAAATGGAAAAAGTAGTAAAAGAAATGTTACAGCAGGTGATTGAAAGTAAAACGTATGAAGAAGAAGTGATTCTACAATTTTTCTCTCCAGCGTACGAGCAATTGGTTGACCACGCCAAACTTGATTTTGAAGGGTTTAAACAACACATTAAAAAGCTAAAACAACTGATTGAAACCGTAGAAGTACAGCTGGTAAATACCGCTGCACACGACAATATAGTATTTACCAAGCATTTGGTGCATTCGGTATTAAAAGATGGGTCTCAACACACCCACAAAGTATTGGCGGAGTTTACCTTTTCAGGGGATAAAATTATCCGTTGTGAAGAATTGACTTGTTTAGTATCAGGATCTGAAGAAGCAAAGAGTTTAGGTTCAATGACCTAAGGAGGTGAGCAACTAAAAAAGGAGAAAATCTCGGAAACTTTTTCTCCTTTCAATTAACTCACCTGCTATAGTAAAATATTCTCATGCTGTGTGAAATGAAATACAGATACCTTGCATGAAGAGAAAAAGAGAGGAAATACAGAGGATATATTCGTATTTTGAGATTTAATGTGTTGATTGTCAGTTGTTTATTGTTTTTATTTTTATTGTTTTTCAAATGAAAACCTCATTTTATTGCGTTTTTTAATAGTTATAGTAGAAAGTATTTCGAATAAAGCAGTTATTGTGTTATAAAATATTCGTTTCTCCTATTTATTTTGTGAATAATTCTTTGTTTTTGTGTATTGTTTGGTGATATTTTATTTAAATTCAATATTTATTGCTATATTTGCAAGGGTAATAATTTGTTAAAACTAAAAAAATGATTGATTCAATTGTCTTGCATTTAGAATCGTTGAAGCAGGATGACTATTTTGAGGAGTTTTTAGTTTTATTACACGAAGAAAAAAAACAAGGAAAAAACTACCTCATGCTGTCTTCAATTCCGACCGCTTTACATTATCGGTTGATTCTAGAAAATTTTACGATTAAACGCATTGAGAAAACAGTTAGGCGTTTGTTCTTTTTTAAAAAAAGAGTGTATTATTATAGGGTAGAATAGTGGAAGGAAAAAAGGGAGAGTATAAAAAACAACCCAATGGTATTAGAATAAGGAAGTTAGATGTAAAAACAAAATGCTTTATTCCTAAATAATACAGCTTAAATGAGAATATATAGTTGAAATTAAAATAAAAAGTTAATTGTAAAGCTTTTTTTTTCTGTTAAAGTAATGTTTTATAGTTTTGTTTGTTAAAATACGCGAAATGGTCGTATTCTTTAGTGAAAATGATTGTTTTTGTTGATTTATTTGATATATTTACAACATCTTACTTTAACGAAAATATTAATAAAATGTTAGAATCAGCATTTGAACAATTGAAATTGTCAGAATGTTCTGATGATTTTGAACAGTTTTTACTCTTACTAGAAAAAGAGAAAAAACAAGGACAGAATTATGTTGCTTTATCAACGTTACCTAAAGGTTTACACTACCGCTTAATTCAAGAGGATTTTGTTATCAAGAGAGAAGAGCGTACCATTAAGCGATTTCTTTTCTTTAAGAAAAGCGTGCTCTATTATGTAGTGAGACCTTCACAATAAAATTTGTTTTTGTTTACACCTTGATAAAGACGAGAAGGATAAAATTCGATGTATTTGAACGAAATTGTAGGTTATAAAAATTTATCACCGATCCTTACTAGAAAGATCTTATGAAATAAGATAGGTTGAATTATCATCTGTACCGTATTTATCGCACCTGCTCCAGTTTACTTTCCTTGAGCAGGTTTTTTTTGCGCGCAGTTTGTTGTTTGTATGATTTGAGCGGTTTGTTTATTCCGAAATAGCAAAGAACAAAAGCCAAACAACAAAAAATAAACAACAAAAAAAAACCTAAGTGTGAACTTAGGTTTTTTCTTACATGGCAATAATTTTGCCGTTTTCTTTTTCTGCTACTTCTTTGCGTAGTGAACTACTCGAAAAGCGGTGATCTCTGGAATTGTAATACAATTCGATTCCTTTTTCTTCACAGTATTTTCTTCCTGTGAAATTCTTTTCAGCATATTCATCACCTAAAATTCGTACGTGAATATGGAAAGCGCGTAGAATATCTTCTAAGTCTTGCTCTGTCGTATAGGGAACAATCTCATCAACAAATTTGCAACCTTTCAGTTGAATATAGCGTTCAACTACAGATTGAGTCGGTTTGTTTTTTTCAGGTCTGTCAATTGTAGGGTCAGTCTGTAAGCCTACAATTAAATAATCACACTGGCGTTTTGCTTCTTCTAACATTTTAATATGACCCGCATGGAGCAAATCAAAAGAACTAAATGTGATTCCAATTTTTTTTGTTGTCATAGCATTGGGGGTTAAAAGTTAATTATTGTATGAAGGGCATAAAAAAGTAAGATGCAATACAATACAAAAGAAACTTTTGATAGTAAGGGCAAATTTACAAGGTTTTTAACCTAACTTCCAAACGATTTAAGGGAATATTAGCTATATTTTAGCAAGAATGATTATAAATAACAAATAAAAAAGCGTTTTCATATTCCAATAGAAAACGCTTTTTCTTAAGTTATATTGTTTTTACATGCTAATCTAAGGAACTTTTTCCGCTATAGTAACATTTTCTCGCTTCTAGGAACAAGTAGTATTGTACACCAAATAAGATAGAGGCAAGTACTAAGTGAGCCGTTTGTGATCCAAAAGGGAAGTGCATATATTGCATGAGTATACCAGTTAGAATCTCTAAAAGAATGAGGATTGCTACCCATTTTACTTTGGAGAAGCCTAAATTTAATTTGTTGTTTAAGAAAAACAAGTAAAAGTTAAGCACAAAGACTAAAATAGAAAAGCTACGGTGGATATAGAAATCCAAAGTAGGGGTATTTAACCATAAATATTCGTTGGTAATACCTGCCTTTACTTGTTCGTCTACAAATTCGCGTACTTGCGTACCCAGAACTACTTGTACCAAAGTCAAGAGGAGGGTAATCACTGTTAGTGCGCGGAAAGTCGCATTGTATTTTTTGATTTCAGTTTTCTCTTTGGCGATTTTGATGATGTTGATTAAGAGAGCGACAATAACCAATGCCATGACCATGTGTACTGTAATTTTGATGGGATTTAGTAGGGAGTAGACCACAGTAGCGCCAAGCCAGGCTTGGAATCCCATTAAAAACACCACCAACCAAGAGGTGAAAACCAAACTCTTTTTCTTTTTCCAATAGCTAAAAGAAGCGATAGCTAACGCTAAACAGGCTAATCCAGCAAGTGCACCACACAAACGGTTAATATATTCCGTCCAGGTGTGTTTAGGATTAAATTTAGCGTAATCGTGTTTGGTGTATTTTTCCCAATGAGCCTCGTCATAAACCGCAGGTGTAGTGAAATTATCTTTGGCTTTCCAAAGGGCCTCATCGTGAATAATCATCTGTCCCTTTTTGTATTCTCGATGGGGTTGCCACGTTATTACTTCCTCATCGGTTGGAGGGATGTAGTAACCAAAGCACTTCGGCCAATCAGGACATCCCATTCCGGAACCCGTCATTCGAACCGCCGCACCCGCAAATATTACCAGGTATACTAAGACCAAGGATATTCTTGCTAAAGGTAAAAAAGAGCTTTTCATAGTATTATTTATTTACAATTGTTAGTCCTATTTTAGCTGCTTTTTCAAGCATGAAGTCGTAGGCTGCTTCGTATTCATTGGGGATTACTCCTTCTAGAATAGCCTCTTTAATCGCTTCTTTCAAAATGCCAATCTCACGACAAGGTTGTAGGTTAAACAACGTCATGATCTCCTCTCCTGTAATAGGAGGTTGAAAATTGCGCACGTGATCGCGCTCTTCTACTTCAACAATCTTCTGGCGTACCATCTGAAAGTTGTTGTGGTATTTTTTAAACTTATTTGGATTCTTCGTTGTTATATCTGCTTCACACAGCGTCATCAAGTCCTCCACATGCTCCCCTGCATCAAAAACCAAGCGGCGAACCGCAGAATCGGTCACTTCTTTCTGAGACAAAACAATGGGACGTGAGCTCATCATTACCATTTTTTGCACAAATTTCATCTTCTGATTCAACGGCATATGCAAGCGTGTAAAAATATTTTTCACCATTTTTCCACCTAGGAATTCATGCCCATGAAAGGTCCATCCTTGTTTTTTGGAAAATCGCTTTGTAGGGGCTTTGCCAATATCATGTAGTAAAGCAGCCCAACGCAACCATAAATCATCGGTATTGCGCGCAATATTATCCACAACCTCTAAGGTGTGGTAGAAGTTGTTTTTATGGGTATGTCCTTCGATCTCTTCTACTTGATTTAAAGCAATCAATTCAGGAAGAATCAAGTGGAGCAGCCCTGTTTTATACAGGAGTAAAAAGCCCTTGGACGGTTGGTCAGCTAGTAGTATTTTGTTTAGTTCGTCTACGATGCGCTCTCCTGAAATAATTTTCAGGCGTTCGCAATTGCGTGTAATCGAGGTTAAGGATGCTTCTTCAATGGTAAAATCCAGTTGTGTCGCAAATCGAATTGCGCGCATCATTCGCAACGGATCGTCTGAATAGGTAATATCTGGATCAAGTGGTGTGCGAATGATTTTATTTTGTAAATCTATGACGCCATTAAAAGGATCTATAAGCTGGCCATGGGTAGCAGGATTAAGCGAAAGTGCTAGCGCATTGATTGTAAAATCTCTTCGGTTTTGATCGTCTTCTAAGGTCCCATCTTCTACAACAGGTTTGCGGCTTTCGAAATGATAGGACTCTTTTCGGGCACCTACAAACTCAATATCAATGTCATCATAGCGCAACATAGCTGTACCGTAGTTTTTAAAAACTTGTACTTTAGGATGATGCGGTAATAAATTAGCTACTTCTAATGCCAAAGCAATGCCGCTGCCAACAGCAACAATATCAATGTCTTTTTTTGTATCTCTTTGCAGTAAAAAATCGCGTACAAAACCACCAATAACATAGGCGTCTATTTCTAGATTTGCTGCTGCTTGGGTGATTACCTCAAAAATGGGATGTTGTAGTGCTTCTTTATATGTTGGGTGTTCTAGAGTCATAATGTCAAATGGCACAGACTATTTACGTATAATCGTTACCTGTGCGTTTTCTTTTAATTTAATGATAGTCGAAGGTTTGTTGGGTTTGGTTTCCTGTTGTTTGAGGTTGACCACATAATCAACTCCTTCGAGAATGCGCAAATCAATATCCATAAAGTTTTGTGGAGATGGAAATCCACTAAGGTTTGCAGAGGTTGAAACCAAAGGAACTTTCATGCGTTCAATCAGATTGTAGCAAAAAGCATCTTTGACCAGTCGAACCCCTAAAGATTGGTCGGCAGAAATAATTTCTGGCGCTACAATTTTGGGGTTGTCTAAAATCAAGGTTGTCGGCTTGTCGCTAAATTCGAGAATCTCCCATGCTACTTCAGGAATATTGTGAAAAACGCGATGCAATAAGCGATCGCCATTCACCAAAACAATCATGCTCTTACTTTCTGCACGTTGTTTTAAGGCATATATTTTTTTAATAGCTTCCGAATTTGTTGCATCACAACCAATCCCCCAAATGGTGTCCGTTGGATACAAAATAATACCGCCATTCTTGATTACTTCAAAAGCGTTGTGAACTTCTTTTTGGATGTCTTCCATTTTCAGTCTCCTTACAATAAAATTGGTTCTTTATTTTAAGGGCTTAAAAATACTAAAAAAATAGGATACAGGGGAGACTTAGATCAGAAGAAATGCGCGCTCACTTTCAAAAAAGAAAGAATTATAATATTTTTAAGGGAAGTGCATCTTTTTTGGCTTACTTTTAAGACGCCTAAAATTAGTTATATTATGCATGTGAAAAGAAGGAAGGATTTTAATAAAGAAGAGGTATTGGCGATGTATGCCAAGGTGTGTAAAAACACGCTGATGGAGACATTGCAAATTGAATATATTGATGCTGGACCTGAGTTTTTAGTGGCTACAATGCCCGTAAATGAACGTGTACACCAACCTGCGGGTTTACTTCATGGTGGCGCAATGGTTGCACTAGCAGAAAGTTTAGGAAGTGGAGCATCGTTAATGCTCATTGATCCCAAACAACAAGAAATAAGAGGTATTGAAATTTCCGCTAATCACGTGCGAAGCAAACGAGCGGGAGTTGTTACAGGAACGGCACGCTTGGTGCATCGTGGACGTACGTTACACTTATGGGAAATCCGCATTACAGATGAGAATGAGGTTTTGTTATCGGTGTGTAAAATCACTAATATAGTAATCGAAAAAAACAAAGGGTAAATGAAGGTATATGAAACGTGGATCACGCATATAAGAGAAGACAAGCCTTTTGTAGTGTATAAAAAACCAAACCAAACACAAGTAAAAGGCTTATTTCAACAAGATTCAACCTTACATCTTGTTTCCAATTTTAAAGAGAAAGGATTTGTTCTTGCACCTTTTTACGAAGGCGTTCGTTTTTATATTCCCTTGGAGACATCGGTGGAAATTGAGGAGGATGTACAAGCAGATCAGTTTCAACTTGATGCATGTGAATCGGAGAATGGATTGGATTATGAGAAGCAACCTGAGAAAGGTCAATTTGAAGATTTAGTTCGTCGCTGTGTTGCTGCCATTAAACAAGGCAATTTTGGAAAAGTAGTGCCTTCTCGTAAAGAAGTAGTACCTTTACAAGTAGGGGAAATCCCGTCATTATTTACCAAATTGCTCGCTGCGTATCCCGAGGCTTTTTGTTATGTAATCTATCATCCCCAAGTGGGCTTGTGGATGGGAGCAACGCCTGAAACGCTCATTGCCTTAGAAGGACATACGCTGCAGACGATGGCTTTGGCGGGAACCCAAGTCAATCACGGTAGAGAAGAAGTATATTGGGGTGAAAAAGAAAAAGAAGAGCAAGCTTATGTCACGGATTTTATTGTAGATAAATTAAAACCGTTGAGTGATGCCATTCAAATATCGAAGCCTTTTACCAAGAGAGCGGCTAAAGTCATGCACATTTGCACGAGTATTGACGCACAATTGAAGCAAGGCGATGTGAAAACTCTTGTCGAAGCACTTCACCCGACACCTGCGGTTTGCGGTTTGCCCAAGTCGGCTGCCCGCGATTTTCTCATTCGAGAAGAAGGGTACTCCCGCAACTATTATGCAGGCTATTTGGGAGAGTTGAATTATAGCACACCGCAAAATAAATTAACGACTCAGTTGTTTGTCAATTTGCGTTGTATGGAAATAGAAAAAAGTCAAGTAAGTATATATATCGGATGTGGTGTGACAGCGGAGAGTGATCCAACGAGTGAATTTATCGAAACGGTCAACAAATCCACCACGATGAAAAAGATTTTATTTTAAGCATATGAAAGTAGATATAGTAGCTTTTGGCGCACATCCAGACGATGTCGAATTGGGATGTGGAGCAACCCTTGCAAAGGAAATTCACCTTGGTAAAAAGGTTGCTATTGTCGATTTAACCCGAGGCGAATTGGGAACAAGAGGAAGTGCGGAAATTCGAGCAAAAGAAGCCGCCGCCGCCGCCGCTATTTTAGGCGTTTCTGCTAGGGAAAATTTAGGTTTTCGCGATGGATTCTTTGTCAATGACGAATCCCATCAGCTTGAGATCATCAAAATGATCCGCAAATACAAACCTGAAATTGTATTGTGCAACGCAATAGACGATCGTCATATCGATCACGGCAAAGGAAGTAAATTGGTCTCTGACGCTTGTTTTTTATCGGGACTAAGACGCATTGAAACAGCAATTGATGGGGTAGAGCAGGAGGCTTGGCGTCCTAAATTGGTTTATCACTACATCCAGTGGAAAAATATCGAACCTGATTTTGTGGTGGATGTTACGGGATTTATCGATCAAAAGATGCAAGCAGTATTGGCGTATGGCACGCAATTTTACGATGTAAATTCCAAAGAACCTTCAACGCCTATTACGTCCAAAAATTTTATCGATAGCATTGTGTATCGCGCACAGGATCTAGGACGGCTGATCGACAAAGAACATGCAGAAGGATTTACAGTAGAAAGATATGTGGCAGTCAATCATTTAGGAGATTTGCTGTAAAATTTTTCAAAAAATGCTTGCAACGTAAGGAAATATGCCTACCTTTGCAAGCGTCAAAATAAGACATAAACGGTGGTTATAGCTCAGCTGGTTAGAGCGTCGGATTGTGGTTCCGAAGGTCGTGGGTTCGAAACCCATTAATCACCCCAAAAAAAAGCAAGTCGATCGCTATATCGATTGCAACTTAGCGATTAAAATAGATATGGTGGCTATAGCTCAGCTGGTTAGAGCGTCGGATTGTGGTTCCGAAGGTCGTGGGTTCGAAACCCATTAGTCACCCTAAATCGCACAAAAATGTACACGGTGGTTATAGCTCAGCTGGTTAGAGCGTCGGATTGTGGTTCCGAAGGTCGTGGGTTCGAACCCCATTAATCACCCCAGAAAAGAGAATGATTCTTAGAATCATTCTCTTTTTTTATGTCTTTTCCCAAGGAATGAACCTCAAATTCTCTTTTCCACTTTTGTCGTCCTGAGTAAGGTAAGAGAAAGGGCGCACCCTATGCATCATTTTCTACTTAAAGTATAGGATGTGAAAATTAGATCAAGTACAAAACTTGAAAGCTTTAACAAAGGTTTTTTTGTATCTCTACGCCGTTTTGAAGGAGTGAAAAACCTCCTCCAATATAGCTCAAATTCGCAAATAATTGGGTTGTTTTATTTTTGTCGTAAAAAAATCAATATTTGAGAATAATTACATGTTAATATGTGTTGATTATTGGGTTTATTTATGTGTATTTTTCATAAAATTAAGTATATTTTGTTTGTTTTATTTGGTAAATTTGCCATGTGAATCATTTAGCGTTTATAAGGTATAAAGATGTTCCCTTTATCGTATTCTTTCTGACCTGTAACGTTGTTGATCTATGTTTGAAAAAAACATAGATTTGATTTTAAACGCTTAGACGTAGGATTTGTTTAAGCGATTACAGCATATAAATATAGAAAGTCGATCATAGCAAAGACTTCCAAATTATTTAAAAATTGAATTATGAAAAATAGAAGAAGAAAAATAGTGATGTTTGTGCTTTTATTTAGCCTACCTGTTTTTGCACAAAAACAAGCAAATAACTGGTTTTTTGGAAGAAAAGCTGGATTAACCTGGAATACCACACAGACGGTAACTGGAACTGCAATCTATGGTACAACGGAGCCAAAACAATTGAGCAATATACCAACGAATCTGCCTGGTAGTCAGATGACTACTAGTGAAGGGTGTTTTAGCTTATCAGATGAAGAGGGCAACTTGCTTTTTTATTCGAGTGGAATGGCGATTTGGAATCGAAATCATCAAGTAATGCAAAATGGAACAGGTCTAACAGGACATGATTCGTCTGCCCAATCTGGAATTATTGTTCCCTATCCTGGGAGTAAAACCAAGTATATAGCGGTGTGTATTGGACAATATGGACAATCTACGAATCAAGGTGATAGAGCTGGGAGATTGACCTATAGCGTGATCGATATGACGCTAGACAATGGTTTAGGTGCTGTGATAGAAAAGAATATTCCTTTAATTAATTTTAATCCCACTATAGGCGAAAGCATAACGAGTATTCGCCATGCCAATGGTCGTGATTTTTGGATTGTAGCACCAGCTCGAGGAAGGAATCCATACCTTAATGCCTGGTTAGCTACGCCTGAGGGAATTGTTGCAGATACACCAGTTATTTCTGCCTTTCCACTTAATTCCGGTACTACAGGAGACGTTTTTACTGCTTCCGGTTATATAAAATTTTCACCTGATGGGAAACACTTTGCTTGGGCAACGAACTTTACGAGTCAACTCTTTGTCGGAAGTTTCGATACAAGAACAGGAAAAATGACTAAAAGCCAAACGCTAAGATGGAATCATGCGTATGGAGTCGAGTTTTCCAATTCAGGTAAATACCTATATGTTCGAGCAGTAAATGCTCTAAATTATATGAGGGTTTATGAATTTGAGGATTTGTTAGCCCATGGGGAAGCAGTAACCAAAAAACTTGAAATAAACAATACAGGAACAGGATCACTCCAAATGGGACCTGATGGAAGAATATACCTGAATATGGTTGGAAATAATTTTATGTATATCATTGATAACCCCGAAGAGATGAATAACTTGAGGATCTATAGAGTATCGTCTATGTTTACTGGTAGCTCTGAATTAGGATTGCCATCCTTTGCTGCTTCTTGGTTCGCCATTGACGATTTTAAAAGTACCATTTGTTTGGGTGAAGACGCTGTTTATCGTGTTTCCTCTAGTACAGGTAAGATTATGATTGATTTTGATGAAGGAGAAGGAAAACAAATCATGGATGTTCCCTTGAATGGAGAAATTCGACACCGATTTAAAAAACCAGGGGCGTACCTGGTTACAGTAGAATTGTATGGTGCCGCTACTCTAGAACCTCAAACGGCTTATACTACCGTATATAGTTGTTATGTACCAGTCAATCACAACCTGTCTAATTTGAGATAATCTACACCTATATCGATAGAATAAGAAAAGTGAGAACATCAGTTTTATAGAATGAATCATGAATATAAAAGAAAGAGAGCTAAAATTTTCTTTCTTTTTTTATGAGTACAATATGCATGTTTCGAATGTTTTAGTTTTTTTTAATTAGTTGATTTTTTTTTTTTTTTGAAAAAAAATATTTGATTCTTATACTTTGGTATGTTGTTTGTTTATCTACTTACAACACCTAAGTTGAGGAGGTTACTTGAACTAAAAGATCACAAAATAAATAAAAATTGTAAGAGATAGATTTATGAATAATAGTAGAACAAAGGTACTGATGCTTGTACTTTTACTTAGCCTACCTGTTTTTGCGCAGAAACAAGCAAATAACTGGTTTTTTGGGAATTACGGAGGATTAACTTGGAATACCACACAAACGGTAACAGCAACTGGAATTTATGGTACAACGGAACAAAAACAATTGAGTAATATACCTGATAAAGTACCTGGTAGTAGCATGAGTACAAATGAAGGGTGTTTTAGTTTGTCAGATGAAGAGGGGAACCTACTTTTTTATTCGAATGGTGTTACCATCTGGAATCGAAATCATGATGTGATGCGAAATGGAACAGGCCTAACAGGACACGATTCTTCTGCTCAATCTGGAATTGTTATTCCCTATCCAGGAAGTAAAACCAAGTATATAGCGGTGTGTATTGGATCTAATGGACAAACTACAAATGAAGGAACCTCGAATGGACGATTGACGTATAGTGTCATCGATATGACAGAAGCAAATGGGGTAGGTGCTGTGGTAGAAAAAAATATTCCTTTAATTAATTTTAATCCAACTATAGGCGAAAGCGTAAGTAGTATTCGCCACGCTAATGGTCGTGATTTTTGGATTGTTGCGCCAGCTCGAGGAATGAACTCATACCTTAACGCTTGGTTAGCTACGCCAGAGGGGGTTGTTGCAGATGCACCTGTTGTTTCTGCCTTTCCTCCTAATACGGGTAATGCTGAGACTTCTACTTCGGGGTATATGAAGTTTTCACCTGATGGAAAGTTCTTTGCTTGGGCAACGAACTATGCTAATCAACTTAAAGTGGGACGTTTCGATACAAAAACAGGAAAAATGAGTAACGGTCAATCGATAGAATGGCGTAATGCGTATGGAGTCGAGTTTTCCAATTCAGGTAAATATCTGTATGTTCAATCAGTAGATAGAGGAGATGTATTAATGGTTTATGAGTTTGAGGATTTGTTAGCCCATGGGGAAGCAGCAACTAAAAAGGTTAGAATACCCTATATGGAATCTGCAGCGATCCAAATGGGACCTGATGGAAGAATATACATGTCTCTTTCTAGAAAAGATTATATGAATGTTATTGATAATCCCGAAGAGATGTATAACTTGAAAATCTATAGATTACCCTCCATTATTGCTGGTACTGGCCGATTGGGATTGCCTTCCTTTTCTGCCACTTGGTTTGCTATTGACGATTTTAAAGGTACTATTTGTTTGGATGAAGACGCCGTTTATCGTGTTTCCTCTAGTACAGGTAAGATTGTGATTGATTTTGATGAAGGAGAAGGGAAACAAATCATGGATGTTCCAGCGAATGGAGAAATTCGACACAAGTTTAAAAAACCAGGAACCTACCTTGTTACAGTAGAACTGTATGGAGAAGCCGGTACGCACCCTCAAACAGCTTATACTACCGTATATAGTTGTTATTTACCTGTGAATCACAACCTGTCTAATCTGAAATAATAAACTGGTAAAATAGAGAACTTAAAGGAAAGAACTTGTGGGATGGATAAAAAAAAGAGGGGAGTCTTTTAGGCTACCCTCTTCTTGTCATTGTTTGTTTTTTTTATTAGAATTTATATCCAACAGAAAGTTGAAATACACCGTTTTTTATTGATTTTCCTTCCTTGTACACCTTGGTTAAACCTAAGTCATAACGAGCATCAAAGAAAACACCCATAGGTAATTCATACCCTGCACCGAAATTTAAACCAAAATCAACTGTGTTTATAAGATCTTTAACGTCAACATCACCTGCTTCAGCTTTTACATTAAAACCAATTTGTGGTCCTGCCTGTACGCTCAATCCATCCATAACATAGTATTTAGCCATGATTGGTACATTGATGTAATCTAAGTTAAATTTGGCACTATCACTTCCTTTGCCTTTTGCTCCTTGAGAAGAGTATAAAACCTCAGGTTGTACCGAGAATTTTTCATTGATAAAGATTTCAGCTAAGGCTCCTACATGGAATCCTGTTTTACTTTTTGTATTATCTGCACCAGATAAATTAGACATATTCAAACCTGCTTTTGCTCCTAATTTGATGTCTGGTGTTTGTGCTACTGTTACTGCACTAAAGGCGAAAATAGCCAAAAGACTCATCGTAATTTTTTTCATGTGAATTATAAATTAGTTAAGTTAAATTTTTGTATAAATATATTAAAAAAAAGAAGTGAGAAAGAAAAAATAAAAAGGCATTTGTGTCTTTTTGGGATAAATGGGTGTGATTAATTCGTTTGGTTGGTGGAGTAGCGTTCAATCTATGAAGAGGTTTGCTGAAAACTTCGTCCTGTGAGAAGTGAACTATTTCCACGCACACAGCGGACTTCAAAGTAGAAACGCGTATTAAATCTATTTTTTTAACGGGAAAGTAACAGGGTAGAGGGAGGTAAGTTTACATTTTAAATGCCATCTTTGTAAGACAAAGAAAAATAAAGCATGGTAAAACAAATCATTATAGACAAAGTTTGTCCTTTAGAATATGCTGTTAAAGCTATTAGTGGCAAGTGGAAGATTCCCATTATTTGGCGTATTAATGAAGGAGAGAAGAGACCAAGTGAGTTTCTACGAGGAATTGCTACTGTTGATCGGCGCGTGCTAAACCAGCAGCTAAAAGAACTAGAAGAGGTCGGTATTCTGACTAAACAGCGTTTTGATGAAGTTCCACCACGCGTGGAATATACCTTAACTCCTTTGGGATTGCAACTTGTAGAAGTCTTAAAACAATTGAATGCTTGGGGGGAAGTGCTATTGGACGCTCCGCAAGTGAAAGATTGAGTAATTATCTTTGTTGCGAAAAGAAGAAAGCATGAACGTGAAAAGTGCAGTTGTTCAGACTTATTTAATTGAAAAAAGAAGAAAAACGGATGCGAAAGTAAAAAAATGACCTAGGATGTCCTGTTAGTAGGGGATAAAAGAGTATTGAAAGCATCGCTTTTTTTTGTTTTTATTGTGTTATATCTAACATTATGGGCGTATGTAGCTATTTATTTGAGCTGTTTTTTCAGAGTATTAAATTAAAATTAAAAAATAAAATCCTTGCATTTTTTTCTTGCTTATTTCACTTAATGTTATTTCCTTTGTTGGGGAATTAAATAAATGAGTAGAAGTTCATTTCTAATAGCATCACTCCTTTTTTTTAGTAAGGCAGAAAAGAGGATAAAGGGATGGAATAGCAGTGAATTTCAAGTTTTGTAATTTGAAAAGAAAGAATAGGAGTTCTGTTTAATTGTTTGTTGTTTCGAAATGGTACCTAATATTTTCAAATTAAAAAATGGATACTAAAGAACAACTTGTTTCTGAGGTAGACAAGAAAATTTTATGAAAAAGAAAGAGCAGGAACAGTAATTGTCCTGCTTTTTCTTTTTATTTTAGGCCTTTCAAACAAGAAAAGCAAATTTTATCAGCCATGTTGACTCCTTCTATACTACAACTTACACCCGCTACGTCTCAAGATGTTGATTTGATTGTAGATTTTATGACACAAGCGGAAGCCTTCAGTTTTGTTGAAAAACAACAGATTCCATCCAAAAAAGAGCTACTTGCATTCCTCGATCAACAGGTATTGTATCTAGTCTATGAAGCGCAAACACTTTGTGGGTGTTTTGGTTTTCGTATGGCATATGGTAGTGCGCAATTGACCTATGTATATGTTGTCTCTGTTAATCAAAAACAAAGCGAAGCGTTAGCCGACCGACTCTTGGAGGAAGCAAAGAAACAAGCTTTCGCTTCTTCGATTAATTACTTAACGGTGGTAGCAACGCCTGTTATAGGGGCTTTTTATGAGAAACGAGGGGCTAAACCTGCTCAAGTGGAGAACGAGAATCCTGGAGTTGTGGAGTATTACCTCTCTGTGGTTAATCAACCGTGGATCGATCTACCTACAGCAGGGTTGGTTTGTGTCAAAGGCAATCAACTGCTGCTGGCTTTTAGCAAAAATAAACAGGCGTGGTATCTACCTGGTGGTAAAATTGATCCAGGTGAGCACAGTCAACAAGCTTTGATTCGAGAAATAGAAGAGGAGCTATCCCTCGTATTGCAAGAAGAACGACTAACTTTTCTTACGCATATTGTCGCCCCAGCATATGGAGAGAAAAAGAATATTCTGATGCAACAAGATTGTTATGCGTACGATTTAGCAAATGATACAATTACCATTGCGAACGAAATAGGAGGAGTACAGTACTTTACGAAGGAAGACTATATACGCAATCAAATTCCAGTTCCTGGTGTATTGAAAGTGTTTGATTTTTTGTAGGGGAATTTATTGGTTTTCGGCTTTTGAAGTTTGGTTTTTGAAGTTTGTTTGTTCTAAAACAATAAACAACAAAGAACAAAAAAAAGACCAACCAAAATAAATTGATTGATCTTTTAAATCTTCACGGTAATTCGTAAAAGGTGATTATCTAACGCGTCTTACTTCAACTGCGTTTAATCCTTTTTTACCTTTTTCAACTTCGTAAGTAACTACATCGTTTTCACGAATGCGGTCAACTAAACCTGAAGTGTGAACGAAAATGTCTGCTCCGTTATCGTCTGGTGTGATAAAACCAAATCCTTTAGTTTCATTAAAAAACTTTACTGTTCCTTGTTGCATAATGTATTAAAATTTATTATTCTTTTTTAACTGCGTTTATTGCGCGTATTCCGTTTTTACTTTGTTCTAGCTGAAAGCTTATCTTTAATCCCTTTTCAAGGGGAATATTCGATTCATTTTGGTGTAAGAAGATACTCTCTCTACTTTTAGAATCAATAACAAAGGCATATCCTTTATCAGTTACATAACTAATAATCCCTTCGTGTTCTTCTTGTGAAATTTTCTCCACTTTAAGTGATTCTTTCTTCTCTTGTGCCGCTTGTTCTTCAGGAGTAAGGTGAGTCAATTGTCCCATCTTATCTACGTAAACAAATAAATCCTCTAAATCCTTTCCTTTGTTGTTGTTTTGTTTACGTTCCTCTCGGCGTTTTAATTTTTCGTCTTGTTTTTGTTTTTTCTTTTTGTTGTTTTCTTTTTTAAAAAATGAGTCTGCCATTAATTGAATTATAAGTGAACAAATACACCGAGTATTCGTTTGATTTTTAATAAACATCGCCTACGAGTAAACGATACAGAAAAATATATTTATTGAGATTAGTAGCCGTTACGTCGAACATTTCTAATAGAACTGCACGGAGGGTGTGGAAAAGTTGTTTTGAAAAACCTACTTACTACAAATGAAAATAAAAAATATTTATCCTTGGTGATAAATGCAAAAACAGTAGTAAAGGTTTGAAAAAAATATACACAGGTTAGCGCTGTGCTAAAATTTACTAGGCTATACAATTTTGTTTAATTGCCAAAATCAGAGCAAAGGTAGAGTTTTTTTACTTAGGAATCGTTTTTTTAGTAAAAAGATTATTTTTTTTCTTGAAATAAGATCGTCAAAGAGAAGAAAGTAAGCCCATACGCCAATGAAATAGAAGTGAAAAAACCACTAAATGAGAATTTTATGCCTAAATAAATTGTTATTTGCGATTTTTTTGTATTTTTGAGTTTAGGTTTTAAATGTTAAATTACTGAATTAAGTGTATTTATTTAAAATATTGTCTCTTATTAGAGAATTATTTAGTATTAATATTTTGTCTTTACTTTATTTTTTGAGGTTTTGAAGGATGAACATAGTACGGTATAATTCTTGCTTTAGGTAGAAGTGTAAATCATGTTTAATTAATATAGGTATACGATGTTAGATGCAAATGACGTTATCAATAGATTAAAGCACTTGCTGGGGCTTAAAACAGACTTGGAATTGGCCAATTTGCTCAAAATTAAGCCCAATACCTTATCTTCTTGGAAGATACGCGATACGATGCGTTATGATAAGATTATTGAGGTGTGCAAGCAACAGAAAATCGATTTGAATGAGCTGTTTTTAGTTCATCCCAATGCGGTTTACAAGGTGGATTTAGAGAGCCGTGTGGTAAAAATGATTTCCGTAGATCACCATATCGAGTATTTTATTAATCCCGAAAAGTGTTTGGCCACCTCGCCTGCTTGTGTATTTCCGACGGAAGAGGAGGTTCATATTGGTTTTCAAATTGGGGTAGAGAATATGTACCCGACCATAAAAGTAAGTTCCTATGTTTTGTCCGCCAAGATTGAACCTGAAGAAATGAAACCGTGGCACATCTATGTGTTGGTGTTGGAAGATAGAGGTATTCTATTCTATCGCTTTAAGCGAGTGTTAGATAATGGAGAATTTCTATTTGTTAGTGATAATCCAGCTTTTGATCAGCTTATCTTTGGTATGAGTGAAATTCGCGAAGTCTTTTGCATTCGCGCAATCTTTGCCCCAAGTATTAAGAATATCATCGAATAGCAGCACATCAGTACAACGGGCAAAACCAACCCATTCTTATCTTGCCCAACTGCTAGGCGAAATGCCGTATTTCTTTTTGAAAGCGGTAGAGAAGTGTCGTTGATTTTTAAAGCCAATGGAGTCTGAAATTTCGCTAATATTCAATTCTTTCGCTGCGAGTAGTTCCTTGGCGCGTTCCATCTTTTCATGGGTCCAGAAAGAGATAACTGTTGTTCCAAACAGTTCTTTAAATCCTTTTTTCAATATAAATTCATTGGTGCCTACCTGGTGAGCTAAATCCACAAGGGAATAGGTACAATCTAAGTTTTGAAGCATAAAATCACGTACGGCGTAAATCTTGTCAATATCCTGTTTTTTTAAGGAGCCTTGGTAGGGAGATTCCCCGTAAAATTGCTCTAGTTGCAAAAGCAGAAGCTCAATAACCTTTGCCTCTAAAAATAAGCGCTTAAAAACACCTTTTTTGTCACACTGAAGAATTTGATCTAAAATTTGATACATCTGGTGATTAATCACGTAGTGTTCTGGATGAAGTAGACTTGACTTTCCCTTTTCTACGGCTTGGCGAAAGCGATCGAATAGTTGGTGGTCTTTGGGTAAAAAACGCTTGAAGAATTCCGGTCGCAGATTAATCTCACACAAGTAAAAATCTTCACTTTCCCATTGCATTTGTCCGCCCAGTCCATTGGTGTATAGAATATTGTGTGAATGCGCGCCAAAGCTGATTTGTTGGTCAAACTGACTTGTACGTGCCGTGCTTTTACCTTTGAGGGTAAAGTGCATCTCAATCGTTTCAAAATCACTTTCAAATCCCAGGACAACCTTTTGCGCTAATCGCACATTCCCTATGCCAATATGCACCCCATCAAAGTACATCTCTTTGTAATACCCACGTCCCATAAAGGAGTCAAGATGGGTAATATGTTCTTTTACCGCTTCCTCTTGGGTGTCAAAAAATGAGGTAGGGTATTCTTTTTCTACTAAGGTATGTTGGTGTTTTATATCATATAAGCGCAACGTCATAAGCCAAAAAGTGTCTTTTTTTATGCGGACTTTTTTATCCGTATTTGTGACATGAGGAGCCTTGGGGCCTCATATCTTTGCAAATATATCAATTATTTAGAATTAATCTTAATAAGATACGTGTTTTTACACGCCTACAGGAGAACAAGCTGATGATCGTAAGGGGATAAGGGGGGAGAAACAAGGTAGTATCAAAAGACATGGACAAACAAAAACAACTTATTTTAGAAGGAAACTTGCCTCGAGTGATGTGGCATTTGGCCTGGCCAGCGGTGATTGCCATGGTTTTGTATGGCTTAAATAATTTTTTGGATGGTTTATTTGTGGGCCACCTGATTAGTACTACGGCCTTGGCAGCCGTGGGAATTGCCTATCCTTTGGCACAATTTGCACAAGGTTTTGGAACCTTAATTGGAACAGGAATTGGTTCTGCCATTAGTATTTGGATTGGTAGGCAAGATACAGATAAGCTTGAAAAAGCCTTGGGAACGGTCAACTATTTAACCCTGCTTTTTTCTATAGTATTAACTTTGCCGTGTTACTTTTTTGCAGAAGAACTCGTCTACATGATGGGCGGAAGGGGAGAAATTTTAACCTTAGGGGTAGCCTATTTCCAAGCCACAATTTTGGGAAGTTTTTTCTGGATCCACGGATTGGCGTTAAATATGATGGTACGCGCGGAGGGAAGAATGAAAACAGCCGCTTGGATGATTGCTGTGGGGCTGTTGGTTGACCTCGCTTTAAAACCCGTTTTTATTGATGTCTTAGGCTGGGGTGTAGCGGGAGCGGCTTGGGCAACGAATATTGCCATGATGATTTATACACTATTAGGGGTGTGGTATTACGCTGGCGGAAAGGCCTCCTTTCGAACCAAGTTTTGGTCTATCCGACCAGATAAAGCTATCATCAAAGAAACGTTTTCACTAGGTATGCCTGGCTTTATTATGATGGTCATGATTGTCATTCAAAATATTGTGGTTTTTAACGCTCTAGCAGCCTATGGAACAGCAACCGATATTACCTTTTTTACGGCCGTTAATCGGTTTTATATTTTATTAAATACGCCTTTATGGGGATTGATGCGCGCCTTACAGCCTGTGACTGGTATGAACTACGGCGCCAAAAATTACAAGCGAAGTATCAAGGCATATCGTCTCTTTTCCCTTGTTGGGCTAGCTATCCTCTTGCCGTTTTGGCTCTTTGTTATGTTATATCCCGCCGGGGTTTTAGGCGTAATGATTCCACATACGACATTTTTAGCACAGCAGCTTTTTGATTTTCGAATCTACATGAGTGTCCTGCTAGTCTTGCCTTTTGTGTTTATGTCCATGGTGTGGTTTCCCGCTATTGAACAAGCCAAACCCGCCACAGTTATTAGCCTGCTTCGTCAAGTCGTATTTTATATTCCCATTATGCTATTGATTCCTCCTATTCTCGGAGTGCGTAGTATTTATTGGGCAAGTGCGGCTATTGATTGGGTGATTTTTGCCCTCATTCTCTATGCTGTTGCAAGAAGTACAGCGAAGTTAAGAAAAAAGGATATGCTGCATCAGCAAATTAAATTATAAATCAAATCAATTGTATCAATTCGTAAATTAAACTTTTAAACATGAAGTATTCAACAAAAATTAGGTGGTCTTTTTTATCCGCTATTCTAGCGTCAATCTTATGGGTTATCGGCGATATTCTCATTGTGGGATTTCACGTTGACCCTTCAAAATACCCTTTATTCACCACTACCTATGTCGATGAGTTAGATTCGACCTTAGCTCTTTTGATGATTGAGGGCTCTACCCAGCGTTTGATGTGGGGAGCTCTCCTTGCTTCAATGTCGGCCTTCTTATTCCTTCCTGCTGTTTGGCTCGCCTATCAATTTTTTAAAGATAAAACGAAACCCCATGCTTGGATTACGTATTTTATCTTGGTGCTAAGTGTAGTGCTTATGCCCTTAGGGCATGCGGACTTTTACTATAGTGGCGAATTGTTTAAGGCAATCTATCACACCGATCCTGTAGCACATCCTTACTTAATTGAAATGGCTGCTGGCTTTACAACGGTGCTTTACATTGCTTGGGGAACCGCAATTGCTGTTTTGCTCCTTGGATGGCTGTTGTTTTCTATTATGGTATTCGCTGGTAAAACGATACTTCCAAGATGGGCAGGCTTTATTTCTCCTGTTTTTATTACTCTATATCAACAACCGATTAAAATGATGCTTCCCGATTCTCTATTGAAATCGTGGATCAGTGCTGCAGGATTTAATCTTGCCTATCTGATTTTCTTTATTTTGTTGGTCATTCTATTTCGCAAGAAGTTTACAGCGTAAGGAAAAGGCTGTGTGAAAGGACAGCTGTTGACGATAAAACTAAAAGGTTTGGAACAAATATTTGTTTCAAACCTTTTAGTTTTATATAAACATAGGAAATGGAGGTAAAAGTACAGCCCTCTATCAAAAACCAAATCTTCCATTTGTAAGAAGAGTACCGTTTTCTGTTTCCTTAAAAAGAAGATAAATCAATGTTTGAAAAAGGGGTAAAAAATGTACCTTTGTGAGCTTAGGGTGTAGTAAATGACAAAAGTGTCTTTTTCATCTTTTTACCCTATCCTTCAGATAATGAAGAGAGAAAAAAAGAAAATAAAAAGTAACGGTACTAGCACAAGGCGGTGTTTGAGGGAGGTGATACGTGTAATGGCTTAAATTTGAATCGATTGAATTTGAATGATAGCCAGTAGAAAAGATCTGATAGATTGATATTCTAGCTAGTACGAGATAATGTAATGGTACACCAAACAAAATGAAAAAGAATTTAATTGTATTCGGTACAAGGCCAGAGGCTATTAAAATGGCGCCCCTGGTAAAAGCGTTTAAAAAGAATAAGCATCAGTTTGATACTCGTGTATGTGTAACTGCGCAACACAGAGAAATGTTAGATCAGGTTTTAGAATTCTTTGATATCGTGCCAGAATACGATTTGAATCTGATGAAACCTAATCAGAATTTGTATTCCTTAACAGGAGATATTATTGTTGGGTTAAAAGATATTTTAGAAGAGTTTAAGCCAGACTATGTGTATGTACATGGAGATACGACTACAACGATGGCGGCTAGTATTGCCGCTTTCTACAGCGGAGCAAAAGTATGCCATGTTGAAGCTGGTTTGCGAACACATCATAAAAGAGCGCCTTTCCCTGAAGAAATTAACCGCCAAATTACGGGTAGGGTAACAGATTATCATTTTGCACCAACAACAGCTTCTCAGGAAAATTTACTGAAAGAGAATATCAATCCAAACGATATTTTAATTACTGGAAATACGGTAATTGACGCTTTGTTGGAGAGTGTAGCGCGTGTAGAAGATTTACAACATGTTGAAATTGAGCGCCTCAAACAACTCGTCGATCCAGATAAAAAACTTCTTTTAGTTACAGGACATAGACGTGAAAATCACGGAGATGGTTTTATTCGGATCTGTGAAGCGTTAAAAGAAATTGCCTTGACACATGCAGATGTTCAAATTATTTATCCCGTACATTTGAATCCGAATGTAAAAAAACCAGTGTACGAAATATTATCTGGCATTAGTAATATCCAACTCATTGATCCGTTGGCGTATCCTTCTTTTGTGTGGCTCATGAACCAGAGCTATATGATTGTTACGGATAGTGGAGGTGTTCAGGAAGAAGCGCCAAGTTTAGGCAAACCGGTATTGGTTATGCGCGATACGACGGAACGCCCAGAAGCAGTAGCAGCAGGAACTGTTATTCTAGTTGGTACAGACAAAGAAAAGATTGTAAAGGAAGCTAATAGTTTATTGACGGATCAAACTCGTTATGCAAAGATGTCGGCTTTACACAATCCTTATGGAGATGGAAAAGCATGTCAACGTATTGTTGAATTTATTGGAGGATTGGATGGGTGATGGGTTAGAAGGTTGGGTGAGGGTTGTTGAGGGTTAGTTGAGGGTTAGTTGAGGTTTGTTGAGGGTGAGGTGAGGTTTGTTGAGGGTTTGTTGAGGGTTTGTTGAGGGTTAGTTGAGGGTTTGGTGAGGGTTTGGTGAGGGTTAGGTGAGGGTTAGGTGGGGTGAGGTGAGGTTTGTTGAGGTTTGTTGAGGGGAATCTCACCAATCTCACCCAATCTCACCCAATCTCACCAATCTCACCAATCTCACCCAATCTCACCAATCTCACCAACCTCACCCAATCTCACCCAATCTCACCCAATCTCACCGAACCCCACCAACCTCACCAACCCCCACCAACCCCCACCAAAAAAAGAATAGAAGAAAAAAAAGAAAAAGAGATGAATACAAAAGTAGTAACCATAGGATTAGGCTATATTGGTTTGCCGACCTCGGCTTTAATTGCTCAGAATAAAATAGGGGTTCATGGGGTTGATATTTCACAGCACGTGGTAGATACCATTAACGCGGGTAAAATTCACATCGTAGAACCCGATTTGGAACAGGCTGTTGCAGAAGCTGTACAAGCAGGTTATTTAAAAGCCGCAACTAAACCGATTCAAGCTAATACCTATTTAGTGGTGGTTCCAACCCCTTTTAAAGGAGGAAATCACGAACCTGATATTTCCTATGTAAAAGCAGCTACAGCCGCTATTTTACCTTTGTTAAAAGCGGGTGATTTATACATTATTGAATCCACTTCTCCTGTAGGTACAACAGAGAAAATGATGGAGTATATTTTTATGGAGCGTCCAGAATTAGAAGGAAAAATATACCTTGCCTATTGCCCAGAGCGCGTCCTACCTGGAAATGTAATGTACGAATTGGTGCACAATGATCGTGTAATTGGAGGAGTAAATGAAGCATCAACCCAAAAGGCAATCGCCTTTTATAGCCAGTTTGTGCAAGGGACTTTACACCCAACCAACGCACGTACGGCAGAAATGTGTAAGTTGACGGAGAACTCTTCTCGTGATGTGCAAATTGCTTTTGCGAATGAATTGTCACTAATCTGTGATAAAGCAGGAATTAATGTGTGGGAATTGATTGAATTAGCCAACAAACACCCTCGTGTAAATATCTTACAACCGGGGTGTGGAGTAGGAGGACATTGTATTGCGGTGGATCCGTATTTCATTGTATCAGAATTCCCAATGGAATCTCGAATTATTGCACAAGCTAGAGAAATCAATAACTATAAATCATTCTGGTGTGCGGAAAAAGTGAAATCAGCGCGTTTAGAATTCGAACTAAAAGAAGGACGTCAACCTGCAATTGCTGTGATGGGATTGGCTTTTAAACCCAATATTGACGATTTACGTGAATCTCCAGCAATCTATATCGCAGAGCGTATTTTACAAGATTCTGGCGATGCGGATATGTTTATTGTTGAACCCAATGTACAAGATCACAAAGTATTTAAACTAACAGCCTACCAAGAAGCCGTGGAAAAAGCTGATATTATCGTTTTCCTCGTTGCTCATACGGAATTTAAAACCCTTGCCATTTCAAATGATAAAGTTGTACTTGATTTTTGCGGGGTGAGGAAGTAGGTGAGGGTTTGGTGAGGTTTGGTGAGGTTAGGTTAGGTTTGGTGAGATTGGTTGAGGGTTTGGTGAGATTGGTTGAGGGTTTGGTGAGGTTTGGTGAGGTTAGGTTTGGTGAGATTGGTTGAGGGTTTGGTGAGGTTTGGTTAGATTGGTTAGATTGGTTGGATTGGTTAGATTGGTTAGATTGGTTAGATTGGGTTAGGTGAGGTTGGCTTAGACAGTTCATATAAAAACTAACTCGTGAAAAAGCAACCAACAAAAACATCTCATCTCCATAATTTATCACGTAGTAATACTAAAAAAACGCGAGCTATCGTAGATAGTCGCGTTTTTTTGTACTCCTTGTTTTAGGTTCTAGCACTTCCTAAACGTAAAGCTTCTTTTTCAGTATTTTTTTATTGTTTTTTTTTGTGAATGGTGGGGTTAGGTGAGATTGGTTGAGGGTTGGTGTGGGTTTGTTGAGGGTTAGGTGAGATTGGCTGAGGCTAAACTGTCAACCGTCAACTAAAGGTCAACCGTAAACTGTCAACCATCAATCAACCGCGTTTTAAATCCATTCTAATTCTCCGTTGTCTGAGACAACAAACGTAAACTCATAGTAATTGGTGTTTGTTTTACGTTTATACTGTCTTGCTTTTTCGCCTACTTTTTTGGCGTGAAGCGTCAGTACTTCCTTAATTTTGTTTGGAGCGGTTGCTTTGAATGAATAACGGTGTAAAACAAAGTTATCATACGTTTCCTCACTATCTTCTGGGTATTCTTCCATCACCAAAGTAACTGCTTGAATGAAATTCGCATAAGTATTTGAATAATCTACATCTTTTAGATTAAACACTAAATCTTTCGATTTGTGTGTGATGGCAGGTAGACGTTTGATATTTTGAGAAGCTAGGGTTTCTGATTTCTCTTGCATCCCTTCTTTTCGATCATATACTTGGTTAAATTCTTCCGCTCCTTCCCAATAGTCAATTGAAATATATTGTAATCGCGTATCTAATGGAGGAGTATATAAACTCAACTCACTCACTACTTTGTCCGCAGTAAAGGCTTTTTCTACTTCTGCTTGTAATACTTTTGCATTATTCTCTTCCTGTAGGTGGATAGCTGAAGCATCTCCGCCACATGAAAGCGTTAAAAAAGCAAAAATTGAACTCATAAAAAGAACTGATTTTCTCATCTTATATTTTTTAATAGTCATACACAACATGCGTTTGTAAGGGAATGTCGCGAAAAGTAGAGATGGAATAAGCCACTGAATCAACACCTAAAGAAAAACTTTATGTGGTAAACATTACAATCGTTCTGCTGCTCAATCCTCTACCTGTTCGCTTGTAAATGCAAAGGTAGGCCGATGAAAGAAGGAAGTAAGTGTATCTTTATTTTTGGGGGAATTGAATCAATATTCGCCCTTATTTAGGAATTTTTCGTTTCAAGAACTAAGAGAGGCGTTGGATAAAAGCTAAAATTACCTCTTTCTTGCGTTCAGAAACTGGGATTGTCGTGCGATCGAGGAGTTCTAAATATCCTTCTTTGTAGTATTTACTGATGTAGGTCGTATTGACTAAATACGATTGATGACAGCGAATAAAATGCTCTGGAATCAAGATGTCTTCGTATTCTTTAAGTACCTTGGAAACCATGAGTTTATCGCCGTTATTTAGATAAAAAGTAGTGTAGCCTTTATCACTTTGCGCATATAAAATATCGGCTATCTTGACAATTTGAGTAAAGTGAAAGGTCTTAAGTGCTATGCGAGAAGGCGCTGAAGGCTGATTTAGATGTTCTACGGCTACTTGCAGTTGTTCTTTTTCCGTATTTGGTGTCGCTTGCTTTTGGTAGCAACGATCAATGGCCTGTTTAAACGCTACCTCGTCAATGGGTTTGAGTAGGTAGCCTAAAGCACCTAAATTGAGGGCTTTGATGGCATATTGACTATAAGCCGTAATGAAAATAACTTGCCTATGGGGCTGATGAGTTTGTTGCAACAACTCAAAACTAGTCCCATCTTGTAGTTGAATATCCGCTAGAATTATATCTGGTTGCTGTACTGGAATTTCAGTATACGCTTTCGCTACGGTGTCTGAATAACCTACGAGTTGGAGGTAGGGAATATCCACCACAAGCGCGATAAGGTATTTTAAAATGGCAACTTCGTCTTCGAGAATATATACTTTCATGGGTGTAAATTAACTATAAATAAGTGGAATATACAATCGCACTTCTACCCCTGTTGCGGAGGAGGTATGTTGAAGATCATGTAGCTCAAAATGCGCGAGGTGTTTTTGATTGGGAAACAAAATATCCAAACGCTCTTGGGTAATTCGTTGAGAAAGCGATTGCTTTTTCATTGGCGTAGGCATATTTTGAAGGCCTCGACCATTGTCTTGAATGCAAATAAAAAGCTGTTCTTCCTGCTGTTCGATGGTCAGGGTTAATTCTCCTTGGTAATCCAATTGTTGAAAGCCGTGTTCAATGGCATTTTCGATAAAAGGCTGTAGAAGCATCGGTGGAATCAATACTTCGTCAACGGCTGTATGCTGTACATCAAGCGTAAAAGAAAATCGATGGTTATAGCGCATTTGTTGAATTTGTAAATAATTTTCTACCGCTTGTAAATCTTCGGATAGGGGAACCAAATCGCGTCGATTGAGTTCCAAAATATGGCGAATTAACTTAGATAGCGCCACCAAATACCGATTGGCAATTGCTTTGTTGTCCTGGTTGATAAGCCCTTGTAAATTGGCAATTGAATTGTAGATGAAATGTGGGTTTAATTGCAGTTGTAAGAGCCGTTGCTCCACTTGCATTTTCTTGTTTTCGAGCACTAACCGCTTGTTTTTTTCCTGCAACAACCGTTGGCGATATAAGATGATCCCATAGGAGAGTAGGCCAATAACAAATAGTACCACGAGCCAAGTAATCCAACGTTGCTGTGTAAAGTTTTGCTTCTGTAGAAGAAAGTTTTCCTTTAAGGTAGAAATCTCAAGATCCTTTTCTTTGGTTTGATATTGTAGCTCTAATTCTTTGATTTTATTCGTATTGATGCGTTCCTTCATGCGAGTAACATGAGCAAAGGACGAATCTAATGCAACGAGTGCTTTTTGATAATCTCCTTTCCGTTTATATACCTGACTCAATCCTCCGTAGAGTTGTTGTTGCTCTCGTATGTTCATGGTTTGAGCCAAGGCAATTCCTTTTTTATAGTATACAATAGCTGAATCGAGCTGGTTGTTGCGTTCAAAACTTGTGGCTACGTTATTGTAAACCACAGGGTGCATGTGGTTGATTTTTTTATTGATGGTCATATAGCGCTTGCTACTGCTCAGCGCCTGATCATAGCGCCCTACTAATGCAAAATAACGCGCTTCCATATCGTAATAACGCGCCAGTGTAATAGAATCAGAAGTGTTTTTTACGTGTTTTTTGAGCTGTAGTAAGGCTTGTTTTGCCTGTAGACTATCTTCTAATTCTGCAGCCAATAAAAAAGAAATATCGTAAAAACGCATTTGAATGTTGTTGTGTTCTTTCTGCGGATGATGTTCAAAATACAGATTGGTATAATGGAGCGCTTGTTGCAGGTTTCGATGCATAAAATAAGCGTTAGCTAGTACATCGTAGAGTTGATAATCTATGGGAGTCGGCTGTTTTTTGATGGAATCCAGTTGCGCATAGAGTAAGGCCATAAAATCAGGAGAAGCAGCACCTTGCTGAGCCAGCTGTAGGTTTAAGTCAGTAAAAGTGACTACACGTTGCCACGATTGATCTAAGGTAGAAGCCGCACGATGTATTGGGGCAAAATACCCTGCAAAACTATCCCGTGCTTTCATATAGTAGAAAGGCAGCCCTTTTAGAAAATGCCCATAAACCGAAGTGCTTACAGTGGTATCTTGTTGCTGTAAAAACGCCGTGATGTGGTGCTGACGGGCCAAGGTAGGAATGGTATCCAAACTCAGGTAAAAATCTAAACTGTGTGTTGCTCGTTCTGCCGTTGCTATACTGTGTTCATTAGAAGCAGGAGGGAGTGTCTGTTGCTTCATGCAACTCAAGAATAGGAGAAGTAGGATTAATGGGCTGTATTTGTACATGTTTTTTTGTGAGGGTTTGTTGAGGGTTTGTTGAGGGTTTGTTGAGGGTTAGGTGGGGGTTAGGTGGGGTTTGGTGGGGGGTGGTGAGGGTTAGGTGGGGTTAGGTGAGGTTGGTGAGAATTTCACGTTTTGTGCCTGATGATTGAACGACGAGCAAAGAGGCTCTCGTGTGGTTGTGGGAATACGCGCGATTTTTACCTTGATGTATAAACATGTAGAAAACTAATTTTTACACAAAGGTATGAAAATGTTTTTTTGGTTGGTGGGGGGTGTTGGGGTTTGGTGAGATTGGGTGAGGGTTAGGTGAGGGGGTTGAATAGGGTACACAAAAACGGAATAGAATTTGACACTTTAACTACTGTAATTTTAAACGTAAATCAATGTATACCTACTATTTTGAAAGAATGGATGTTTGGCAAAATGCGAGAGCATTAAATAAAACATTATATAAAGTAACGACAAAATACCCTAGTGAGGAAAAATTCGGATTAGTTTCACAAATAAGAAGAGCTACTGCTAGTATTGCAGCCAATATAGCTGAAGGTATCTCAAGATTAAGCGCTAAAGAAAAGTTATGGTTCTTAAATATTGCTTATTCTTCCGCTATAGAAGTGGTTAGTTTTTTGGTCCTAAGTTTTGATCTAACTTTTATTTCTGAAGAGGAATATCATACAATACGGGATAAAATAGCTGTTATTACAAGTCAGATAAAAAATCTATGTACTAAAATAAAGGGCAAATTGGATTAGATGCTGAGGGTTTGTTGAGGGTTAGGTGAGGGTTAGGTGAGGGGTAGGTGAGGGGAATCTCACCCAATCCCACCAATCTAACCAATCTCACCAATCTCACCAATCTCACCAATCTCACCAATCTCATCAATCTAACCCATCTAACCCATCTAACCAATCTAACCAATCTAACCAACCTCACCAATCCCACCAATCTCACCAATCTCACCAATCTAACCAACCTCACCAATCTCACCAACCTAACCCATCTCACCAAACCCTCACCAATCCCACCCCCCACCCAACCCCACCCATCTCACCAATCCCACCCAATCCCACCCAACCCCACCTTTTCTTAAAAATAATAAAAATCAATCTTTGAAAAAGCGTTAAAAAATGTACCTTTGTGAGCTTAGGGTATAGCTATTAGCTAAAACGCCTTACTTTTTTATCTAGTCCCTAAAGAAATAAGAAAGTAATAAAAAATGGAAAAGAAGATTAAAATTGCAGGTATTACACAAGGCTATGAGCATGAGCCTTTGGCGTTAGCATACGCGAGGATGAAACCCCACTTTTCCAACCTGTCCATGGGGAATGATGCAGTTAGCCTTTCTAGGTTTACGAAGAAAATTGCCCAGGTGACCCAATACCTTCAATACCCATCAGTAAATAGTACTACATTTGAACTACTAGCCCCTATCTATGCTTTAGGGGAGAGGTTTGATGCGTATAAGGTAGGGAACGTAAATAAAATAGAAAATAGAGTATAATAGAGGGTAAGATAAAAAATGAGAAGTATCACTAAGATTTGTTGCGTGGGCGCAGGCTATGTAGGAGGACCTACTATGGCAGTTATTGCCCAGAAAAATCCTTATATTCAAATCACCGTAGTGGATGTGAACGAAGCGCGTATCCAAGCGTGGAATAGTGCCGATTTAGATCAGCTGCCGATTTATGAACCTGGTTTAGATGCTATTGTAGCCGAAGCCAGAGGACGCAACCTGTTTTTTGATACCAATGTTGATCAAGCCATTGACGAAGCCGATATGATCTTTATTTCGGTTAATACGCCAACCAAAACCTATGGAAAAGGCAAGGGAATGGCGGCTGATTTAAAGTACATCGAACTTTGTGCTCGTCAAATTGCACGAGTAGCTAAAACCGATAAAATAGTAGTTGAGAAATCAACCTTACCTGTGCGTACAGCACAAGCCATTAAGCGTATCTTAGATCAAACGGGCAATGGTGTTGAATTCCAAATCTTGTCCAACCCCGAATTCTTAGCGGAAGGAACGGCGATAAGTGATTTAATGAACCCTGATCGCGTGTTGATTGGAGGAGAAGAAACCCCAGCAGGCAAAGAAGCCATCGAAGCCTTAGCGCATATTTATGCTGCTTGGGTACCTGAGGAGCGCATCTTGCGCACCAATGTATGGTCTTCCGAGCTATCTAAACTAACTGCTAACGCTTTTTTAGCCCAACGTGTATCGTCCATCAACGCTATTTCAGCCCTATGCGAAGCCTCAGGAGCCGATGTAAGCGAAGTAGCCCGTGCCATCGGTACGGATAGCCGCATTGGAGCGAAGTTTTTACAAGCCTCCGTGGGCTTTGGTGGATCCTGTTTTCAAAAAGACATTCTCAACTTGGTGTATATCGCCTCTTCCTATGGCTTACAAGAAGTAGCCGACTATTGGGAGCAGGTCATCATCATGAATGACTACCAAAAACGCCGTTTTGCAGAAAATATCGTGACGACTTTATTCAATACCGTCAACGACAAAAAAATAGCCTTTTTAGGATGGGCCTTTAAAAAAGACACGAATGATACCCGCGAATCAGCAGCAATCTATGTAGCGAACGAACTGATGGAAGAAGAGGCGCAGATTCACGTCTATGACCCGAAAGTAACCCAAATGCAGATGTTGTCCGATTTGGACTATCTCGCTACGCGAGCGCCCGAAGCCAACCGCAAACACTTAACCGTACACCAAGACCCGTACAAAGCCCTAGAAGGCGCACACGGTATTGCCGTACTCACCGAGTGGGATGCGTTTGCCACTTACGATTGGTCTCGCATTTACAACCACATGCAAAAACCCGCTTTTGTATTCGATGGACGTAACATCCTCGATAAAGAAGCCCTAGAAAAAATAGGATTTGAAGTCTATACCATTGGTAGAGGAAAATAAGAGTATGAAAAAAATATTAATCACTGGAGGAGCTGGTTTCATCGGTTCCAATTTAACAGAGTACTTCTTAAATCAAGGATACTTTGTACGTTGTTTAGATAACTTTGCCACAGGTTACCGACACAATATTGAAGAATTTTTAAACAATCCGAATTACGAATTACTAGAAGGGGATATTCGCGATTTAGCGACTTGTCAGCAAGCGGTAACAGGAGTAGACTATGTGTTGCATCAAGCAGCCTTAGGGTCTGTTCCTCGTTCAATTAACGACCCCATTACTTCGAATGAAGTGAACATCAACGGTTTTTTAAATATGTTGGTGGCTGTTCGTGATGGGGGAGTAAAACGCATGGTGTATGCGGCGAGTTCATCAACCTATGGGGACTCACCAGCCTTGCCTAAAGTAGAAGAGGTAATCGGAAAACCGTTGTCTCCTTATGCCGTAACCAAGTATGTGAACGAATTATATGCCGATGTATTTGCTAAAACGTATGGCATTGAAATCATTGGTTTGCGTTATTTCAACGTATTCGGACGTCGTCAAAATACAAGAGGAGCGTATGCGGCTGTCATTCCGTTGTTTACCAAACAGTTTATTCAGCATGAAAGCCCAACGATTAACGGTACAGGAGAGAATTCTCGTGATTTTACCTATATCGACAACGTCATTCAAATGAACGAACGCGCGATGTTGACAACCAATAAAGAAGCCGTGAATACGGTGTACAATACCGCAGTAGGTGATCGTACCAACTTAAATCAATTGGTGGGGTATCTAAAAGAATTCTTAACAGAATACGACGGAGCCATTGCTAATATTGAAGTAAAACACGGACCGAATCGTCAAGGTGATGTAGCTCATTCCTTAGCTTCTGTAGATAAAGCAAAAACATTGTTAGGCTATGAACCTACCCACGTGATCCGTGAAGGGCTAAAAGAAGCTGTAAAATGGTATTGGGAGCACAAAGAAATGCTGTAAACGCAAGAAATTAGAAAAAGAAAAAATAAAGAGATACAATACAACAATAAAAATTACATTATACATTTATGAGTACACAACATAAAATTGCAGTAATAGGACTAGGATACGTGGGATTACCGTTAGCGCGTTTATTCGCGACTAAATTTCCAACCGTGGGATTTGATATCAACCAAGGGCGTATTGCCGAGTTGAGAGAAGGAAAAGACAGTACATTAGAAGTAGAAAATGAAATTTTACAAGCTGTAACGGTAAAAACGAATCCTGTTTTAGCAAACGAAACAAAAGGCTTGTATTGTTCGTATGATTTAGGTGATATTACCGATTGTAATGTGTATGTAGTAACGGTTCCTACTCCAGTAGACAAGCATAATCGCCCAGACTTAACACCTTTGTACAAGGCGTCAGAGACGGTAGGGAAAGTACTGAAAAAAGGCGATATCGTGATCTATGAATCTACGGTATATCCAGGGGTAACTGAAGAAGAATGTGTACCCGTATTGGAGCGTGTATCTGGTTTGAAATTCAACGTAGACTTTTACGGAGGATACTCACCTGAGCGTATCAATCCCGGAGACAAAGAACATACGGTAGAAAAAATATTAAAAGTAACCTCAGGAAGCACACCAGAAATTGGAGTAGTGGTCAACGATATTTACAAAGCCGTTATTACGGCAGGTACGCATTTAGCACCAACTATTAAGGTAGCCGAGGCAGCCAAAGTAATTGAAAACTCACAACGCGACATCAATATTGCGTTTGTGAATGAGTTAGCCAAAATATTCAACCTGTTGGATATTGATACCCATGCCGTATTAGAAGCAGCAGGAACGAAGTGGAACTTCTTACCATTCAAACCCGGATTAGTAGGAGGACACTGTATTGGAGTAGATCCGTACTATTTAGCACAAAAGGCAATGGAGAAAGGCTATCACCCAGAGATTATCTTAGCGGGTCGTCGTTTAAATGATTCGATGGGGGAATATGTTGCATCTCAAGTAATCAAAACCATGATTAAAAAAGGAATTGATGTAAGCAAAGCCGAAGTGTTGATGCTAGGAGTTACCTTCAAAGAAAACTGCCCAGATGTCCGCAATACAAAAATTGTTGATGTTATTGCCGCTTTGGAAGACTATGGCGTACAAGTAACGACCTATGATCCATGGGCAAACCCTGCTGAAGTGATGCACGAATATGGCGTAACAAGTCATACTACTTTGCCTCAAGCCAAATATGATGCGGTAGTACTAGGGGTAGCTCACAAAGAATTGTTAGCTTTAGATATAGATAAGCTGAAAAAAGACACGGCTATCGTATACGATGTGAAAGGATTGTTGACAGCAGGCGTGGATAGTAGACTATAATTTTGTAAATAAGTGGATAAGAAATTACTGTCAAGCATTTTCTGGGCAATGACGAGTCAAGTAGGATATGTCTTAATAGGGCTTGCCGGAATGATAATTTTAGGAAGACTTCTTTCCCCTGAAGATTTTGGGGTTGTAGGCATAGGAATGTTTTTTGTTGGAATTTTTAATGTTCTAATAGAAAGCGGAATGGGTGGAGCATTAGTGCGAAAAGAAAATATTAGGGAGGAAGATTATTCAACCATCTTTATATTTAATCTGATTGTCAGTATAGTGCTAGGTGTTTTGCTTGTTCTAATATCGCCTTTTATTGCAGATTTCTATGATTTAGAAGGACTTAAGTTAGTTCTAATAGTATTATCGTCAATTTTACTTATCAATGCCTTTACAATAACTCAAAATGCTCGACTGGTTAGAGAGATGAAGTTTAAACAACGAGGATTATATAAGTTTATTTCTCTTCTATTAGCAGTTTTAATAGCTGTATATATTGCCTATATTGGAGGTGGTTATTGGGCAATTATAGCTATGCAGGTCTTATCTGCCTTTTTTTTAATGGTAATTTTATGGATTAAGGAAGGTCGACTAAAAACTATTGTGTTTTCTAAAGAATCATTTTTAGAAATGTCCTCATTTGGTCTATTTACGACATTAGCTTCTCTTTTAAATGCAATTTTTGATAATGTTTATCAGTTGATTTTAGGAAAATATTTTTCTGTTAGTCAGGTAGGATTCTATTATCAAGCAAAGAAGCTTCAAGAGGCTCCTGATACTGTATATAAATTAGTCATACTTCAAGTATTTTATTCACATTTAAGTAAATTTCAAAATACTATATCATTATTTAAACAGCATTATAATACTATCGCAAAGTTATGTGCAATTGTATTATCTCTGACGACTTGCTTAATTTACTTATATGCTGATGAAATTATATACACGGTGCTAGGGGAGAAATGGTTAGGATCTGTTTTTTATTTGCGTGTATTAATCATTTCTGGTTTTTTTACCTTGCAAGAAATGGTTAATAGAAATATTTTTAAAATTTTTGATCAAACTCATAAGATTTTGTATTTGGAACTTTTGAAAAAAAGTATTCAAATTATAACAATTATTCTTGGGGTATATTATCAAGATATAAAATTGCTGTTGTATGGGTTTATTTTTACATCAGTAGTGAGTTACTTTATTAATTTTTATTATTCTAGGAAAATTGTAGACGAAGTTTCTAAATATGAAATAATTAATTTTATAAAAATAGTAGTTGCTTCTATTCTAGCTTTGTTGTTCACTTTCTTTTTAATTGAAATATTTGAATTAAAACGTTATTTTACATTAGCTGTACTACCTGTTTTTCTAGTTGTGAATTTTGTGTTACTATACCTTTTTGGGGTTCAAAAGACATTATCTTTGTTTAATTTTAAAACACTTTTTAAGTAAAATGATAAAAAAAATATTTGAAGTTTATAGAAGAACATTTTGGTCATGTGAAAAGTATGCTCGTTATATAGGAGTGGAAATTGGGGAAAATTGCATGATTTCAACAAAAAACTTTAGTTCTGAACCATATTTGATAAAAATTGGTAGTAATTGTAGAATTGCTAGAGGTGTGAGTTTCTTTACTCATGGTGGTATTTGGGCCCAAAGACAAAGGATAAAAGAAGACTTAGATTTTTTTGGGAAGATTGAAATAGGAGATTATAGTTATGTTGGACAAGACTCAAAAATAATGGCGGGAATCACAATAGGTGATAATGTTATTATTGGAGCAGGGACTATAGTTACAAAATCTGTACCTGATGGAAAAGTTTGTGTAGGTAATCCAGGGAAAATTGTAGGAGATACTTTTGAGTTTGTAGAGAGAATTAAATTAGCTAGTTTACCTACAAAAAAAATGAATTATAATGAAAAGAAAGAATTTCTTCTAAGTCTATCAGATGATAAATTTATCAAGAAATAATATATGTATATGAAAAAAAAAGTAGGAATCTTTGCTATTAATTTATCATCAGGAGGTGCCGAAAAAGTGATTAGTTTGCTATTAAAGAAACTGCATGAAGATTATCATGTATATCTCATTTTGATGAATGATAAAATTCATTTTAATATACCTAAAGAGGTTGAAATAGTTTTTTTATCAAAAGGAAATACAAGCTTTTTTAAAAAAATTTTCAGCTTTTTTATTATGCTTTACAAATATTGGAAATTTTTAAATAAGAATAATATTGATGTTAGTATATCTTTTTTGACAAGACCTAATTTAATCAATGGGTGTATGAAGTATTTTAACCCAAAGCTAAAAGTAATTATTAGTGAAAGATGCTTTCCTTCAATTGCATATAGATCGAATATTCTTAGATTTAAACTATATAAGCTCTTGTTTCCAATATTTTATAATAAATCTGATTTATTGTTTTCTAATTCACAGTATATTAACAATGATTTAAAAAATAACTTCAAGGTATCTATACCTATGAAAGTAATTTATAATCCTATTGAACTTTCATCTGGAGTAGCTTATAATACTGATCTAGGAAATGATATTATATACGTTGGTAAATTAGTTGATATAAAAAATCCAATATTGTTATTAAAGGCGATTCAACGAGAGAATAATATTGATTTTAGCATTACTATTGTTGGAGATGGACCTCATAAAAATGTTTTAGAAGATTATATCAATCAATGTAATTTAAAAAATATTTATTTTACAGGGGTTGTTAGTAATGTAAATTTCTATTTGAGTAAGGCATCTTTCTTTGTTTTAACTTCAAATTCTGAGGGATTTCCAAATGTCATTTTGGAAGCTATGAACTGTGGTTTACCAATTGTATCTACTAACTGCATGTCTGGTCCATTGGAGATTTTAAATGAAAATATTAGTGTTGATATTCCTAATGGGGAGTTTTGTATAGTAAAATATGGAATTTTAATTAATGTTGATGATGATTTAGCATTAAGTAAGGCGATTAAAGAATTGTCGGAAAATCAAAATTTAAGAGCATTACTTTCTCAAAGGAGTTTAGAAAGAGTAAAAGCTTATTCATTAAATAGTATATATAACCAGTTGAATGAAGTTATAGAAAATGTTTAAATTATCTGAAATAAAAGAATTCAAATACGAAATATTAATTATTTTTTTTGGATCACTCTTAAGTTTTTATTTCCCATCTTTGGGGGGTATAAGAATTTTTGACTTTGTAAGTTTATTTTTATTATTTTTTTGCTTCAAGAAAAAGAGGCTTAGATTTGTAAGGAATTTAAATATAAATATATTTTTTCTTTTTTTTGGGATGTTTATTTCAATTTCATTTATTATTAGTATTCTAAATAATGCTGTTGATATACATATACCGAGAATTGTAGGTACTTATATTGCCATATTATATGCATTGTTGTTTTTTTCGTTTTTCTCAAATAATGTAAAAGGATTAGTTGTAGGTATAAAGTATACTGTCTATCTTCATGCAACCTTTTTTTATATACAGTTTTTATTATTCAATATTGCAGGTCATTATGTAGATTTAATCCAACCTATAACAGGGAATTCATCTAGGAATATGGGGGGGAAATTTAATATAGATACTGCTATTAGAGCGTCAGGATTATATTCAGAACCTGCATCCTATTCACTTTTTATATTGACTTTTATGAGTATCTATATCTACTTTAAAAAGAAAGTTAATACAATTGATGTTATAGTTTTAACTAGTGTACTATTATCTATGTCTTCTTCAGGTTTAGTTTATTTAATAGTTTTTATTTTAGTTTTCTTTTTTTACTATTCTAAATTTAATATTTGGCGTAAGCTTGGTATATTTTCATTAATAGCTTGCATGGGATTGTTTGTTATCAATAGTAAGATTATAGATTTTGACTATATTTTTAATAAAACTGTTAATTATGAGGAAAGTGGTTCATATCAGTATCGAGTAGGAAATACTAATAAAGTACAAGAGAGTTTAGATGATTGGCAAGTAGTTCTTGGAATTGGTTATGCTAATATGGATATTAAAGATAATAAAGGATCAACATATTCCGCTTTATTTATTGAGCAGGGATATTTATTAGGTTTCATGTTTTTATTCGCTTTATTTATATTATTATATAGTTTTAAAACTGATTTAGGTATTATTGCTTATATATTTTTATTGTTGTTAGGAACACATTCATTCTCTCAAATTCAATTTTGGATTTGGATATTATCTATATTAATAATTGCAAATTTTTTATCAAATGAAAGACAAGATATACAGCTTGCTTCCTAATTTTTTTCAAAATTGTTTAGTTTCTTTATTTAATATTCTTGCATATAAAAAAAGATATGGGAAAGAATATAAGAAATACTTATCTATTTTTAAGACAAATAGAAACCTCTCCTTGGAGGATTTAAAAGCTATTCAACAAGATAGATTTTCTAGTTTTATTAATTTTGCAATTGGTAATTCAGGTTTTTATAAAGACTATGAGTGTGTTAAGTTAGAAAATTTAGCTAAGTTGCCTATTATCAGTAAGGAAGATATTCGAAAAAATATTGCTGATTTATACACATTATCAAAAAAAGAAGGTACTATTTCAAAAACGGGAGGTACTACAGGAAAATCTTTAGAAGTAATTTATACTAAAAGAAATATGCAAGAACGATTTGCAATGCTAGATGATTTTAGAAATCGTTTCGATTATAAATTAGGAAAAAAAACAGCATGGTTTTCTGGGAAAAATTTATTAGTTAATCGTGATATTAGTAAGAGAAGATTCTGGAAAACAGATTTTTTTTATAAGGTACGCTATTATTCTACTTTTCATGTGAAAGAGGACTATCTCAAATATTATGTTGAAGATTTAATTAGATTTCAACCTGAGTTTATGGTAGGTTTTCCATCTACAATTCTAGAAATAGCTAAATTTGGTTTAAAAAACAAGTACGCTTATCCTGAAGGAATCACAAAAGCTATCTTTCCTACGGCTGAAACAATTACATCTGAAATGCGTCATACAATTGAGACTTTTTTTAAATGTAAGATGTATAATCAATATGCTTCATCAGAAGGTGCTCCTTTTATTTTTGAGTGCGTCATTGGAAATTTACATTTAGAATTGCAGAGCGGAATATTTGAAGTTTTAGATGAAGATAATAATTCTGTTAAATCAGGTAGATTAGTTGTAACAAGTTTTACAACGGAAGGAACTCCTTTAGTACGATATGATATTGGTGATACCTTAGTTTTAGAGGATGAATCAAAAAAATGTATGTGTGGTAATAATAACCCACTTGTTAGAGAGATTTTAGGAAGGATAGATGATTTTATATACTCTCCTATGAATGGAAAAATTAATTTAGGTAATGTATCTAATACGTTAAAGGACACACAAGGTATTATTCGTTTTCAAGCAATACAAAACGAATTAAATAGTATTCTTATTTTAATAGAAATTGACAACGCAATTTTCACTAAAGATATTGAAGCTAAGTTTATTCAGAATTGGAGAGATAGAGTTGGATATGAGATGGATATAAAAATTAAGTATGTTACGGAAATTTCTGTCGAAAGTAGTGGAAAGTTTAGAATAGTAAAAAATAATATAAAACATTTATTGTCTTAATGAGTAGAATAAAGTTGATTCGTATAACAACGGTTCCAATTTCTTTAAAAACCCTTTTAAAAGGGCAACACCGTTTTATGAGTCATAACGGTTTTGAAGTAGTTGGTGTATCTTCACAAGGAAATGAATTAAAAGAGATACAACTGGACGAAGGAATTCGTGTGGTGCCCTTAGAGATGACACGGACGATTTCTCCGATTAAAGATATAGAATCTTTAATCGCTTTTTATAAATTGTGCAAGAAAGAAAAACCACTTATTGTTCATTCCCATACACCAAAAGCGGGTATAGTGGGGATGTTAGGAGCGAAACTCGCAGGGGTACCAATTCGTTTACATACTGTAGCAGGCTTGCCATTAATGGAGGCAACAGGTACAAAACGCAGAGTTTTAAATTGGGTGGAAAAACTAACCTATGCTGCCGCTACAAAAGTATATCCTAATTCACAGGGGTTATATGATTTTATCATTCAAGAAAAATTTGTTGCTACTTCTAAATTAAAAGTGATTGCACAAGGAAGTTCAAATGGTATTGACACCGCTTTCTTTTCTAAAGAAGCAATAGATTCTAGTTTTGTTGAACAATTAAAAAATGAATTAGGCTTTAGTTCTAGTGATTTTATTTATGTATTTGTTGGTCGGTTAGTAGGAGATAAGGGAATCAATGAGTTGATAGAAGCTTTTATAATTATCTCAAAGCATAATGTACACGCTAAATTATTGTTAGTAGGACCACTAGAAACTAAATTAGATCCATTAAGTAAAAGAGCTTTATTAGAGATTGAACATAATGAAAATATTATTAGTGTAGGGTTTCAAAAAGATGTTCGCCCATATTTAGCACTGTCTCATGCTTTAGTTTTTCCTAGCTATCGTGAGGGATTTCCAAATGTTGTTATGCAGGCAGGTGCTATGGAATTGCCTTGTATTGTGTCTAATATTAATGGTTGTAATGAAATCATAGAGGAAGGAGTTAATGGGCTTATTATTCCTGTTAAAAATGTTGATGCTATTGTAAATGCAATGCTTACCGTTTTACGAGAAATTGAAGTTTATAATCGTTTAAAAAAGAATAGCCGTCGCATGATTGTAGAACGTTATGAACAAAAAGTGGTGTGGGAAGCTCTTTTAACTGAATATACAGATTTGATACAACAATATAAATCTTAATAGTAGTGATGTACAAACATTTTTTCAAAAGAGTATTCGATTTCTTAGCGGCCTTGATAGGATTGATTTTGTTGAGCCCTATTTTTATCTTTGTTGTGATTGGTTTATTTTTTGCCAATCAAGGAAAGCCTTTTTTCTTTCAGGCTCGTCCAGGAAAGGGAGAGCGCATCTTTAAAATCGTCAAGTTTAAGACGATGAATGACAAGAAGGATGCTAATGGAAATCTCTTAGCCGATGCGGAGCGTTTAACACCTATTGGGGCATTTGTACGAAAAACATCTTTAGATGAGATACCCCAGCTTATCAATGTACTGAAAGGTGATATGAGTTTAATTGGACCTCGTCCGCTTTTACCGCAATACCTTGCTTTGTATAATGCAGAACAGAAGCGTAGACACGATGTTCGACCAGGTATTACCGGATGGGCGCAAGTAAATGGACGTAATGCTATCTCTTGGAAAAAGAAATTTGAGTTGGATGTATATTATGTGGATCAGCTAAGTTTTAGTTTGGATGTGAAAATATTTTTTTTAACCATAAAAAAAGTTTTTGTACGAGAAGGAATCTCACAAGAAGGACAAGCAACGGTTGAAGCATTTAATGGAAAAAATTAAAAGAGAATAAGATGTATTTATATGGAGCAAGTGGCCATGGTAAAGTAATTGCCGAAATTGCAGAGGAACTTAATATTCCTATCGAAGGATTTATTGATGGTAATACTAGTATCAATGCTATTTTCAGCTATAGGATACTAGCAAATTCTGCTAGTGACATTCAGGGTGAGGCTGTAATTAGTATTGGAAATAACAAGGTAAGAAAAGATATAGTTCAAAAGAACTCGCATTTAAAATACGTCTCTTTAATTTCAAAAAAGGCTAACATTAGTAGTAGAGCAAGTATTGATGAAGGAAGTGTAGTAATGATGGGAGCTACCGTAAATAGTAGTGTATATATTGGTAAACATTGTATAGTGAATACCAATGCTTCAGTAGATCATGATTGCATAATAGAAGATTATGTTCATTTATCTCCTAATGTTGCATTAGCCGGTAATGTTAAGGTGGGGGAAGGTACGCATGTAGGAATTGGTGCATGTGTCATACAAGGAGTTAAGATTGGAAAGTGGTGTACAATCGGCGCAGGTGCTGTTGTAATTAAGGATGTTCCAGATAATGCCGTTGTGGTAGGAAATCCAGCGAAGATAATGAGATATAATACGGATTAGGTTGACTTCGGTTAAAAGTAAATGATTTAATGGGATGAAAATAAAAACGATTATATTTTTTTTGTGTTTCTTTTTTCTTTTTTCTTGTAATCAGTATAGACAAGAAAAAATAAATGAAACAGAAAATAGACTGAAAGAAAAGGAGATAGAACTTCGCGAGAGAGAGCTTAATCTAAAAGAGAAAGAATTAAGAATGTTAGACGAAGCTAAACGCTTTTCTAATACTACTGATGAAACTAGTAAAAAAGATTTAAAAGACTTATATACTGAGTTAAAAAAGAGTGTTTATATCATTTACGCCTATAATGAATCAAATGGATCACAGGGTAGTGCCTTTGTTATTGATAAGTATGGTTTAGCTATTAGTAACTATCATGTTTTTAAAAATGCTACAAATCTTTATGCTGAAAACTATCTAGGAAATCAATTTATGATTACTCAGATTTATGATTATGATGCAGAAAATGACTATGTCTTATTTCGCATCGGAGAGGAGAATACTATGAGTTACGCTGATATAGCAAGTATTCCAGCTGAAATCGGGAATGAATGCTTTACTATTGGTACACCAAGAGGTCTTTCATTTACTCTGTCAAAAGGTATTGTTTCAGGGTATCGCCGTAATAGTAGTTTGATACAAACAACGACAGATATCACCCATGGAAGTAGTGGAGGCCCTTTGTTAAATGAAAATGGTGAGGTAATAGGAATCACAACAAAAGGGGTTGGTGAAGGTAATTTGAACTTTGCAGTTAATATAAAGGAGTTACCTATCGAAAAATATAAAAATATAAAACCATATACGGTACAGTCTTCTATTGCTAGAAATTGGACAGAAAAAGAGCTTATGGATTTTGTATATAGGTATTATGAAACCTTGTCAGATAAAGATTATGCATCTTTGGCTACTTTTTATAAACCTCATATGTATCGATACTATTCAAAATATAATATTTCGGTTGATGAAGTCATTGATTTAGCTAAAGACTATAATAAAACATTTAATATTAGAAAGGTTAATCATAAGATTAGATGGGACACCTTTCGAGTAAAAAGAATTGACGGCTATTATGTATTAGATTATGTTATGGATTATAGTTTAGACCGATATGACAGAAATAAAGATTCATATTTTGTATTGCATATTGTGATGTTACTTGATGCTAATTCCAAAATTGTTAGTGTTTATGAAAATATTTTGGATAAAGCATAGGTAATTAGATTTAAATTGAGATGCCTTATTTTATAACAAAAAATCCACTCACTACGAGTGGATTTTTTGATTCGTATAATTACGTAAAAATTACATAAAAAATACCTAAACGTTAGGAATTACTCCTTACCTTTAACTCTTCCAAATTCGATAAAAAACAGCAGAATGAAAACAAAAATCTGGTTATCTTCTCCACATATGGGAGGAAACGAACAAAAATATGTAAACGAAGCCTTTGCTACGAATTGGGTGGCTCCCTTAGGGCCAAATGTAAACGGCTTTGAAAGTGATTTAGAACAATTTTTAGGGCAAGACGTTCAAGTAGCAGCCTTGAGTTCAGGAACAGCAGCTTTGCACTTAGGGTTAATTAACCTAGGCGTAGAAGCAGGAGACGAAGTAATTTGTCAAACCATGACGTTCTCTGCATCCGCAAATCCGATCGCTTATTTAGGCGCAAAACCCGTATTTGTAGATAGCGAAAAACAAACGTGGAACATGTGTCCCGTTGCTTTAGAAGAGGCTATTAAAGCCCGTACTATCGCAACAGGTAAAAAACCAAAAGCAATTATTCCGGTTCACTTATATGGTATGCCTGCGCAAATGGATGCTATTATGGAAGTAGCCAATCGCTATGAGATTCCTGTGTTAGAAGATGCGGCAGAAGGACTAGGAAGTACGTACAAAGGACAACAATGTGGTACATTTGGAACCATGGCAGGATTGAGTTTTAACGGAAACAAAATCATCACTACTTCTGGTGGAGGTGCTTTAGTTTGCAACACCAAAGAACAAAAAGATCATACTGTATTCTTGTCTACACAAGCAAGAGATAACGCACCACACTACCAACACTCCCATATCGGATACAACTACCGCATGAGTAATATTTTGGCAGGAGTAGGAAGAGGGCAAATGGAAGTATTAAACGACCGCATTGCCGCTCGTCGTGCAAATCATGCGTTCTACCAAGAACTATTCGCTTCTATTGAGGGCGTAACTGTATTTTCAGAACCTTCAGCAGATTACTTCTCCAACCACTGGTTGAGCTGTATTACAATAGATGAAGCCGTTTGTGGAAAAAATAGAGAACAATTGCGTTTAGCGTTGTTAGAAGAAGAAATCGAAACACGTCCGTTGTGGAAACCGATGCATAAACAACCTATTTTCGAAGATGCTCCTTACTACGGAGGAACTGTAGCGGAAGAGTTATTCGAAATTGGATTGTGCTTACCATCAGGAAGTAATATGACAGCAGAAGAACGCGAGCGAATTGCAACAGCGATACGCGCTTTCTTTAAAGCTTAATACAATATAAAAAAGGATGTTCGTTATGAGCATCCTTTTTTTTGTGATGAGTAGAAAAAGGAAATGCGTGACTCAACACCCTCACCAAATCTCACCAAATCTCACCAAACCTCACCAATCTCACCAAACCTCACCAAACCTCACCGATTTCACCAAATCTCACCAAACCTCACCAAACCTCACCCAACCCTCACCAACCTCACCGATCTCACCAAATCTCACCAATCTAATCCAAAGGCGCCTTCAGTTGTTGAAAAGTATGTACCACTTCTAGGATACTACTAATATCCGTAGACGTTAATAGCATATCATCTGTTCGTTCCGTACAGTTTTGCACGTAGTAGTAGAAGAGTTCATTAATACTTTGCGCATAATCGGACACAAATTAGTTGGAGTGATTTAGTGTTGATGATAGAGGGAATGGCGTATATGTTTTTTGCTAACTGCAAAAAGCACGATATTAATCCATACCAATGGCTTAAATATGTTCTTGAAAATATTCAATCTATCAATCATAAGAATATCGCTGATTTATATCCTCATAACTATAAAAAGTTAATCTCTGACGCTGTAGAAAAATAATTAGATTATACAAGATGTACTTGCTCGGGGGCATACGTTTTGCGGAAGGATTTGACTACAGAGTTTTTGTTTGATAAATAAGGAGTAATACGTTTTAAATTAGTTTGACGCGATAAACAAATATTTTGATTAACTGAAAGAGATATTTGTCACAAATATTGATTAAATTTGTGACAAATGTAAATCTTTTTTTATGAATGAATCTATTAGTAATCAGATAGTAGAGAAGATTTCTAAATCTAAGCGTGGAGAAATTTTTTTCGCTAATGATTTTGTTAAATATGGCACAGCTGACAATATTCGCCAAGTACTCTCTCGTTTAGAAAAAGAAAATCTTATTGAACGATTAGCCCATGGTATTTATATAAAACCAAAGCAAGATTCTTTATTAGGAACAATTTATCCTAGTATAGAGGAAATTGCAAATGAGATTGCAAAAAGAGATAAGGTGCGTATAGCGCCAACTGGTGTATTAGCGTTGTATCTATTAGGATTAACAACCCAGATCCCCTTAAAGACTGTTTATTTGACTGAAGGATCTCAAAGAGAAATTAAGATTGGAAATAGGAAGATTAATTTTAAGAGGACTGTCCCTAAAAATCTTATGATAAAAGATAATCTGTTACATTTAGTAGTACAGGCTTTTAAAGAGAAGGGGCAAAAAGAAATTACAGATTCTTTTTTAAATGTCATTAAATTAACTATTGACAAAATAGATCAACAGGTGGTAGAATCTCAATTGAAATTTGCTCCAGTTTGGATTCAAAAAGAAATTAAAAAACTTTATTATAAACAGGAGTATGTGGATTAATTTATCTAAAGTACAAAGAGTTGCTGTACTAAAAAAAGTTGAAGTTGTTTATGGACTACCAGCTTTTGTAATAGAGAAAGATTGGTGGGTTTGTATTCTTTTTTATGTCATTTTTCACAGAAAGGAATAAGATGAAATTCTTTTCTACTTGATCTCAAAGTAGAAAAAATCATATCAGAAATACGTTGATACGAGATTTGACTAAAAGACCATTTACCCGATTAGTAAAGCTAACAATTCTATTTGTGATTCGAGGTATTTCATATAAACGCATTTAAGTTATTTTTTTCTATTTTTTGTAACAGGATAAAATGACGTGTTACATTTCTGTCGTTTTTGTAACAGGATAAAATAACATGTTACATTTTTGCTGTTTTTGTAACATGATAAAATAACGTGTTACATTTTTGTCGTTTTTGTAACATGATAAAATTTAATCTTCATTCAATTTATGTAATTGTGTAGCTTCGTTTAAAAAGCGAAATAGTTCAATATTTCAGATGAAACAGGGGAGGTTGAATATACTTTTAATGAACATGGCAGTATAAATCCACAGCAATAAACTTCTTATTTCGGGCTTAGCATATACGTATTCATTGTCTGCTTGTTGTTACTGGTGGATTACTTTGCAATTCTAAGCTCATTCGATTCATCGACAATCTTTGTAACTTGTACTTCTTCATTTTCATACACAGTAACTCCCTATGAATCTTCATTCAATGCTTTAATACCCTGTGCTTTCCCAAGGTTGGGATTGTTCGTTATAGCGAAAAAATCAAATAAAATTTTCTTTCGAATAAGGGAAAATCAAGAGATTAAACAGATTTTCCTACTGTTATACCCTCAACAATCAGAACAAAATCACTGATTATAGGGGGTAAATGGTACAGGTTAAAAGCTTTAATTTGAAAAGGAAAAATCACAAAACACAATTTATGCAGAAGATAATAGATCAATTGGTGCAAACTGACCGATTTGAAAAAGGAAAAGGACTTGATTTAGAAGAAATCAAAGCGTTAAATGAGCATTTAGAACAAAATATACCTGACTTTTTTGCGTCCTATATCAACATTTTTGGATTTAATGACAATGTATTTTGGATAATCTTTAATGAGGAAGATGATTTTATAGCGCAAAATGAAATGATTCAGGAATTAGGATTTGCTGATTATATTGCAATAGGAGATGCATACAATGAAAATCTACTTGTTGCCCATATGGAAAATCAGCAGTTATTCCTACTAGAAGACGATCAGTTGATTGATATAAAAACGACTTTTTCTGACATGTTACTTCAAGCGGTTGAGGGAGTAGATTCTAATTTGTTTGAACGGATACAACAAATTAATGCTATTTATGAACGTATGCAAGCGTATAAAACGACCCTGAAAAACACTTTTATCGCGCATTTTAATCAAGTAAAAGCAACGGTGTCGAACAATAAGGATCACGTATACGGCCTAGTTATAGCAAAAGATAAAGTGAGTAATATATATCATTTATATGCGGGAAGTTTACAGACATTTAAATTAAAAATTAATGAAGAAACCATCGATTATGATGCATTGTGGACGCCTGAAAAAATGGACTATCAACAAGCGATTCCGCTAGATGAAATTTTGCTCAACAGTAAAACTGATATGGATTTTAAAGCCTTGGATTTACTATTTTTAGATGTCTTACGCGATTTAAAAGACGAAGGCTATTTCAGTGATCAAATGGATCATTTTTCAATTTCAATTCAATCCGATCAGGTAGATTTATTTCCCGAAGACTCTTATGATGAAGCTGTACGAAAGGAGAATAATTTGGAAACAAAAATCAGAAGGTTTTGGGAATCACCCTATGATCGTACTCGATTGTTAATGGAAATCGTGTAATACAATAAATTATACCTCTTAAAAAGTTTTTTTTTAAGAGGTATAATTTATTATTATGCAAAGTTTGCTACGTTGATATTCGTGCATAAAAGTTTTCCATTGGGTTAAAAAAAACAGTTTTCTTACTTCTTAAGGATATTCTTCGTCAGCAAAGTTTCGGTTTTTTTGCCCTGCTATTGCTTTTATTTTGCTAAAGTAGTCTCTGCTCTATGTTTCAATAGGACTGATATTTTGTTGAGGTGGCAATCCCTATTATCAGCTATTTTTTTTTGTATTCCTGTTTTTACTACTTGTAATTGTCCGATACAATAAATCAGACCCTAGCATTCATAGGGGTTTACACCGATTTTGAATGTTTTTGTACCACACTTTTTTCAAAGTAATTCAAACGAAAATCAACTGATAAATTTTAACAATTTTATCGGAAGGAATAGGGGAGTTTGGTGAGGAATTGGTAATTAGGGAATGAATAGAAGTTCTGGATATTTGACACTTCTTTTTTAAAGAAGTTTAGTTCTGAAAAGTAGATTTTTTTTTTCTAAACTAATAAAAATAAACAGTTTGCTAAATAATAGTAGTTATGTCTTAAAACTACAAATACTGTTCTATCCGTTGGTTTAATCTAATGCATTACAATCTAAGAAAATTTCAATTATTTTAGAATACAGATCGAAGAAAGAAGATCCATCATAGGGATTTGCGTTAGTTTCAAGAAGGTCTTGAATCATATCTTTTTTTTGACTTGTTGTTAGATTTTCAAATTCTTCGAAATCGCTTTTTAGATTCCAATAAGCTTCTGACGCTTCAATCGATTGAAACAATTCTAAAAGGTCCTCCTTCGATAATGTTTCGCAATACTGAAGAAGATTTGGGTAGTCTAAATTGAGTTTCTTACTCAGTTTATCACCTGTACGGTGATATTCCCATTCTTGTGGATCATAGTCTATAGAATTGAAAAATTGCTGTAAACCTGTGTAAAACAAAGCTACTAATTGTGTGCGGGTTATTGCTACTCTAAGTAGGATATCATCTTGTATATTCATACTTTGTGTAGGGTAAGCTAGTAGCTCTTCTTTGGTTGCATAGGTTCCATACTTATCATTTTGGTAAGCAGGATAGGATACCGTGAAAATTTCAATTGGATTAGCCCTGTATGCATTTGTTAAATCAGAAGAAACAGATTCAAAAGAAATACATCGTTCAAAATCGAATTTTATAATAGCGCCTTCATTATTATATGAAAAAGATGTTTGCTCAGCGCCAAGAACAATACTCTCGAGCCAAATTTTCAATTGAGGGAGTGGATCAAAACAATGTGAGATACGTTCTTTTACAACTGTATTGTTATAGCTAAACAATAGGTCAATCCAACCTGCTTCAGCATTAGAAAACTTCACTTGTAATTCATTAATTTCTTTCATATGCTGTCTGAAAATTTGTGTTTAGTTAAAAAGTAAATATCCACAGTCCTTTTATTTTCTATTCAAACCGTATCATTTTGTCGATTAGGTCTTAATTTTAGTCATAATCTCCTTTACTTTTGAAAATTCCTTTGCCTAAATATTCAATTCTATTTCGATGAAGATTATAAAATTGATCCATTTCTTTTTGAAACTCTTCTAGAAATTGAATCAAGTTAAAAAAATTGGTTTGAAAGGAGAGCTTTAAAGTGGAATACTCAGGGGTATCAAATATTTCGTGAGGAAATGTGATGATAAACTCTATATCTTCTTCAAAAAGAGAGGAAAACATACTGTTGATTTCATCATAGGGCAGATCGATAATTTCTCCATTTTCATTGCTCACTTTTATCGGTGTATTGCTTCGTGATTTTTGTTTTTCTTCTTTTTTTTCTTCCCAAGTGATGGCTTGAAATCTCCAGGTAGGAGGCTCTATTGTTTCATAACTACTCCCTTTTTTAGTTTTTAAAAGATCAAGAAAAAAAAGATGAAGCCAATCCCGATCATCGCAATCCGTAATTCTAAATTTATCTTTGCTAATTGCATACGTATCTTTGTTTAAAATGGCAGGATTAAATAGTGATTTTTCATTTAATAAGATGGCAAAGGAATATTCTATTTCATCACAATTATTTAAGTCATAATAACAGAATTCTAGATCAAAAACTTGTGCTTTGAGTGTTGCCATTTCTTATTTTTTTTAGGTTTTATATACATAATGCTATCGTCTTTATTTTTTATGATGCGCGTATGCTTCGTTATTCATGCTCTTTTTGTCCTAATACGGAATAAATAGATGCATTAATAAACTGAATATTTTGCTGTTTACTGCTTCCATAACCAGCATGATTATGACCAAATACGTGGTATTTTGGACGAAGCTTAAAGATAAAAGTACTAATATCTTGATGACCAAAACCATGGTCTAAAATGCCAGAGGGAGGATAATGGGATGCCACAATATCAACTTGATTCATTGGGTCAATAATAGTATAAAAAGGATAAGAACTGATTCCCATGATGCTTATATCATTGCATATAGTCAGTTGATTATTTAACCAAATAATAGAGTCAGGAATCAGTCTCTCACCCCAATCGGGTACTAAGTCAAAAGGTAAATCATGATTGCCATGTACAAAGATTTTATGGGGTATGTCTAATTGAGCATACCAATCAAAAAAGTCAGCAATTTCATCCATATCGCCTGCATTACAGATATCACCGCAATGAATTATGATTTGAATGTTTTCTGGAACTTCGATTAAACGATGTTTACCATGGGTATCAGATAATACTAAAATGTTATTGTTCTTAATTTTAATTCTTTGCACGGATTAATGATTTATTGTTTAAATAGCCTTAAGTAGTAGTAGCTGATTAGTATTAGGTATTTTTAATTAAGGAGTTAATAATATACTGTATCGTTGTATTGTTTTTCTCTATTTGTTCAACTGTTCTATTTGCTTCTTCAAAAGCCACCTCAGAAAAAGGAGTGTCAATAATAGTAGATTTACACCAATGCTCAATTGATGTATAATGAACATAATTACTTGGGTTTTTAACAGCAAATCCACAAATAGAATTACCAAGTGAAAATTCTTCCGTACTCATCAACCTATTGCGGTCTTTCTCTATATAGGCAGAAACTCCTGTATCATTTCCATCGTAAAAAGCCAATAATGTACCTTGTTCATTTGCATAAAATACTTTTAGCGTTAGCCATGCCTTGATAAATTTGTCAACTGTAAAAGCTTCAAGATTAAAAAGATCTTCTTCTCTTATTTTATTTTTAATGAAAGAAGTACAATAAACCAATAAATCAGAGGTTTTTAGCAATTTCATGAAATCAAGTTTGAATAAGTGCTCTCTGTTTAAAGTTGAAAATAATACGCCTTCAAAATCCCATGATGAATAATGTATGTGATCAACTGTATTGCAGTTTATATAGAAACGAAATAATCTAAACATATTTGCCAAAGAAGTATTCTCTTGAGCTGATTCTTCTGATTTTATTAAATCTATGGTGGCTTGGTAGTTCCTGAATTCTTCTTGTAGTTTTTCTAAGTTGAAAGAAAAATTACTATCGAGTTGTGGAATTTCGGTATTCCCCTCACTAGTTAAATTAGTTTGGAACAAAAAGGACAAATCACCCATGAAATTTTCATGATCTTCCCATTGCTCTATTTGATCTTGGTACGGCTTTAACTTTAGTTTTATTTTTTCTTCTTCATTAAACCATTTGTTTAAACTTACATTTTGAATGGAACGAATAGGAGCATCAAATTGTAAAAGTTGTTCTATAGAATCTGAAGCCTCAATCATTTGTAATATATAGCGCCAATCGACATAGTTGTTGTTTCGATCACTCCATTGTAAATCAAAATAATTTTTACGCAATCTCCTTAAAAAACGATAGGTATTTTCTTTTTCACCTTGAAATTTCGAAAGGAAAAAGAGCAAGGGAAGTAAAATATTATGTTGCTTATCCTTGTTGAGACTTCTTAGATTTTGTATGTTTTGTACTATAGTATCATTGACAAATTTAAATTGGGTTTGAAATCTATCATCAGTAAGATAGTCAATGAGTTGTTTTAAAGCATTGAATAAATGTTGTATTTCTACTAAATATCCTTCATTTTTTTTCTCCTTCAGTCTAAGCTTTGCTTGTTTGATAAGGTTAATATCCTGTTGTTGATCAATAATTTGAAAACACCAAGTCAAAAAATCATTTACCCCATGATCCGCTATTACTTCTTTGCTATCTCTATTATGCCAGAAGTAGGTTTCTCTATCTTCCCATTGATTTGCTAATTCAGGATTACTAACATTGGCTAATAATATAGGTTTGATGTTTTCTGATGCGGTTAGACTTTTACCAGTGGTATTGATAATTACAAATCGCTCTTCGCCATGTTCTTTGCTTTGTACATCATAGTATTGAATTTTAATTTTTTCTAGTAAAAAAGTTGAAAATCCTTCAGCTTGTAGCAACTCTTTTTTCTTTTGAATGGCACCTAAAGTTGATAACATACTTAGGATTGAAGGATCTTGATTATATTCATAAAAATACCAGGATTGATTTTTAATTGTATATGCAATTAGAGTTTCATCATTTTTAATTCGTTTTTCTTGTTTAGCCTGATTGTATTGATCCTCTAATAAGGCTTTGTTTTCTAAACAAAAATCAAGGATTAAATCATGTAAAAAGAACACCGTACTTTCTCTTACCGCATATTGTAAGCGAGATTCTTGATAAGCTGTGATTAAGCAGTCTTTGATTTTTTGTTTCTGTTGTTCCTTGTTTTCAACTCTGTAAAGTAGTCCAAGTAGCAGATATAAAGAAGTTAATCGCTGCTGTCCATCTGTCAAATAAATATAATTAGTTGGATGTTCGTAAACATCTATTTTTCCAAGTAATACGTCAGCGTCCCGATTAGTATCAAACTCTTCAATTAGGGTATCTAAAAAATTACTGATAATATCCGTTTTATTTTCACCATGTGTTTTATCACCCCAACAATAATCGCGTTGAAAATCGGGAATAATAATTTTACGCAAGGGGTTTGAAAATAGTTGTGAAAGAGAGTATTCTTGAGTATTAATTAAGTTCATAATAAATGTTTAGTTGTTTAATAATTGATTGTTTATTCTCAGTAATATTACTCTCAGCCCAATGTGATTTAGCAAAAACAGAAATAGTATGTAATAGATGCCTACTTTTAAACTTTTCAGAAGTATTAAAATAAGACATCTTCTTTTCATCGAATGTTTTAGGGCCAAATGATGAATTATCATCTCCATAAAGTAGAACTAAATTCCCTATACAATGGATACTAGCTTGGTTATAAATTACTTGCTCAAAATTAAGGTCACTTGCTTTTGATTTTGGGTAAATGTGTTCTAAAGAACGATTGTTCCAGATTGAAAAATCAAATTTTCTTTTTAGTTTAGTATCTTCAAGAATATTCAGTAAAAGCAAGAAACGAAAAGCATATTCTTTCCTACCATCAGGAAAATCAGTACTATCTGCATTACTATAAACATATTTCTCATTGATAAGATTTATATTCTTTTGAGCTTTTCTTTTTTTTGTTACAACCTCTTCTACTAATCCGTCTATTGTATCTATTTTCTCAGTAGTGTTATTTATGATTTCTAGATGAGTTGCTCCCACTAATGACCATTTGGCATAATCTTCTAAAGGTATTTTATTATCGATTAATGGGTTTAAAAAGTAATGTAAAGCATCTTCCCTTGAATCGCTTGTTTTTAATATAATACCTAAAAAGTTATGAGAATCAAAATTTTGATAAAGATCTTCGAAAGTTTTCTGTAATTTTCTTAAGCCTTCAAAATGCTTTTTAGCTTCTTGAGAATCAGCTAAAAATAGATGTTTGAAACTATCAAAACTGAAATCTTTAATTGTTCTTTTCGTTTTAGTATTGTGATGAATCTTGAAATATGTAATTAATAAATAATACATTGGATGATGACTTCCAGTGTTGAAGTAAGCTTTTACATTTGAATTATTCCACCAGTACAACCATTTATCCCAGTTTCTCGCAAGTATTCCTCTATCTTCATTGATTTTCCATTCTATTGATGAGGTTTCTATTTGAGTGTTTTGAAGGTCTATTCTAGACGATTTAATTAGTAAATCCGATTTAATAAGCTCTTCTTCTTTCATTACAGCTTTTAAGCCATTTAAAGAAATAAACGTATTGATTGCTTTATCCTTAGGAATAGGGTTGTACAATAGAAAAACGTTTTGTTTGACAAAATTTAAAAACTTTTGGCTATCCGTAATATGCTCCTTTAGTTTTAAAGTAATCAATTCTAAAGCTTTAATAAAATAGAATATGTCTTGTGTATCTATCCGTTGAAATTCTCCCTTATTAGCAATGATAAGGTTGTTTAACCACTTGTGAGAATCTTCTCTCACATCATATTTCAATTTGTTGGAGATAAAATCAAAATCTTCTAATACTGCAAAAATTAAAAATAATGAGGTTGTTCTTTGTTGTCCATCAACTAAAACGATATCTTGATTTTCTACGACCGTTACTGCTTCAATAAAATATTGATCGAGTCCATTGTTGTAAGCTGTAATTAAACTATCAATAAAAAACGCTAATGAACTTTGTTTCTCAGTATCTTCTACGGACCATTTATAGCCTCTTTGGTACTCTGGTATTACAAAAATACCTTTTTTGAAGTAGGCTTCTATATTTATTTTTTCACTCATAGGATGGGTCTATTTGTTCTGTTTATTGGTTGTATTTCAGTTTTAATCGATTAGCTAACGATTCAATATCCTCTTTTCGTTTCAAAGGTGCTACCCAATGCAAAGGAATACTATCATATCCATATAAAATTCCTGCTAAAGTCCCTGTTATAGCTGCATTGGTATCCGTGTCTTTACCTAATGAAATAGCTTGTAAAACAGCCTCTTCATAACTTGTTGTTGTGAGCAAGGTATGTAAAGCAATTTCTAGGCTTCCTACTACATAGCCACTAGGATTAAATATACTAGGATCTAATGATAGAAACTCCTCTGAAAAAAGTCGTTTAAATACAACATTGTTATTGTATTTCATGGCTAATTCTTCTTTTACCCTTACAAAAGCAAGTGTGGCGTCTTTGGTGTGATAAAGATGTTTAGCATACTGCAAGTAGATAAAACAACTATCTACTGAAATAGAATGTGCATGTGTTACACTACTGAAGTCACTAACATATTGATAGGAGTCTGTAATTGTTTTGTCATATAAAAGAGGTAGGAGTAAAGGAGCGATACGCATTAATGACCCATTGCCATTATCGCGTTCTGTGTTGAGTCCTGCTGTTCTCCAATTGTAGTCATTGGCAAAGTTTCCAATGGCCAGTAAAGTCGTTCTACCCACATCAAACGTATGCCCGTCTGTGGTCCAATAGCCTTGTTTTAGCCAATTTTTAAAAAGATCCATAAGATCGTTCAAATCGGTTTGACCAGCTGCTAAATATTCTGCTGTGCAAAAAGTAAGGGATGAATCATCACTAAAGGTACCAACAGGTTTATTCCAAGAACCAAAAGGAGCGAAGCGATTAGGTATATCTTGGTAATTGGATTGTACTGAAGTCATATTGATTTCTATAGGACTTTTAAATTCTACAGGAACGCCTAGTGCATCGGCTACCGCGACTCCAAATAAAAGATCAGAAGCTAAATTTGACATACATAGATTTGTTATTAGGTTGTCTTTCAAAAGTAGATTATATAATTAGATAGCTTTTGGTATCCTATTAAGAATTAAATGTTTTCTTCAAAAATCTTTTGATTTTTATAAAGAAAAAATCTTTTTTAAAAGACTTTAATTCAGCCTCAGACGTTGTAGTATTTATACTTTTAATTTGTTCTTCAAGCTTTATTTTTAGTACTTTAAATAAGTGGTCTGTGTGCTCATCACATTCTAAAGTATTTAGTTTTTTTAAATTACTAATGATTTTATTCGTAAATTCTTTAGAATATTCAATATCTCTTTCAAAAACCATTTGTTCAATATCATTTAAGAATCTAGTTTGGTATTCGTTATAATGTTGTTTTAAATAGGCCGATGTGTCAGAATTATTAGACGAAAATTCTTCTTCTATAAAATTGCTAACGGATTTCTTAACTGAATTCAAAATTGAAAAGTCTTTGCGTTCTTTTTTAGGATGTACAGTTTTTGAACGTTGTACGGTGTTAGCTTTTTTATTTGATTCTTTTTTCTTTTTTTCTATAATTTCAACTATGTTGACACTAAAGTTTTTAGGATCAAATTTTACCCCAGGGTAGTGCACTTTTACAAAATCTGTGATTACATCATATCTTTTAGCTCCAACAAAACTAAGTGCAATTCTATTGTCCATCTCAACTGTTTTATTAATAATTACTGGGCCATTTAATTGCCCAAAACCTTTTACTGTAACTTTATACATATTATTTATTATTGACGATAAATTTTAAAATATAAAACAGTATACTACCAAATGGCAAGATATTAACGATAGGCTCTAATTCAATTAAGGCTTGTTTGGCATCAATAGAATTATAAATATTCTTGAAGAAAATTTCTGTTTTATTATCAGCATCAGATAGTTTATATAAATTAGATTCGTCTTCTAAAATAATTAATGATGCTTTTAATGCGGAGGATTTTGGAACAATTTCGCTGTGTTTAGTTAAATAATATAAAGAGTCAGAGTAGTCAATAGCGGTTATTTTATCCATTATAGGTTCTTGAATATTCAAGTTGTTTTTAATTGCGTCAGATCCCTTTTGTATTGATTCACTAGCAACGGATTTTATTTTTTTAAAAAAAGACATAAGTTAAATAGTATTAGATTATTAATTTTTTTGGGGTGTTTAGTGTAATTGAAAGTATTCTTTAGGTGAGAATACAATTATATTTTTTTGAGTTTATAAATTGCAAGCTAATTTAACTACAATTTTGTTAAATTATAAAGTTTTAAAAATAAGGGATAGTTTATTAATTTAAAACATAGTGTTTTCTATTGGCCTATTTTATACATTTTCGCCAGCAACTCTACTCGGTCTCTTACTTGTTCTCTAAGCATAGCGGGTTCAATCACTTCACAAATAGGACCATGACGCATGATTTCTAATAAAAAATCATGGGTAGGATGTATAAAAAGTTCTAAGGTAAAGTAGTTTTTATCTTCTGAAATAATGCGTTGTGAATGATGAAAAGGCAGCGATTTTACATATTCTTTTTGTTGCATATCAAAGCGCAATACGATCTTTTCAGCTTCTTCATACCGCTCAATGCCAAAGGCGTGTTGATAAGCCTTTTCAATATTAATTTGAGGACTTGATTCCTTTTGCGTTGTGATAACCAAATTAGCCACGCGCTCTAAACCAAAGTTTCTAAAATCCTTTACATCCAAATCATAGGCAATTAGATAAAAACGGTTTTGTGTTTCTTTGATTGCTTTGGGGATGCAACGTCTAGCACTTGGTTCTTTGGAAAAACTAAGATGATCAAAGGTAATTACCAGGTTATTGTCAATGGCGTAAATAATTCCATTAAAGTGTTCACTTCCAGAAGATTTTCGTTTTTCTAGAAAAATGTTTTTTCCAACTTTTCTACTTTGTTTTAAGGCAGAAATTAGATCGAAAGATTCTAGCGTACGTTGAATGGTTTCATCTGCTGCGTATTCTTCACTTTCAATTTCATAAACCTGTTTACTTCGATTAAAACTAATCTCAATGCCCCAAATGGAATCAATTTCTTTCAACTCTCTTTGCAGGGTTCTTTTACTTATATCCAATTGATAACCAATCTGATCCTGATTGTTAATTAAGTAATTTAGAATATCATCATAGGTACTAGGTCTTTTTCGAAGTAATTCAATAATAAGTAAGTGTCGTTTAATAAAATCTCGTTTAGCCATTAGTAAAGTGTTAGTTAGGTACAATATCAGGTTAATACTACAATTTACCCATTAAATTGTTTGAATATATTCTTTTTCTGAGTGAAGTTTATTTTTATGCGTATCTAAATTCAAATAAACTCCACTGAACTCAAGTGTTATAGGGGTATGAATCAATAACTCATGTCTTAGAGGTGTTCTATTCCTTGTTTTTTTAGATTCTTAGACAAATATATATTTGATAAGCGACAATATGTGTCGTCTAAGTTTGTTTTTAGCAAGACATAGTTTGTCTGAGTCATTGGCTAGTTTTGGATCCGAACAATTTAAATAAGTCGTATGAAATTAGGCATTATTGAAAGTCGAAGTTTTGAAGATTATGAATTTGCTGTTGCGCAGCTTCACGAGTTAATTCAACAAGAAAAGTCAACACTAATAGTAAAGGGCAAAGGCCTCTTTTTCTGTCTTTACTCAAAAAAAGAGTGGCCTTGCCCTTTATTTATAGAAATAGTGAAAGTCCAATACTATTTTCGATCTAAATTTTAAAAGCATGGCTAGATATGTAGCAACGGTGATCCGAACTTTTACCAAGGAACAAGTATACTTAGAAAAGGGGATGCGTGTAGAATTTGTATCCTTTTCTCCACCTTGGATGGACAATGGAAAAGTGGTACAACAAGCCTTTATGAGGGTCTATGGTATTGATTTCTCAAAGGGAGGGGGATGTAGTCCTGCTTTTATAGAAGTAATTGAATTAAAATAATTTTTTTGACTTGTGCATTTTGACAGACAACCCTTCTATGTTTGCCCTGTCACTGTAATACAATGAAAGATGAAAGAACTACTAAGAATATACCATGTATTAGCTCTATTTGAGCGAAAAGAAGCCTGTACGCTAGATGAAATAAGAAAAGCGATAAGTCTAGATGAACCAGAACTAGTTAGCTATGAAACGTGGAATCGCTTGAGGAATAAAATGTTGAATCATTATGGTTTTGTGGTAACCTATGATAAAGAAAGTAACACCTCAAGGATCTCTTTTGATGCGAAAGTTGACAAAGATAAGTTGATGGGATTGATTCATCATTTTAAAACAATGGGACTTTTACAAGGGTATATTGATCATGATAAAGAGATGATCGAGCGCGTTGAATTTGAACAGGGGATGAGCTCTGGTAGTGAAGCTCATTTTAACGCCTTACAACACGCTATGATGCAAAACCACTCTATGTTAATTAGCCACCAAGGATATACTAAATCCGCACCTGTCGATTATGAAGTGAATCCACTCTACTTCAAACAATACCAGAACCGCTGGTATTTAATTGCTGAAATTACCAGTAAAGGCACCTTTAGAGCCTTTGGAATAGATCGAATCCAAAGAGTAAAACCCAAAGGGAAGGTGTTTAAAAATAGAATCAAAGAGGCGAAAAAACAGTTTAGTCAAGTTGTTGGTCTTGATTTAAAAGGCAATGGTCTTCAGGATGTAATTATCGCCTTTGACCCGAGTCAGAAGCCTTATGTGGAAAGTATAAAACTGCATCAAAGTCAAACCATTATATCAGATACACCTGAAAAATATATCATAAAAATTAGGGTGAGTCCCAATTATGAATTACAGCAACAAATCCAAAAGTTTGGAGGGTTAGCTGAGGTTTTAGAAGGGGATTGGATTTGTTTTTAAAGAATAATTCACCCAAACAAAGTGGAATACATAATAAAAGTTTAAAAGAAATGAATATACAATTAGATCCAAATCGCCCATATCGAAGAGAAGAAATTGATTTTGTCTTTAAGAGAGTAAAAGAAAAACTACACCAAGAGGCAAAGAAAAGAGGCGGCGGAGAACAAACACTTTTTGAAGATTGCTATACTGGATTGACTATTCGTGGAGGAGAACCCTATGATTATGAACATATTCGTTCAGCAGAGTCCATTTTTATGGAATATAGAGATCGTTTAAGCAATGAAGAAATTGCGGAAGTGGTTAACTGTGAGGAGAATGTGAAGGTAACCTTACGTATTATAAATCAATCAAAAGGAAAATACTCTTTTGAAATATGGTGTACGAGTGACCGAATTTCTCAGTATAATATCGATTTGAATCATGCCAATACTGCTGTAAAACTTGCTGATATTGGGATTTTAAGGGCGGCAAAAAGATTTATGTAAGACTCCAATTATTAATACAATGATTCACTTTAGTATGATGAGTAGGAGTGTTAGAAAGATACATAAGAATGTCAGAAAGAAGAAGTAAACAAATTAAAATATAAATAAAAAATATGGTAGTAATTCCGATGATTTTACCCCTGTTAGCTTGGGGGGTTGTTGCTGTTTTAGGAGGAGGTTTAATAGGTGGAGCGATTGGTTCACTATTTGATGATCCTCAAAAAAACAAACTAGGTATTTTGGGGATGCAAAAAGCTGGTAAAACGCGCTTTTTAAGTTTTTTACGGAATATTCCTTTTGAAGAAAAAGCTAGTGGTAGAGACTCTTACGTAGAGTTTAGGTACAAATTACAAAATAAAAAAGAGATTACAATATCAGCAGGTAGAGACATAGGTGGAGGAAATGCCTATCGGGTTGATTACAATAAGATTTTACAAAGCTCAAATGTTATATTATATTTCTTTGATATTAATCGTTATTTAAAAAATGAATTAGATCAAGATGGTATCCTTTATCAACGTTCTTGTAATAGTCGATTTGAACATATTTACTCGGAATTAAAAAAAAGTAATAAACCTATTATAATTGTTGCTACCCATAAAGACCATGTATTACTTTCAGAAAATGAGATAAAATTAAAATTTGACACACTAGTCCAAAATGCAAATAAATCATATAAAGAAATGCTTAAAAATATACACTATGTTAATTTAACTAGTGATGCAGAGATGAAGAATTTAATTGAGAAAATCTTTAATAGTTAATAAAATGAAAAGAGTTTTAATATCGCAAAATGAACGAAATAACGGAACGGATTATTTGATAGTAGATGGGAGTCTAATTCAAGATGAAGATAACGTTGCATATTATGGAAGAATTTTTTCTAATACAGACAAATGGAAAGAGTTTTTTAAAGATGATTTTATAGAGATACGAAAAGATAAAAATCAATTGTTAATCAAATCATTTTATGAAGATAAAGATATCGCAGGAAGGGTTATTTACTATATGTATTTAGTGGAAGACCAGGATAGTATAGAAACGATTTTAAACTATTTGGAACAAGATTCTAAAGTGATTGAAAGAAGCTTTGATCGTGAACGAGTACTAAAAATTATCGAGCGTATTAATACCAATGATAGATTAAAAAAAAGTATTATCAAGTATGTTGCAATTGCATTAGGGGCAGTGGCTTTGGTATATTTATTAACTAAAATAAAAAACTAAGAGATGACAAATAATAATTTACCAGAGGTTATTCTTTTTCAAGAGGACGAACAGGTACTAAACTATAGATATAAGTTACCTTATATGTTGGATAAAAAAATAGCGATTAAATCAATTGAGTATGATGTGGAAACTTTTTTAAGTAATGGTATAAAGCTTATTGGAGACCGTCCATCTACAGGAGCTATGTATTATTTACATCCTTATAAGAATAACGCATATATTCACGCGAATAATGTTGAAATGTATCTATTAGAGGAAAAGCTTACTCTTTATAGAAGAGTTGGAGCTTTGTTAGGTGCTACTTCCATAAGTACAAAAGTTGTTTCAACAGAAAGTGAAAAGTTAGAAATTGATGTTGAGGGAAAAGTACGTATACGACTTATAAATGCCAAAGCCAATGTGAATTATCAGAAAGACTCAAAATATAGTAGATTTGAAATTGTGTCTGAAAAGATTAAGCAAGAAGCTCACTTTGATCGAAATAAAAATATAGATGAGTTGCGTATGTTAATTGATAGATTTAATCTTCATCACGAAATAGGCATCACTTCACTTATAGAGGCAAGAGATTCTCGAGATTCAGGAGTCTTATTAAAAGAAAGGAAGATTAGTTCAGAAATTTCTTCTGAATATAACAGTTTACTAAAAATTTCTGCACAGTTGAGTGCTCCAGTTTTTAATGTAAGTTCAGAATTTAAAAGGAGTTTAGAAACTGTCAAAAGATTGAATGTGGAAATTGAATTTGTTTTTGATGAAAATAATTAATACGATTTAAGTTTTTATTTTAACTGTCCTTAGAATTTATTCACGGGACAGTTAAGATAAAATTAGTTAATACTCTTTATCCATATATTCTTCCAACCCCTGTTTCAACTTGTCCAAATAACAAGTCCTTGATTTAGCCCTTGTTTTCATCCGGTGAAAAGCAGGATAATAACAATGTTTGCGGTAAACCAAGAAGGAGTTGGAGTCGCATTCCTATCATCTGCGTTGAAGGAAATAAAACCCGCATAGGTTAAGTGTCCTAACGTTCACCTAAACGTTTTCAGTTGTTTCCAATACCGCTACTGTACCATACGAGTTACATCTTTTGTTTACATTATGCTGTGATTAAAGGCGGGATAAAAGTACAGCATTTTGTTTTTCTTTTTTAGTGTATGTGTTTGATATCTACTGTTTTATTTCTTTTGTATGCGTCTTTTTAAGGAGTTTTGTAGGCTTCCCTATTGAAGAATTTAAATTCTTCAATAGGGAAGCCTACAGTAGTATTTTTGGAAATGCACTACGTCTCAATATGAAGATTATAGAAGTAACCTATTTGAGTACAGCTATTAAACAAATTCGATTTAAAGGAGATATTTCCAAATGGAATTTTCAAGCAGGCTATGCGAATGTTATTCGAATCAACGATACCGAATTTAGCAATTACACCGTAGCGGCTTACAATTTAGAAGAGAGCACATTTGATATTATTTTGGGGTAAGATTACGATAGGAATACTAAGATTGAGGGTAATCAAAAGAGAGAAGTGTCTTCCCTTTATTACCGTCAGATTTTAATTTAGATAGTGCTTCTGGGGCTTCGGTCATCGAGAAAATTTTACCTTCCTTTTTTAGGAATAGTTCTTATACTACCACGTTGATAACTAGGTTATACCCAACCTTCTCGAATGGATTTTACGATTAATTCTTGTAGATTCACACATCCTGATTTTTGTAAAATATTCTTGCGGTGATTGCGGATAGTAAAGATACTACGTCCTAAAATTGTAGCTATCTCCTCACTTTTTTTCCCTTGTACTATATAGTGTAATATTTCCTGTTCTTTAGCTGTAAATAGTTTCTTAATGATGTTAAATACCTCGGTTAGGTGAACATTGTAATAAGAGGGAGCTCCTTGCATGCCAATAAAGGATAATTTGGGTATTCCTGTGATATTTAAATGGGTCAGATCCGTGAAAATCCCTAGTGTTCTTGCACCGCCTTCAGGGAAATAAAAAAGCGGGACAATTTGTTGTTGAATTCTTTTATAGTTTCCTTCTTTCGTCCTAAAGCGATAATCGTAAGCAAATTTATATTTGAAGAACAGTTCTTGATCTAATCCCATGAAAAAACGCACAGCACTTTGTTCGTAATGATAAAAATAGGGTAAATCTTCAGGATGAATATTATCTATAATTTCTTGTAGAAAAAACGCATCTGCATCATACCCCAACACTTTTTTGATACTTGGACTCACGTACTCTACCTCAGCTTTTAAAGTATTGAAAATCAAGTAAAAATAATCTCCAAAGTGAAATACATCCATATAGCGATTAATGAGCTCTTGTTGTGAAAGATCAATGGGTTCGGTTACGCCTTTGGGAATATCGTCCCAAATATCGCGTATTTTATCAATTTTGTTCATCGTTAGTTTAGTAGGTGTTAGGTTTTTATAGCTAGGTGTAGCTATTTTATATCAAAAATATAAAAAATACCTTTGTTAGGTTAATTTTAACATAAAGAATTATGAACATAGGAGCAACAAAAATTGGAGATTTTTTTGGTAAAGGTTTCTTACTAGACACCCAAAGTCTAAAAGCACAAATGTATTACGGTAATGCTAGTGCCATAGAAAAATATGAGACAGAAGTTTTGGATAAAGTGAATCAATTACTTAGTTCGAATGAATTTAAAGTAAAGTTGTGCAAAGATCATCATGTGCTTTTCACTGATTCAATAAGAATGACTTCCTCTCTTGATAATCCATTAGGTAAATATTCACCTGAAGATAAAACTACTAATTATAAACCTACAATTTAACTAACTAGCTCATGAAACCGTATTACATCTTATTTACACTGTTTTGTGGTTCTGTTTTATACGCGCAGGATATTCCACAAACACAACCTGAAACCGATAGCATTGCTAAGCCCGTAAAAGGGAATCTGATAAAATTAAACCCTATTCCATTAGCGTGGGGAACAGGTTCAATAACCTATGAACGAAAAGTAGGAGGCAGATTGGTTGCAGGTACAACCGTAAATTACCGTCCGACAAGTGGAGCGCCGTTTAAAAGCACCCTACAAAAAATATTTGAAAGTGATGACAGTGATGGAGATGCCACTTTTGAAATTGATAAACTAAAGTATTCAAATTTTTCATTTGCGCCGGAAATCAAATTGTATTTGGGCAAAAAAGGAGCTTTTCAAGGATTCTATATCGCTGCTTTTGCTAAGATTGAAACCACTAAAATAAACTATGATTACCAATTTGATGAATTGATAATGTTAGGGGAAGATCCTAATCTTCCGTTGACAGGTAAGATCAAGGCTTTTTCGGGCGGACTTTACTTTGGAGTTCAATGGTATTTGGGCAAAAACATTTATCTGGACTGGCAGATTATAGGCGGAAATTATGGTTCGGCAAATATTGATATCGTTGCCAACAAAAACTTATCGGTAGAAGAACAGGAAGCGTTACAGGAATTTGCAGAAGATTTAAAAGACAGTTTTGACAAAATTGATTATGAAGTCAATGATAAGGGGATTAAGCTCAAAGGGAAAATGCCTTGGGCGGGTTTGCGTACAGGATTAAGCATAGCCTATAGGTTTTAATGATACAGCGTAGAACTGCTAAAAGACAATATTGACGACAAAACTAAAAATTTAATAAAGTAAACACGATTAATAGGTAATGAAAACATTTAAACATTTAAAGAACAAGGGATTAATCTTTTTTTTAGGATTGATCATGACGGCTTGTAGTAGCAGTGATAACAACACAGGGGATTGTATTACACAAGATGATATTAACAGATTTCAAAGTAAAACAGAGGCTTTTTCTGCTAATCCCACAAAAGCAAATTGTGAGTCCGTAAAAGCTGCAGTATTTGATTATTTAAATAAACTAAAAAACTGTTCTGAAGCAACAGAGGCTACAATAACATGGATAGAGCAATGGCGAGATATAGATTGTAGTGGTTTTAATTCGGATGGTGGAAATAACACTGGAGGAGGAGGAACAGGGAACAAAGAAAAACGAGACGTAACATTTTGGACGAGTGAACCCAAAATGGTTGGTGTAAGTGTTTATGTAAAAGGTTCGTTTGCAGGTACGTTTACCAAGTATATAACAGGAGTAGAGACTATCAAAGGTGACAAGGATCCGAATGCAATATATATACCTTTTTTTTGTGGCTCTATGTGTGTACCCTGCTATTTACCTGGTATGGTTACGATACACGCATTAGAGGTAGGCACACATACTTATTCTACTTCGGATGGAAGAAGCGGCACTTTTACTGTATTTCCCAAAAATCCACCTTATGATACGGCAGCTTGCAATACACATCCAATCACAAATTATGTCTGGTAGATTAGATCTATTAAATCCAATATAACTAAAACAAACGGCGAAGCCGAAAACCGCATAGAGTAGGCAAAGTTAAAATTATCTTAGTATGAAAACATTTAGATTATTGAAAAACAAGGGATTAGTTCTTTTTTTAGGACTTATAATTACGGCTTGTAGCGGTAGTGATGATAACAATAACGGCGGAGAAAATTCTGATCACTTTAAGCATGTACCCAAAGGAGAAATTGTATCTGTTGAAAGACGTTTTGTAACCTTAACTGGATACGAGGAAAACACTGCGACCTTAAACGCAGTAACAACACTTAATACGAATGTACAAAAGTGGTGGAAGTATGTGGATGGAGAAATAAGATATCGTTGTGACGGAAAAGATGAATTTGAGGATGCTGGTGAATCGGGTGATTATTTTGCATTTTCACCGGATGGGAAACTATATTACAAATATGGAAAAAACGGAACTCCTGAAGTCGATAGTAATTGGAGATGGACGGATAGTTCAAAATCAAAAATTATAGTTAGTACCGAGGGAGAAGAAAGTATGGTGTATGAATTTACTGCGCTCAATCCCAATCTTGTTGTTTACGCAACCTATCTATCCGAAGGTAATTGTAGTTTATTGGGTTGGGCACGCTTTGGAAACGATTAGTATAAAAAATTGGTATTGGAACCAATCAATAGACAGAAGAGTAAATCAAATTAAAATTGAATTCACTATGAGTAAAATACTTAAAATAGCAGGAAAAGTGGGGGTAATTCTCTTACTTGGGGTAGCAATTATCGCATGCAGCAACAGCGATGATAATGGAGGAAGTGGGGACGCTAAATATTTAGAAAACGTGCCTAAAGGAGAAATTGTACCAACAGAACAACGCTTTGCGACCTTAACTGGTTATGACGAAAATGCTTCTACAAAATTGACTGCTACAACTGCAGTAAACCCAAATGTACAAAAATGGTGGTCTAAGATAAAAGTTGGAGCAGTATATGGAACGGAAAAAACGGAAAATAAAGCAGATTTTTTGTACTGGGCATTTTATCCCAATGGAAAAATATACTTTAAATATGTACTTGAAGACACCCCCATAGAATATGCTAATTGGAGATGGACAGATAGTTCTAAATCAACAGTTACACTTAGCTTTTCTACCCATGATAAAGAATTACAATACAAATTCACAGAACTTAACAACGCTGGATTCACCTATGCTCATTTAATTTCTGAAGATGGATTTACTTCAGTTTTATGGGAACAATACAAATCGGGCAAGTAAGATTTAAGTAAAACAAATACAAACGACGTGACAAAAAAATAAATAGAGCCGATAGAATTAAATTTATAATAGAATGAAAATACCTAAACTAGTAAAGAGCATTGGATTAATTCTTTTCTTGGGATTAACAATAACAGCTTGTAGCAGTAGTGATAATCATAAAGAAGCTGAATCTGATCAAGGAGGTTTTTTCAACCCTAAAGGAGATTGGAAATTAACCTTGGAATACGAGAACAATACGAGAGTCTATACTTTTAGCACAAATGAAGAGGGCATTTCTCATGATGCTTATGGTCCATTTACCAAAACGGTATTATCACATAGGAATAAAGCACTAAACATGAAAACTGAATGGAAATGGAATGATGACGGAGATAATACTATTGATATTGATCTTAGGTCCAAATTTAGCATTCTATATTTTGATGCTCCTAATCCAGAAGCGAATAGGTTTATGACTAAAGTTCATTATAATTATGAGCAGGGTAGCAATTCAACTTGCTATGTTACTTTAGAAAGAATGTCAAAATCAGATGACCCTAATGCTAAAAAATCCATTGAAGGAATTTGGGAGCACAGTAATTCAAAATATCAAGTAAAGATAGAAGGAAGCAAGGCAATTATATATAATTTGGATCGTGCGCCTGTTTATTTTCCTAAAAAATTAGTAGGGGATACCTTTTATGATAGAATTACAAAAACAGGAGATAGAACATGGAGTGCAGATTCTTATCAATGGAAATTTACTGATGATGATTACGAAAATGGAAGATGGGTAAACGAAGGAAATGTAACATTGGAATTAAGCACAGATGGAAATCAGTTTTATCAAGGAACAAGAACTTTTAATCGAATTAAATAAAAATCTATAAATTTTTAAGTATGAAAAAATTAGTTTTAGTAAGTGCTACTTTATTTGCTTCTATTTTAGGAGCAAAAGCACAGGAAATTAAATGGGGAGCAAAAGCAGGAATTGATTTTGCAACTGTAAAAGTTAAAATGAATGGAGGCTTTTGGGGAGAAACAGTCGAAGCTTCTGAATCTCAAACTGGTTTTTTTGTGGGTGGTTTTGCCGAAATTAGCTTTTCTGAGAAATGGGCTGTCCAGCCAGAAGCACTTTACGTATCTATAAAAGATGCCAGTATGCTTAGCGTACCTGTTTTAGCTAAATACAAGGTAGCTGAAAAGTTTAACTTGTTAGCTGGACCCAGTTTAAATTACAATTTAGACTGGGATGACGAAAAGTTTAAGGTAAATATTGACTTTGGTGCAGCGTATAATATCAATGAGAATATTGGAGTAAGTGCTAAATACTCCATGGGATTTGGAGATATACAGCTAAATGGTGTGTTTATGGCGGTTGAGTATAAATTTTAAGTATTTTATTGTGCTACATTGAAATTAAATTTGTAGAGATAACAGCATAGAAACTGTACAACTACTAGTAAAGGTAGCACTAGTACAGTTAAGGTACTTAAAAAATAAGGATGATCTTTTCTTTTACTGCTTGTTGAAAAGTAAAAACGATATAATGGAGTAAAACTAATCTCCTCCAAAGTTTAGTAGGCAAAGCAGAGAAGAAGTTTGATACCTCTCTTGCTATAAAAAGAAGAGTAGGCAACAGGTTTTGAATTTAAACCAAAATAATCATTAGTAAATAAAGGAATAGAAGTTATCTAAATAGGATAATTTCTATTCTTATTTTAGATAAAGTTGTTTACGCAATCCAATTACACTCAACCCTTTCGGATGGATTTTACGATTAATTCCTGTAAATTTACACATCCTGATTTTTGTAAAATATTCTTGCGGTGATTGCGGATAGTAAAGATACTACGATTTAGAATGGTAGCTATTTCTTCGCTTTTTTTGCCCTGTACCATATGGTGTAATATTTCCTGTTCTTTAGGGTGAAGAGTTTGTTGGCAAGCGTAAAGGCTTCCGTCAAGTGAACATTATAATAGGAAGGAGCATCTTGCATGCCGATAAAGGATAATTTGGGAATTCCCGTAATATTTAAATGGGTTAGATCAGTGAAAATTATCCGATCGCGCGGATTTGTAATCCGTGCGCTAAATTGTAAAAGAAAGGTTGTTGTAAAGACATAATTACTATTTCAGTTTGGTATGTAATTATTCAGATTTAAATAATAATCTTGAGGCTGTGTTTAAAGGATAGATATAGATACAGATTGCACTTATAGTTTTAGCTAAATTGAACGAAGTTAAACCTGATTGTGTGGATTTGTAGCCTGTATGTATAAATAAAGGCACGGATTGCTAATCCGCGCCATCGAGGGTTAGTTAATACCAACAAGAGTTTTAGGCCTTTTTACCAATCTTACCCTTTACAATCCCTTTACGATCTACCTATAATCTCACACTTTACCCATCCGTCAATCAACATTTGTTGTATCCACTAGTCATTCCGCAACGTGCTGTCAGCGCCAGATGCCTCCTTCGCTTCTCAGGATGACCTAAGGGGAAAATTTTCTTATTTTCAGGACAGGTAAATGGGATTGTTAGTAGCCGTTTTGATTTTATTGTTCATAGTTGAAAAGTTTGCAAAGTGTTGGGAAAGTTTCGGATAGTTTGTTTTCGTCAATTTTTCATTTGTCGGTTGTGGGTTTTGGCTTTGGTTTAGATGGAAAACAGCCAAACGGGTTGATGCAACTGGATTAGTTACACAAACACAAGATCAAGGAGGGGGAATTAAGAATAGCTATTATGCCAATGGCTCTTTAAAAGAAGCAGATTACGAAGGGATACACCTTTTGATAACCTAATCAGAGAAGCACTCTTTGATATTGTTGATCAAAGGTATAATCAAGCTTCTATTATCCTGTCTTCACAAATACCTGTATCGGCTTGGTACGCTTTAATCGGAGAAAATACGATTGCTGACGCTGTTCTTGATCGTATCGTGAACTCTTCCCATTGAATAGACCTTAATGGGAAATCAATGAGGAAGACAAACTTTTAGCGTTTGAAATAACTTTTTTCGCATTATTGTAGTACTTTTAAAGTGGCACCATTTGACCAAAATAGGTGGCACGGTCTGACCGAAATACCCAAGGTATCCGAAAAAAGATGTTTGATGATCTAGATGTATTACTTACTTTATCTGAAAAGGCTGAAAAATACAGTGATAGTGCTCGCAAATTTGCTGCTTAAAAGAAACAAAACCCCTGCTTTTTCTAGTAACCATCATTTATATTTTTTACATTTAACAACTAATCAAAAGAATAGGTTCAGTTGTTCTTGTATAAGGAGATAGGATGCTTATAAAGACAACATGCAACAGAATTAAAAACACAAGAATATGAGTTATGACTTAATGGTTTTTAAAAAAGAAGCCGCACCCAAGCAAAGAGCTGACTTTATGGAATGGTATGACCATCAAACGGAATGGACGGAAGATCACAGTTACAATGACCCAAAAAATACTGCGCTCGAATTGAACAATTGGTATGTAGAAATGATTCAAACTTTTCCCAATATGAATGGAGCGGATAGAGAGGATCTAGACGATGATGATTTTGATGATGCTTATGAATCGGACTACTCCATTGGTAAAGATGTGATCTATGTGGCATTTGCGTGGTCGATTGCAGAAGAAGCCTACAATAAAATGTATGAATTAGCAGCAAAACACGGCGTTGGATTTTTTGATGTATCCAGTAATGAAGGAGCGATCATGTTTCCAGAAAATGGAAATTTAGTTCCGATAGATACCAAAGGATAAGGATCTACTACGGTAGTGCCCACATCATCAACGAATGCAATATAATGGATTATCTGTTGAGCAACTTGGGTTAGTGGATTCAAAGCGTTTTGAACTGTATGCTTTATGATTCTAATTAAGAAACGACCAGATAGTAGCAAAAATGGAAAACATAAAATGGCTCGTTTTACAATTGATCAACTTAGGAATGTTGTTGTTGCTATTGCTATTGAAATAGATAATGGAGTAAGACAAAATACAAAGTGTTGTAATTAATTATGAGTGAACTTAAAATTAAAGTTATTGGTGAACCAACCATATTTGGAAATTTAGAATATTTAGAATCACATCGATTCATTAATGGTTTACCTTTTCCTAATTCTTATAAAAAATTTGTACGAGAATACGGATATGGCTTACTCTTAGGTCAATTTCATATATACATACCAATGGATAGCTATGGTGATTCTTGGAATGTAAAAAGTAATAGTATAAAAGCAACATATTATACTGATTTAGAAACTAATGATATTTGGTTTGAATTAAAACCTGATGCTTCTATTGAAATAGCAAAGAATTTGGTTCCATTTGGTTCAAGTGATAATGGATACTATGTATTCTGGGACATAGAATCTTTTCTCGAAGGAGAATATGATATATATATAACTGATTTTCGCGGTACAGGATTTAGAAAAATTGGAAAAACATTAGAAGAAGTTATAAGGAAATTTGTAACAAATATTGATTTTTTACCATTTTTGACAGCGCGTTCACCAAACATTTTTCAATGCTATACTAGTTTAAAATAGCTTTTTAATTAAGGATTGTTTTTATTTAGAAAATTTCTTTTGCTCTAAAGCAACACAAATAGACGATGACACATTATCTCTGTGAGGGCAAGTAGGAACAAAACGCAATTCTTTACGAAATGAATGTACGACTGTGAAAATGGGGAAAATAGAAGGTACTTCCTTCGACTGGATTCTTTTTTGTTGCAATTTGCCCTACTTTTTTAAAAAATGTACGCAATTGGAACTATTAAAAATGAAAGAGACAAAAAAAGAGCACGATGGCAAAAGTTTTAAAAGAAAGTACAGCGGATTTAAAGGTACTATTGAATTCAACTAAAGCACCTGAAAGAAGAAAAGCAGCTAAACTCATAGGAGTTGGAAGTAGTTGAGCTTGGAGACGTATTATATCAAGCATATCTGAAAGAAAGCAAGATTCCAAAAGCATGGGAAACCCAGTGTATCATGATAAAAGCTTTAGGTAAAATTAAGTATAAGAATGTTCTTCAAGAGTTATCTATTATCATAGAAAATAATATAATACATGACATGATAACGAATGAGGCAACTTTAGCATTTATAAGAATAAAAAGGGAAAATAAAAATGATATAATTCCTATTCTGAAATTATTGAAAGAAGGCAATTTATCAGTACTTAATGGAGCATTAAAATCGTTGGCATTTGATGATGTTATCCCTGAAAAAGAAGATAGGTATACACTTATTGATGCAGTTAATTTAAAACAAACGCTTATAAAAGAACAACATAAGGTTGGGGTTTTTGATCCAAGGGAGTATTTGTTATCTGCAATGTCTAAGTGGGATAAAAAAGATCCTAAAATTAGTAGTTTTATAGAAGAATGTTCTAAAGATGAGTATTTAGGAAAAAGACATACTCTAATTGAAAAAGTTAGAAAAGGTAAGAAAGTATACGCGGAGTAAGCGTTGAATCCTTTCTTTGTCCGATCGCGCGGATTTGTAATCCGTGCGCTAAATTGTAAAAGAAAGGTTGTTGTAAAGACATAATTACTATTTCAGTTTGGTATGTAATTATTCAGATTTAAATAATAATCTTGAGGCTGTGTTTAAAGGATAGATATAGATACAGATTATAGTTTTAGCTAAATTGAACGAAGTTAAACCTGATTGTGCGGACTTGTAGCCTGTATGTATAAATAAAGGCACGGATTGCAAATCCGCGCCATCGAGGGTTAGTTAAGTATAGGACAGACCTATCTAAAATACTTGACAAAGAAGTAGTATTGACTCTAGAAAATGACCACGAAACAATTCTTTTTCGAGTTAATAAAGACAAAGTAGAATTTGGTAAAAACATTATTCCACTAATTGGAGATTAAGAACACAATATCAGAGATCTCTCCCATCATGGGAAAATACAACTAAAGAGCATAAATTAAACATGAGTCAATATGAAAGTGAAAATACATTGTAAAATAGCTATACTATTACTTCTAGTATTATTTGCCTTAGTCAGTTGTAAAGATGATTTTAAGGTATATCCTATTGGATTAGATGCAATAGATCTAGGCAATTTGGAAGAAGAATTGTATATTAAAGAAATTGATTTTAGGTATCTGGAACGGGGAAATACAAATTTTAATGAGATTGTTTTCACATTAAATCCTTTAAATGCAATGCGCAATAGTAATCCAAATTTTGAGTTAGATGAGTCATTGAAGGTTGACATCTGGTTGACCTATAAAAACAAAAAGTATAAGATTTTTCAGCAATTTTTGTCTATACATGATATGTATAAAGGAGAGTTTTTTACTGTAGAGTGTGGGACTGAATCTATGGATACTTCAAGTGAACTTTATTCTTTTTTTCAAAAATTTGATTCATACAATACCAGGGAAAGAGTTGAAATATTAAAACAAGAATTACCTAAATTCAAATTGTATATTAGTTTTAGAAATGAAATTATGGAATTGACGGTGACAAATAAAACAAATGCAGTCTATACTAAAGTTCCTAATCATATGAGAAATATTATTAGTATAAGTTATGATTAGAACGAGTTAATGATAAAAAAGCAGTAGACCATTTACTTTCTACTGCTTTTTTCGGTAGTAGAAATCAAAACCCAATCTACTAGATTGGTACGTTTAATTTTTGAAACAAGTTAAAGATAGAATTGTTTTAATCCCAAAAAATAAAATATTGATAACTTTCTGCCTCAACATTTAAAACCTCAAAAATCAATCTAAAATTCCTTCTTTTTTAAGACATATTGGCGTGCTTTTTCTTGAATTTGATTATCAGATAAATACTTGTTTTTTAGTAGCCACTCATTAATTTCAGATTTCTGAAAGAACAAGTATGTACCATTCGGTTCAGCGTAGGGGATTTTACTATAGTGAACCAGGTGATAAATATACGATTTTTTGAAACCAGTATATTTCTCTAGTTCTTCCACGGACAGAATTTCCTTGTGATTAGCAATGATGAGTTGCTCTAAGTAGTCAAGCTTTTCAAGAATAAGTTTGATAGTTTCCATAGTCAATTACTTTTAGAATTAGAAGCAAACTACAGTTAACTAGTAAAGAATGTATATCAAGTGTAATTTAGGGTAGTACTTGGCCTATTTGGAATGCTTTCAGAACTTTTAGATCATACCACGTATTTCAAGTAAAATAAACTACTAGATTTTCGAACATAATTAGTAGAGGAAGTTAAGTATAAAAAGGTAACTTTGAAATAGAACGAAACGGCGAATGACAAGGAATCAACATAAAAAAATACGACAAAAACGATGAAAACAAGGGAAGACTTAGCCTTACAGCTATTTACCACTAGATTACTGACGACTGAGGAAGAAGTGGAACAATTTGAAGAAGCCTTAACCCTCTTGTATCAACAAGAAAAAATAGAGCATCTCCCGTTATTTCTAAGCGTATTAGATGATCGAACAGAACAGGAAGAAGTCATGTATGGCGTACTCCATGCGATCGAATCCTATGTAAGCACTTTAGGGTTTTCCAAGTATATTGAGCTTATTTTAGCCGCTATGGATTCGTTTCAGGAACAGGCGGAAGAATGGCAAGAACTGATTTTTCTTCGAATGATTAATAGCGAGGCGTGTTTTGATGATTTATTGCGCATTGTCAGCCACCAACAAAAGGAGGAACTAAGGGAGGAATTACGACTTATTTTCTTGCGAATTACACAAAGAAATGAAGCTAAATTTGGAGCGCCATGTAGCTTGCTCTTAAGTGCATTAGATCATTCAAACTAAGATTTTTCTTATAAAAGTACGCACTGCTGATCTTGAATTATTTGATTCCTAAGTAAGGCGTATTTGAAGGTAATACTATCCTGTTTGTGTATGTCGCTTAGAGGAATGGATACATTTCGCAATTGCGCATAGGATCTGGAATACCAGTGATTAAATAGTTCGTATTTCAAGGTGTCATTGTGAACGGTTATCGTGATATCGTAATGACCAGGTAAAAATTTGGGACCTTTATGAGAGGTAAAAACTTGTTCTTGCGCCTGCAATGTAAATGTACCAAGTAAGGTTAGAAGTAAAATGTAGTTTTTCATTGGTGAGGGTAATGAGGTTTAGTATAGGTTAATTTATTAAAGTTCGCTAAGACTCAGGTGAACGATACGGATCATTTACAGTGATAATTTTCTCTACTACATCCCGAAACGTCAGTATAGATCCCGTTTCTAATGCAACTGGAGTGAAGGGTAAATTTAAAAAGGATTTATCCAAATGCGCTGTTGAAGCATAATCGAATACCTCAAGACCTTTTTTCCTCGAGCTAGGATTCCGATTTGTTCAATCATAGCAGAAAAATCAGTATGGAGATAGGAGGCAATAGGGGTCTACAAATGCGATGTTGCTCTATAAAAATGTTGAGGATATCGAGCGCATTCAATTGTTGAGGTAGGGTGTTCATGACCAAGTTTACCATATAGATTATAGGCTAAGATAATCAATAGCTGCTTCACTAAAAACAGAAGTTGCGAACTACTTTGTTACGAAGGAAGCACACAGTTGATATGAAATTTACGAACAACCAAAACAAAAAATTGTATATTGGCTTGGAAAACAAGAGTATAGAAAAACAAAAGCCAAGGATACCATTGGTTTCCAAAATAGAATAAGGAAGTTGATTCATGACATTATTTTTTATGAGTCATCTCGTTTGAAACAAAAGATTGGATTTTCGAATGTACTGGGGAGTATAGCTATAAAAACGAAATTATTGTAAATAACTTTCTATTTTTGTCTATCAGCTAGATAAGATATGAAAAATGTAAAATGGGAAACCTTAGATCGCTTAAAGACTAATTTCAAAGAATTAGAGGCAAACGAGCACTATATTTATATGCCGTTTATTGATCTAGTGTATTATCCTTCGGAGCCTTATCGAGCGAATTATTATGGAATAGGACTTCTGGAAGAAGGGGAAATCACCTTTTATATTGATCTTACGGAATATACCATCAAAGCCCCGGCAATCATTTTTGTTGATACAACTTCGATAAAAAGATGGGATAAAACGCGTCCCACCTATGAGATGGTGAGTATTCTTTTTTCGGAAGATTTTTTACAGGATAAATTAGTGGAGAATAATATCTTGGCTTCTTTTTCTGACTTATCTAGTCTAGGTGGTTGTGTTACACAGCTAGACGATAGCGAGTTTGAACGCTTTAATGCGCTGTTTAAAGTCATTGATTTATACGCTAATTCTGATAGTTCCTTTCATATAGAAGTAGTTCGAGGAGTGATTTACAGCATGATGAACGACGTGGCCTATCTGTATGAAAAATATGGCAATGTGACCAAAAACGTACCTAGTTTAGCACTTAAGTTTAGGGAAACCGTAGCTAAACATTGTATAGAACATAGAAGTGTGCAATTCTACGCCTCATACCTCCATGTTCATCCTAAATACCTCAGTCAAGTTATCTCATCAGAAACGGGATTGACAGCTAGTGAATGGATACAAAAACAAGTAATCTTAGAAGCTAAAATCTTACTACAAGACCAAAACCTAACTATAGGAACCATCGCAGAGTTACTTCATTTTAGCGATCAAAGTACCTTTGGTAAATATTTTAAAAAGTATAATGGCATCAGTCCTAATGCTTATCGCCAAACGTTGTAAAGACAACGCTTGTCGAATAACATCTTCTTTAATAGGAGAGACAGATTAGGGGGGAATCAATAAGCTCCTTTCTTTTTTCTGCAACCTTACCTTTTGACTAAAAAATCTACTTTTTACCCCTTTACCTCCTTTTGTATTGATGATACATTTGCTGGGTGTTAGCATAGACGAAAAGCGGCTAGCTAACGCAATTGTTCAATCCATACTAAACAGTTACAGATGAAAAAAGGATTTACTTTTTTATGTCTTGTTGCACTGATCTTATTCGGGGCATGTCAAGATAAAAAACAAGAGGAAGCGTGGGGGACAGTGGATCAAGTAGAGCCATATCCCGTCCTTTTAATACAACCCGAGAACGCCCATTTATTTACAGATTATCCTGTGGTTTTACAAGGGATAAAAGATGTAGCGCTGCGTCCAAAGATAGATGGTTTTATAGAGGAAATCTATGTGGATGAAGGGCAAACGGTTAAAAAAGGACAGCTGCTATTCAAAATCTACGCCCCCCAATATCAACAGGAGTATAGAGCAGCAGAGGCTTCAATCAAAAATGCAGAAGCGGAAGTAAACAACGCTCGTTTACAAGTAGCTAAAGCGAAACCCTTAGTTGATGAAGGAATTATTAGTAGCTATGAGTTGGCTGCTGCAGAATACGCATTAAAAAGTAAAGAAGCACAACTGACACAAGCTAAAGCGAATGTCAGCAATGCACAGGCGAATGTTGGTTATACGCAAGTAATTGCTCCTTTTGATGGTGTAATTGGATTGATTCCCTATAAAGTTGGCGCATTGGTAAGTGGTATGTCTCCGGAACCTTTAACCACCCTTTCTGAAATAGGAAGTATCCATGCTTATTTTGCGATGAATGAAAAAGAGTTTATCAATTTTATTCAAAAAGCAGGAGAACAACCCTTAGAACAGCAACTAGCTAGTATACCTGAGGTTTCCCTTTTATTAGCTAATGGGAATGCATACAATTATAAAGGAAAAATAAATACAGTAAGTGGTCAAGTAGATCATCAAACTGGAAGTGTGAGCTTTAGAGCGGTTTTTCCTAATCCACAGGGTGTATTGCGCAGTGGAAATAGCGCTACAATTCGCGTGCATGAACAGCTAAGTGAAGCCATTTTAGTTCCTCAAAAAGCAACTTTTGAGCTACAGGGTAAGCGATTTATCTATGTGGTGAATGCGGAAGGTGTAGTGACTAGCACAGCAATTGAAATTATGGAGAAAGTTCCTTCTAGCCAGTACTTTGTGGTGACAAGTGGACTAAAATTTGGGGATACTATCGTAAGTGCCGATATCGGTGGGTTACGAGAAGGAATGAAGATCAAACTACAATAAAGGATAGCAGTATGTTGAAAAGATTTATAGAAAACCCTGTGTTATCCACCGTGATATCAATCATTATTGTAATACTAGGGTTATTAGGACTGTATTCATTACCTATCACGCAGTATCCTGAGATCGCACCACCGACAGTACAAGTGACTGCAAACTACCAGGGTGCAAATGCGGAGGCTGTAATGAAGAGCGTCATTGTTCCATTAGAAGAACAGATTAATGGAGTAGAGCATATGGCCTATATGAGCTCCAAGGCGAGTAATGATGGCTCGGCTGTTATTACCATTACCTTTGTACAAGGAGCCGATGCTGATATGGCAGCGGTAAACGTGCAGAATCGCGTGAGTCAGGCTCTGAGTCAATTGCCAGAAGAAGTAATAAAACAAGGCGTAACTACAACCAAGCGATTGAGCAGTGAAATATTTAGTTTCTTGCTCTATAGCGATGGTAATCGCTACGATCAGGCCTTTTTAGAAAACTATGCGCGTATTCATATTCTGCCTCAGATTAAGCGAATCAACGGAGTTGGAGATGCCTCTATTTATGGAGGACGGGAATATAGTATGCGAATCTGGCTTAAGCCAAACGCAATGGCCTCTTATGGCCTCACGCCAAGCGATATTGTGGCGGCTTTACAAGAACAAAATGTAGAGGCTGCCCCTGGTAAAGTAGGGGAAAATAGCAAACAAAGTTTTCAGTATGCCTTAAAATATACCGGACGATTAGAAACGCCTGAAGCATTTGGCGCTATTGTTATCCGCTCTACTAATACAGGTAAGATATTGCGTTTGCGCGATGTGGCAGAGATAGATTTAGGCGCCTATTCGTATGGGATGACCGTAACTGCTTATCAACAACAAGGTACTTATATAGCCGTTAATCAGGTGGCTGGATCGAATGCGCATGAGATTATCAAGCAATGTGAAGCCTTGTTGAAAGAAGCAGAAAAAGAATTGCCTGCGGGTGCGAAGTTTGAAGTCTATGCTAACTCTAATGATTTCTTGTTGGCCTCTATTGATAAATTAATTGCAACTTTACTAGAAGCTTTTGTATTAGTTTTTATCGTGGTATTGGTATTCTTACAAGACTGGCGTTCTACTTTAATCCCCGCTATAGCAGTGCCAGTGGCCATTGTAGGTACCTTCTTTTTCTTAAACTTATTTGGTTTTTCTATTAACTTATTGACTCTTTTTGCACTGGTTCTCTCCATCGGTATTGTAGTAGATGATGCGATCATTGTAGTCGAGGCGGTTCATGCCAAGTTATATGAAGGGGCTGAAACCGCTAAGAAGGCTACTATGAGTGCCATGAGTGAATTAACCACGGCTATTATTTCGATTACCTTAGTGATGTCAGCTGTATTTGTGCCTGTTACTTTTATTGAAGGATCTGTGGGGGTGTTTTATAAGGAATTTGGCATCACCTTAGCCGTCGCTATTTTGATTTCAGCTATTAATGCCTTGACCTTGAGTCCAGCGCTATGTGCTATCATGTTGAAGCCAACCTCTGGAATACAGCAAGAGAAAAGGGGATTTGTAACGCGATTTAAAACCGCTTTTAATAGTTCCTTTGATCGAATGACTAATCGCTATGTTGGGATATTGGGCTTCTTAAATAAAAATAAATGGTTGTCTCTAGGCAGTGTTGTTGTCTTTGGTGCCTTGTTTGTATTCTTAACCAAAACAACACCTACAGGATTCGTTCCTAATGAGGATAGCGCTTCGATCTATGGTAATATTATTCTTGCTCCTTCTACTTCTTTAGAAGAAACAGAGCGTATTGCTAATGAAATAGATAGTATAGCCATGAGTATTCCTGAGGTGAAGTTTACTTCCTTATTATCAGGGATGGACTTCTTTAGTGGGAATGGTAGTTCCTATGCTGTAGAATTTATTAAATTAAAACATTGGAAAGATCGACCAAATCCCGAGCAAAATATTCACAGTGTAGTAGGGCAATTGTTTGCTAAAACCGCTCATATCAAGGATGCTTCTATTGTATTTTTTGCAGCACCTACCTTGCAAGGATTTGGTAATAGCTCGGGATTTGAAGTACAATTACAAGATAAAACAGGTGGAGATTACAAACAGTTTGAAGAAATAATAGGAGGATTTTTGGGTGCGTTAAATGAGCGTCCTGAGATTATGTATGCCACCTCGTCTTTTACGACTAATTTCCCTCAATATGAAGTGTCTGTCAATGTAGCAAAAGCCAAAGAAGCTGGTGTAGGAGTGACGGAGATTTTAACTACGTTACAAGGGTATTTAGGAGGTATTTATGCTACGAACTTTAATCGATTTGGCAAGCAGTATAAGGTAATGATTCAAGCAGATCCAAATTTCCGCGAGAATAAAGAGGCTATCGATCGGCTATATGTAAAGAATGAACAAGGGATTATGTCGCCGATTACAGCCTTCATTGACCTAAAGAAAGTATATAGTCCAGAGTTTTTGACGCGCTTTAATTTATTCAATGCTGCTTTTGTCAATGGTAGCCCGAATCCAGGATTTAGTTCGGGAGATGCTATTCGCGCGATAGAAGAAGTAGCCGCACAGACTTTACCTCAAGGATACGGATTTGAGTATTCAGGACTGTCAAGAGAAGAGCGTGGTAGTGGGAATCAAACTGTTATTATTTTTGTACTGTCTATTCTCTTTGTTTACTTCTTATTAAGTGCACAGTTTAAAAGCTATATTCTTCCATTGGCGGTGTTGTTTTCTTTGCCCATAGGGCTCGCAGGTGCCTTTATCTTCGCTAAAATATTCGGTTTAGAAAACAATATTTTCTTACAGATTAGTTTGATTATGCTCATTGGGCTATTAGCCAAGAATGCTATTTTGATTGTTGAATTTGCGCTACAGCGCCGACAGCTAGGACAGTCTATTACTGAGGCAGCAATAGAAGGTGCTCGTATTCGTTTACGACCTATTTTGATGACCTCATTTGCTTTTATTTTTGGGTTGTTACCCCTGATGTTGGCAACAGGAGCTGGGGCTCTAAGTAATAAATCAATTGGTACAGCAGCAGTCGGTGGAATGTTAATCGGTACCTTGATAGGGGTGTTGGTTATTCCTTCTTTATTCGTTGTATTCCAAGGGCTACAAGAAAAAATAAGTGGTACTCCAGTACGAGAAGAAGAAGCGTAATTGTAAAGTGATAAGCCTATACGCGCGACTAAAATAAGCGCTTATAGGCTACACAATGAAGTCAATAAATAAAGTATCAAAAACATGAAATGGACCTATAAAATATATATAAGCGCACTGGCTTTGGGAGTAGTAGCTTCTTGTCAATCCGCAAAGACCTACCACAAACAAGAAACAATAGACCAAGCATTGTATAGAGCACTAGACAACGAGGATACGTTGAGCATAGGCATGTTGCCTTGGCAAATGCTGTTTAAAGATGTAAAGTTACAGGCGTTAATAACCGAAGGAATAGAAAATAACCTAGACCTAAAGATGGGAGTCGAACGACTCTATGCTTCACAGGCTTTAGTTAAACAAGCTAAAGTCGCTTTTTTACCTGATTTAGATCTAGGTGGTGGAGTGAAGCGATCAAGATTAGCTTATCCTCAGGGATTTGGTTTTGTAAAGAATGCTACCCAGCATGATGCATTTGCTACTACTTCTTGGGAGATTGATGTATGGGGAAAATTAGCAAGTAGTAAACGGGCTGCATATTATAGATTGTTGCAATCAGATGCGGGACAAAAAGCAATACAAACGCAAATAGTGGCTCAGATCGCTGATTATTATTATCAATTACTAGCCTTAGATCAGCAAGTTGGTATTATCGAACAAACCATCGTGAATAGAAAAGAGGATTGTACTGTCATGCAAAAACTCAAAGAATCAAATGTAGTTACTGCCGCTGCAGTAGTACAAAGTGAGGCAAATTACTATGAGGCAGCGGCTACTTTACCAGATGTGAAACGCCAAATCAGAGAAGTAGAGAATGCTTTGAGTGTTTTATTAGGGAAACTTGTAGGTACAATTGATCGAACCAATCTTGCAGGGCAAGAATTACCGGTAAAACCAAGTATTGGTATTCCTGCTCATTTATTACAACATCGACCAGATGTAATGGCCGCTGAGTTTGAGCTAGCGGCTTATTTTGAAGATGTCAATGTTGCCAAGCGCGCTTTTTATCCTGCATTAACGATAACAGGAGGTGTAGGTTTCTCAAGCTATGAGTTCAAAGATTGGTTTACTTCTACAGGATTGTTTGCCAATATAGCAGCAGGGGTATTACAGCCAATTTTTACTAAAAGGCAAAACAAAACCAGGTTAGAAATAGCAAAAGCAAGTTATAAAGAGAAAGTGTACAACTTTCAAAAGACCTTACTTGTTGCAGGTCAAGAGGTATCGGACGCTTTATATGCTTATGAGAGGGCAGGGGAACAATTATCCATGAGACAACAACAAGTAGATAAATTAGCGCTAGCTGTTGATTATACAAAGAAGTTGTTAGTATATCATTCGTCAACAAATTATACCGATGTGTTGACTTCAGAACAAGCCCACCTGTATGCGCAATTAGCACTTAGTAATGATCACCTAGCAGAATGGCAAGCTATTATTAAGCTTTACAAGGCATTAGGAGGAGGTTGGAGGGACTAATATTTTTTGCCATTTGATGTTCTACTATAAAAATGTTGAGGATGTCCCTACTTACATTCAACTGTGTTCAGAGCCGTATTAAACGAAAATAATAAGTTAAAATAAACATAACCTTGTTACTTGTTAAGATGTAATTAACTAAGTTTATTTCTCTATTAAGTGAAATATATATAAATCAAATAAAATAAGTAACAATGAAGATGAGATATCTCGGGGCTTTTCTTTTATTAACGACCCTTTGTTTTGGACAAAATGTAAAGACTCCATACGAATCCTTTATCACTGAAAAGGACAATTATGCTATTTCCACAATCAATTTTAATGTGCCTGCCTTTGATTATAGACAAAAAGTGGACAGTGTTTCTTTTGAAGGGAGTTTAATTCTTCCCAAAGATGGTTTTGATCAAGTGGTGATTATTAAACCCGGAACGGGCTATAATACGCGCAATACCCATAGTCCTTTAGCGGAAGCTTTATTGGATAATCACATTGCTGTGTTTCGATATGATGAACGCGAAATGGGAAATTCCAAAGGAGAAGGAGGAGGTGATATGCTTTACACCGCTACCATGATGGGAGAAGAGTTGGCTAGTGCGTTTAACATGCTAAAGAAACATCCAGACTTACAGGGTAAAAAAATAGGAATTATTGGTCATAGTCTAGGGGGTGTAGCAGTTATGGATGCCTTAGAACACGAGATTAATCCAGACTTTTTAGTGCTTTTTGCTGCTCCCGTTGTTACAGGTAAACAACTATTCCTCTATCAATTACAAAACAGTGAAAATATATTTAATGATTACTTTCTCTACGATACACTTGAAGAAAAAGAGAATATATGTTCGGAGTTAATTGATTTTGCCATTGCCCATCAAGAAGAAAAAAGGTTTTGGAAAGTGTATAGAAAAGAAGTAAAGAGAGTCGGTTACACAAAGAAAAGACATGCTACTCGTTTCCCTTTTTTACTTGGCTATCTGGAGCGTGATTTAGTGTCGAAAGACCGTATTGATGTATTGAAAAACACCAATATCCCCGTTTTTTATATGATTGGTTCGGAGGATGTGATTGTCGATCCGGTAGCGAATATCAATCGCTTAAATAGCCTCGCGAATCCTGCGATAGCTGCGATAGTAGTAGAGGGTGAAAACCACTTTTTCTCGGATGGAGAAAGTACGCCTTATGACATTCACCAACAACCAAAACAACAAATGGTAGATTGGATTAAAAGACAATAGGATGCCAATCTTCTACAATTTAATTTAGTATTAATCAAATCATTTATGCTACTAATGGTCAAAACTATTACAGTGCTTTTATTTGCTGTGGCCACCTTGTTTTCAAACGCTCAAGAGGCAACTGTCGAAAAGCAAATAGCCTCTTATATGATTCCATTCGAGCAGGTGGATCAGGCTTCATTTGAAGCAATCGCCCAGCGCATTGGGGATAGCGAAATTGTCATTTTGGGTGAATCCGGTCATGGAGATGGTAAAACCTATGAGGTTAAAGCAGAGCTTGTTCAATATTTGATGAAAGAAAAAGGATTTAATACCCTAGCGATAGAAGGGGAGGGATTCATTGATTTAGAATTAAAAAATAATGCCTACCCCGATCTTTTTCCCACTGCTGATTTAAGTAAATGGAAGCCACATTGGGGAGATGTGGTGCAGACCAAGGGGATGGTTCTGAATATTTTGCACAATGAAAACCTCAATTGGAAGTACATCGGCATTGAAGGATATAATCGCAATGTTCCCGTAGAAGATTTCCTTTATGCCGCCTTAGAAAAAGTGGATATTGATGCAACCACAAAGAAGCAGTTTAAGGAAACCTATGAAAAAATGAATCGGTTTGATGAAGAGATAACCGTGGAAGAAATGGATTTTATCTTACAAATAATAACGACTATCATTGAAAGTGGAAAAGATGAAACTAAAAATGGATTTACGACCCAGGCTTTAGTCAATATTAAAGGAGGGATAGAGGATTATAAATACAGTATTGTTTTAGGTGGATATGAAGGTGAAAACCAATATGTTAATATTCGAGATAAACGCATGGCTGAAAATGTAATTTGGCATAAAAAGAACAATCCAGGTGCGAAGATTATTGTTTGGATTGCCAATTTTCACGGAGCAAAACACGTACAAAACGTGCGCTATAGAGAAGAGGATCCGACGTTGTATCAAAACTATAAGCTGTTTGCTGAATACTTAGTCGATGCGTTTCAGGATAAAGTCTACAGCATGGCTTTTATATCGTCTTCAGGAGAGGTAAAAGATATCTTAACAACGAGTGAGCTGCATCAAATTTACACTCCTGAGAATGCCTTAGAACATTATTTACATCAGGGTAATACGCCCTTTGGTTATCTCGATTTTAATGAAATAAAAAAGAAAGAACCTACACTCAAACAAACCACATTTACCAGTATGATACTGGGTTATGACAATAAACCTGGTACATGGTTGGATGTATTTGATGGCGTTTTTTACATTAAAACGAATGAGCCTTTAAAAATGGCTGAGTATAAAATCTGGTAAGAGACAGGTTGATATAAAACGAATGAATCCCCTTGTATCATCTACTTCATCCTGTAATTTTGTGATAAAATAAGTATGAAATATAGAATAACCTTAAATAATAATTACCCAAATAAAATGCATGGAGTGCTTTTATGTGAAGGAAATCCATTACACTATGTGTTTTTTATGAAACCTGATCCGTTAGATTTAACTATGCGTATAGATTTTTTAGATTTTGATACAATTGAAAAGAAATGGGACTGTATTCCAACAGACAAAGTAAATATATATTTAATTAATCAAAAAGTGATAGATTTACTTCACTTGCATGATCCAAATACCTTTGAATTATTAGATGTTTCAATATATTCAAATCATGTTTTCGTTGAAACGGAATATAAACTATTACATATTTTAAATCATATAGATCAGGATAAGATTAGTTATAAAGATGGTATTTGGGTAGATCAAGATTTTAGTAAAGCCTATAAGAAACACAAACTCAAAGGTTGGGTTTTTGATCGTGAAGATGAATAAATTTTTATAGATAGTGAATCAAATATACCGACGATTTCTCGCTTGGAATAGTTAGTAGATAGATAGGGTATCTAAATAGGACTTATTGCTCAATCAAAAAAAGCCAAGGGATGTTTTTATCCTTGGCTTTGGTGTAATCATTTAATAATCAAACCTTCATTTTAACACTCAAATCAAAGTTCTGGAATGCGAACAGAAGTAACATTATAAAATGAATGTGACAAATAATAAGGTTTATTGCATTGTATTCAAAATACGATAAACTACTTCCTTGTTAACTCCCAATTTTCCACGCCAAGCTGAAAGAGGAAAATTGACTTCTGTTCGGTGATTTGGCGCTTCTTGATGGAGTTGTTTCTCCCAAGAAAGTAATTGATGATAAGGCGTAAAACCATTGAGCATGCTGTAATCCTCAACGAGCTTATTGCGTAAAATACCCAAAGCAGCTAAAATACGCAACAACCAAGTTCGGGAGGTATTGTTGCTATTTGGGAGTATCTTTGCTTTTGAAATTCGGTTTAATAGATCTGTAGGTGTTTCATTTTCATTGGCTTGCTCGATACAGGCTATAAGATTTTTAAATACCTCTATATCATTTTTATTCGCTTTAATTGGGGCTAAGGTTGAGATTTCTCTTAAATCTAAAAGGATTTCTGTATAACCACCAATACGACAATAACCGATGTATAAATCATGGCTGTTCTTTCCATCATTCTCCCAGTTCTCTTTGGGCAATCCACATATTTTACAAGGATTTCGAAAAGTGTCTTCTTCAAAAGGTTCGAAAATATGATCGGGTAGATGCTTGGCGTAGGCATAGCTAATGATGGGCTGTAAGCCACGGTGAAGTCCAGTGCCAATAGCCTTGATAAATAAATGATAGATTTTATGTTCTAATCCTTCTTGATTGACGATTGTTCTTAAATTCTGTACAACTTGATTGTGCTGATAATGTTCAATTTGATTGATTGAATACCCACTAGCAGCCAATAAAGAAAGATCTTTTTCTTTTATATTATCGGGTTGTAGTTGATAGGTATAGAACTTTTTATCGCTATCATAAGCTACTGTATTTTGATGTAAATAAACTTTAGATAGAATCTTGATTAGTTTTGGATCGATCATGATAGTTGGATTGTGCTAGAATAGTACTAAGGTATTTAAAATTTCACTTGTTCTACTTTTTAATCCGATCATTTCCGCTAAATCATTTTGTTTGTAGCCATTTGCTCCATTCTAAATTTAATCGCTTCAATTGGATTTGGTAAATCCATAGGAAAATGTTCTTTTTCATATTTTTCAATCAACATGCCCAAAATCTCCAATTCATCACTATCCTCCGTTCCAGGAAGTGCATCAAAAATCAACGCTAGTCTCTCTAAAGCTGCTTCGTAATCTTGTTCTGATTTTATAGGTTTCAATTTCATAATTTATATGGTTTATACAGAATTACAAATTATTTTTCAATTAGGGAACTTTTTTAAAATATTTTATTGAATCGCCCGCTAAATAAAAGTATAATTATTTGCTTATAATCGTTCAGCCTTTTAATAAGTTTTTTTAAAGAATAAAGCGTTATGAATTAAACACTAGGATAAAACTAAAGCCAAGTGTACTTTCAAGTACCACTTGGCTTTAGTGTAATTATAATCTGTAATTAAACTTCCATTTAAAACCCAAACTTAAGTTCTGGAATAAGCTCAGAGGCTTCTTTCATTTTACTATCAATGATCTTGGCGTAGATTTGAGTCGTTCTAATTTCTCGATGTCCTAAACGCTTGGAAACCGTGTAAATATCAGCTCCATTCTCTAAGAGGAGTACCGCATTGGTATGTCTCGCGCTATGGAAGGTAATATGCTTGTGAATACCCGCTCGGTTACACCAACGGACAATTTCATTATTGTAAATAGCAGAATATTTAAGATTAGTAAAAACGAGTTGATTCAGTGATTCTCTTTCCCCTAAGAGATCTCTTGCTTGTTTGGAGATATAAAGATATTCAACACCTTCTGTTTTTTCTTGTCTATAGATGACTCTACAAGCATCATCTTCGTCTCTTACTTCAGACCAAACAAGTTTATTAATATCCGACCAGCGAAGACCAGTTAAACAAGAGAATAAAAAGGCACGTTTAAGTACCTCGTATTTACAATCTGTTTTTACAAGACGTTGTACCTCATTAAACGTTAGGTATTCCCTTTGACTTTCCGCTTGTTTAAAACTCTTTACCTTTTGAGCATAGTTAATCGTTAGATAACCTTCTTCAAAGGCTAATCGAAGTGCAGCTCTAAATTTATTGAGATAGGAGTATTTTGAGTTTAATGAAAGCGGAAGTTTACTTTTAGTAAGGGCCTTTGTATCAAAGTAATGTCGGACTTTTTTTAAGAATTCATCATCTACTTCGTCAAAAGTAAAAGTAGTAGAAATACATTTTTTTAAGTGAAGAAAACTAGCAGCCCAGTTTCCATAGTTTTTAGGACTTTCGTATTTCTCTTCCATTTTTTCGTGAAAGAAATCTAGGAAGCAACGTTGTCCTTTGTGTTTGTTTTTAATTCCGTATTTACCTCTAAGGTTCTCGCTTTGTCTTATGGCTAGTATATTCTCAGCCATTTGAAGCGCTTCTTTGTTTTCCTTTCTTTCCTTTGGGCTATTAGGAGCACCGTGGAGGAAGAGTTTTAGGTTTTCAAATTCTCTGATGTGTCTTTTTTTACCTTCTGGGGAAACCTCAATTCCTTTATAGTATTCTATCTGAAGGCTAATTCTACCACTAGGCGGTTTTCTTTGTTTAAGTGTGATGTTTATAATGTTCTATATTAGGTTAGGGAGACTCAATTTGTACCACATTTGTACCACACTTTTTTATTATGTGGTACTAAATATAGAAAATAAGGACATCATACAAAAACATTTAACACTTAACTATTTGATTTTCAAAGCATTTAAAATAAAAGTATTAAAAAGACAGGTTATTTACCAATACAATATCTTAAATATGTTGATTTACAATGGATTGAGAGGATTATGTGATGCGGATGTGGTGAGTTTAATTGAGAAAGAAATTTTTCATAATTTGTATTTGTTCGAGTGTGAATTTTATTGCCTCGTTGATATCAGATAGTCTTTCCGAATCATTTAATTTATAACATATAAAATCTTTTTTATCTTCATGAGAACTAAATTTATCTTTTCCAATATTTGTTAATATCTCATCTCTTTTATCAGTTTCTTCTATATAACAATATACAGAAATGTAGAATTTATTGTCACTACTAAGGACTAAAGTAACATTATTTTTATTTTCAAATGGGTAAGCCCTTATAGCAATTTCATTTTTATCCCATGCGTTATTAGTGATAGGAAGAATACTTGTTAAACTAGCTTCTTTAAAAAGTTTATTCGCTATATTTTTTATTGAAGTATCTAAAATCTCTTTAGCTTTCAAGATTGATACAAAATTTTTTCCTACGAAAGTCATATCCTCTTGTTCCATAGTGTAGATGTCTTTATTTTTAAAATGGTTTATAAAATCTATTATATAATAATCCCAGGATAAAGATTTATCTTGAGTATTAATCACATTAAATATATTAGAAAAAGTATCTTGTATTGATATAAACTTCCAAAAACCTGATGCTATTTCTTCTTTATAAGATAATATTACAAACTTCTTATTTTCTACATTTGAAAAATAGCGATTTATTTCTGTCTCATAATCTTCAAGAGGATTATTCAATATATGATTAATTTTAACCTCAATGGCAACTACAATTTTTTCATTAAACAATATCAGGTCAATACGATTACCTTCTAACGTTTGATGTTCTAGTTTAACTCTACAAGTTTCTTTTAGACAATCAACTTCTTCTTTATTGCATACATCATTTAATAACATTTCGAGCACAACTCCTCTAAATTTTGACTTACAATTATCAGAAAGAATGAATGACAATATTTTTGTAAAAGGATTTTCATAATAAGCTTTTGTACTCATAGAAAAGAAATTATCAGATGAGTCATCCTTATTTAATTTTTTATATATATTGTCTATATCAGTAATAATGGTTTGAAATATTTCTTTGGCTTTTTTCATGATATATTTATATTGGAATTACTTCATCTGTGATAACAATCATTGGATTTATTTTATCAATAATTTTTTTAATAAACTCTTTATCATTATCTGACATTTTACTTCCAATTATTATTTCATATACTTCTACATCAATAAAACTTTTATTCTGTATAAAGACTCTTACTTCTTTTTCGTAATCCCAAATTTCAAGTTTACGACTAAGTATATCAATAACAGATTGAGATGTGTAATCTTGTTCTTTTAAAGTAGCTAATCCTGAATAATTAATATCTTTTATTAAGACTGAAGGGGCTTTATCCGTAACTTTTACACCAATTGCTACTCCTTTATGCCCATTGGCATAATGTGACCACATTAATTGATTGTCACTTGTTTTGGATAAAGAGCATATTTTATAACTTCCTTTATTGTTATATAGTTTGTCTCGAGTTTCTTTCTGTAATTCTCCTTTTATATAATAATATTGACCTTCTTGAGGATCATTTAAGTCTTTATAATATGCTGCATATAAACGATTGTTTAGTATTATATCTAAAAAGTTTTTTAGATTATCTATACTTCTGTATTTATACAATATATCCTTTTCCATTTTATTAGTTAATTATAGTTTCTGTAGGATTGATATTTGTGTTACTTTCTATCCCCATCATCATTTCATAATGACCGATATTATTTGTATGCACAAAAATATCTTTGAAGACTTTCAAATAAATTTCAATTGATTGATCTGGTAGTTCAACAAATAAGTCATCAGGTAACGTATGTGAGCCCTCATTAATCCAACTAAGTAGCGATCTAAATATTTCTTTTTCTTGTGGATTCTCAAATTTAGATAGGAGAGTATCATCTCTTTTACTTCCAAGGATACTAAAGTAGTTTTCTATAACCCTCCTCATCGCATTTTGAACCGTTATTCCAGAATTGTTATTGTAATCTTTTATTTCATTCCAAAGTAATTCATATGAAGATGAAATAGGATTCTTTTCATTAAAGGGAAAAATATTAGTTATAGAATTTATCTTTCTTAAAATATAATAATTGTTTTTTTCTCCTTTACCTCTATTTAATCCCTCAAATGAAGCTTCTTTATGAAAATAGATATTGTGAGTTAATAAAATAACTTGTTTTATATTTCCTTTATCTAAACGTATATCTTTTAAAATTTCTTTAATTAAGGTACTTACGATAAATAATACGTTACTATCTAAACTTGAAATAGGATCATCAATAATTAAAATACGTTCTTCATTCACTGAGTCTTCATTATGGCCTCCTTTAGTAAGTTGAAGATAATATAGAAAAGTAATAAATGTAACTTCACCTTCACTTAATGTATGCTCAGCAATTTCACCGTTTTCTCTTTCAATTTGATAAAAACCAGGTTCCGTTGAAGGTACAATTTTGAAATTTGTAAAACCATATGATAATAATAACCTATTTATTTCATCAATTGTGGGTTGAATACTTGTAACGGTTTTACTTAATTCTTTTACTTCTAGCTCTAAAGCTTTGTATTCCGCTAACTTTTGAACTAATTGAGCTTCTAAGGTTGCTACACCTGTCTCTAATCCACTTTTGCTTGTAACAAAAAGATTGATTTCAGCTTTAAATTCTTCAATTAGGAATTTCCACACAGAATTGACTAAATTCTTCTTTTCTGTAATAAAATTAGCTACAATACCATTGTGTTTCACTATTTCACTATTAGCATTTGAAATTAATCCTTTAATTAAATCGAATTGTTCTTTCAAAAGTGTCATTTCAACAATTCTACTAGGTTCTTTTATTTTATTATTTAGAAACTCATTATTAATACTTATTTGACTTATCAATGTTTTCAGATAAGCTGAAAATTTATCTACATCTAACTTTGTATCTATAGAACTCTTTTCTCTTTGCTCAATATCATTAAGTTGATTAATCAAATTTTCAGTTAGTGAGTTATATTCACGTTTGTAGTCTTTAATGGAATTGATATCGTTTAAATAGTTTTCATCAAAATAAGTTTCTAGTTGATTCTTGAAATCATTAGTAATGGTTTGTTGTTGACAAAAAGGACAACTATTATCATCCTCTTGAATATAACTTCTTCCTTGATTTACCCAGTCATTAGTATTAAGTTTCTGAATTAATTTTGCTATATCTACATCTGCTTTACCTACAATTATTTTTTTCCAGATTAAATTATTTTCTATTTCAATTACCCTATCATATTCGATTAAGTTTATTAAAGAGATATCTTGGGGGACAGATCCAAAAATAGTCCTTGCTTTCTCTCGCAATACTTCTATTGGTTCCCAAATAGCTATATTAGTTGAAGATTCGTCCAATAGTCTACTTTTAAATAACTCACCTGATCTCATTGAGCCAATAAAAGCCTCCTTAAATTCTTTGTCGTATTTTTTAAATATTTTAGTCCAACAATTTTCAGTAAACTTTTTTTCTAAAGCTTCTTTTTTCTGAATTAGAGCATTTTGTGTATCACGTTTTTTAACTCCTTCATCTTTTAGTTTTTTTAGTTCTTCTGTTTTATTTTCAATAATCGTAATTTGGTCTGTGGTAGCTTGCCCAAGAGTAAAAACACCGTTTAATTTTCCGTTACCAAAATTTCGTTTTCTAAATTCTTTGTTATAAACCAAAGTTTTAAGATGAGTTTCATTCTCCCATTCTATCGAACAGCTCATATATTTTTCATCACTAGGATTCAAAAGGAAATTGGATAGAGTTGTTTTTCCACATCCATTTGTTCCATATATAAAATTTATTTTTTTTAAATTATCTATCTTAACTCCATTTATATAGTCATAGGTTGCTATATTTTTTAAAGTAATCGATTTTATCATATTCTTAGTCTTTTAAAGGTGTGTCCTTAATAATTTTTCCTATTTCAAAACCTCTGCCAAATGCCATACTAAACGTTCCCTTGTACCTAAATCTAAGGCTCTCTGACCACTTAACATACTTGTAAAGAAAATCTTAGTCCCCTTTAATTCTACTGGTTGAAGGATGACATGCGTTCCGATATTCTTGTCAAATTCGGTTTCAATCCAATCACCTAACCAAATAGCAACCTCATTTCCATTTTTATCATGGTGTCTGTTCAATCCTAAAAATGTTCTTATTAAAGCATTACTAGCGACAATTACTTTTGGTTTTGTACGCAATAGTCTTTCTTTTAGTACTTCAAGTTGTTGAGCAAGGAATATTCTACCTTGTTCATTGTTCATAAAAACCTTTTCAATTCGAGCTTGCTTCGTTTCTCTGAATACAAAAAGGTCAAAATGAGTCCACTTTAAGTCTATTTGATAAACTTCTTTTAATCGCTCTTCAATAGTGAAAAAAGGTTTGAAATAACTTAGATCTTTAGAAAACTCTTTTGTCCAAGGAAATATTCCATCAATTTTATCTCCTCCAAATGAAGGATTCATTCCTAGAAAAAGAAGATCCGTATCTGTTTCGTTTTCATCATACTGAAAAGTTATTCCTCTCTGTATGATTTCTTGAATGTCATTAGATAAATGAGAGTTATTACTCGTAATTGATTTGTATTTTTCAATTAATTCGTCTAAATTTTTATACATGTTTTTTGTTAAGTAAAGTGATATATTTTAACGTAAAAATATCAAAACAAAACATAAGAAACTAAAAGAAAAATGTGAAGCTTATATAATTCTGAGTATAAACAACAACAGCCTTCGAGTTGAAGGCTGTTATAAGATTTTTTAAATTAAATCATCAATATTATCTAAGAATACATTTCTACGGTGATATTCTAAGTATTCTTCTCGATTTTCAGGAAAGATTCTTAAGATTGGTCTAGCTGTAGGATTAATATTTAGTTTACTCCAGGTATAATTACTGAGTTGTGTGCCACATATTAACTCTCCATTATCAGTAAATGTGATATACCCTTGATCAAATAATCTATCATAAGTTGGAGATAAAGCTAATCCATTCAAATAGTCAATTGCTTCTTCCACTTTGTTCTCTTTAATGCATACATTATAGGGTTTAATATGACTTGCAATTAATAACCTTTCATCACTTATCTTTGAAAAAGGACATTGTACCATATGTTCAATCACAGCAAGTCTATATGCATTTTGTCCAATTCTATAATTTCTTTTATTTTCCTCAATCTTTTGTGCAGCTTCCTCTTCTTGAGGGGCAGTCTCTAAAGCATTTGGATGTACGAAAGATCTATACTGATAGTCAAGTAAGATTCTAAAATAAAAACGAGGAGTCTGATCTTCATTTTCAGGATTAGAAGGGACTAATTTTAAAATTGATAAATAACTAATCTTAGGTAAAATTAATTGTCTCCATAATGCCCAAATGTTATCATCAGATCTTATGTAACCTCTGTTTTGCCTCTGTGTCAAATTATCAGAAGCATCATAAATTGAAAAATAAATATAATCCTCATTTAAAGCTTCGACACTATTTAACCTATCTTCATAAAAGTCACTAATATTTTGATGATAAATTTGTTCTTTAGCCATATATTCATTGCGAGCATCTTTTAAATATTTTAAAAGATTAGATTTACTAAAGAAACATCTCTCTTCTGACACTACTGCATTGAACTCTTTAGCAGCATTGAATGTTTTTCTATTTTTATCTTCATCAAGATACTCTGTTCCCCAATTATCATAATCAAAGAAGTTGGATAAATTTCTCCCTCCTTGACCTGCATAAGTCCCAATATGTTTTTTTGACTCTCCATTACCTCTAAATTGTGCTAATTTATTAGTTCTATGGATAAAGCTATCCTCTGCTCTAAAATCTTGTATAGAATCTACTATATAATATTCAGTATTTTCAATTTTAATTTTTTGAAACGCCTCCATTATTTAACATGTTTTGTTATATCTATTTGCTTAAGTATTGCAATTAAAACATCAACAACAATACTATTTCCTGCTTGTCGATATAATTGAGTATCACTTACAACTTGTTTGAAATCATCTTGATATCCCATTAATCTTAAACATTCTCGAGGAGTTAGCTTTCTAATTCTACCCGAATGTGTAACATAATTATCTACACCAGAGCGGTGCATTTTATGCATACTTTGCAGTAATGGTCTAGCAATTTCTAAATCAGTTTCAACAGATGTTTTAAATGTTTTTGTACCTGTACTTAGTACATAGTCTTTTGTTTTAGGAGACAAATAGTACTTTTCTTCCACTTCATTGACGTCAAAGATAAATTCATTAAATTCTTTTTGTTCTTTTTCTTCAAAAACAAAATCACCATGCCAATTAAATTGTTGGTTTGCCTTTTGACAAAGAGCTATATCTCCATTAATTTGAGTGTATCTTTTATTGCGATTCTTAGAGCTAGTTACAAATTTTACACCTTTTTCTTTTAAATAGTATTTACTATCAATATAATCTTCTAAAAAATCTTGCATTTTGCACTCTAATTCAATTCCCTCAGGAAATGTAAAATCGATTGAATTGTCTTTAAATCCAACAACAAATATTCTCTCTCTATGCTGAGGAATTCCATAGTTTTTAGCATTTAGAACTTGGTAGAAATATTTATAACCTAAATCATCAAAGGTGGCCTTTATTACTTCAAAAGTATTACCATTATCATGATTGATTAATCCTTTAACATTTTCATAAATAAATACATTAGGCTGACTCTCTTTAACAACTCTAGCAAATTCATAAAATAATGTTCCTCTTGTATCTTCAAATCCTTTTCTTTTTCCAACCATCGAAAAAGATTGACAAGGGCTTCCTCCAACTAATAAATCAATTTTATTTTTATACTTTGAACCTTTTATATTATGAACATCCTCGTACCAATTACTTTCATCAATGTCATAATTTGCAAAATAACTTTGTTTAACAAATTTGTCATTATCACAAGCAAATAATATTTCTGTTTCTAAATTTAGTCGTTTAAAAGCGTATTCTATTGCTCCAATACCAGAGAACATTGTTGCTAATTTTATTTTAGCTTTTTTATTAATAAACTCTTTTTTTCTCCAATCTTCATTAAATTTGAGTAGTAATTGTTCTTCTACTAAATTAGATATAGATTTAATTTCAGGGTGAAATTTAGAATCTTTTCCTAAGAGAGATTGATAATAAAGATTCAATAGAATATCTTTTTTTACATTTAAAGCTTCAGATAATTTATCAATTAGTTCTATCTGTAGTTTTCTTTCTCCTTTTTCTATTTTAGATAATGTAGAGGTGTCTATACTTATTTCTGATGCTACTGTTTTTAATGGAAGCCCTAACTCATTTCTTCTCTCTCTTAAATATGTACCAACTTTATTTTCCATGTAATTAGATTGTTTTGTCCAAAAATATGGAATTTATTTTAATTAAAAATATCTATTTAGATTTAAATATATACCTGAAATGTATTTTGATAGATAATCAAAATTATTCAAGCTCCCAAGTCAATTTAGCCCCCAAAGCATTCAATACTTTAAATACAGTAATAATCTTTACATTAGCGGTGCTCTTTTCTATTTTAGATATTTGCGCTTTTTGAACCCCAACTAATTCACCCAGTTGAGCTTGAGTTAACCCATTTTGTTTTCGGAGGATTTTAATTTTGGCACCTATTAATTCAAATTGAATTTTCGACTCAAACAAGTCGCGTTTAGGTGTTCCAAGAGGACCTATTTGTTCATCGATAATCTGATCTAAAGGATATGTTTTCATAGTCTTGTGATTTAGAGTACTAAGTTAGCTGTAAGTTTCTTAAAGAGGAAACTTATTGTGGTTAATAGCAATAAAATTAATTTAGCTTGTGAAAGAAAGAGTATTTTTAAGTATTGTATTCTTACATTTGCACTTGTCATTATTAGAGTAGATCTCCCGAATAAATTAGTGTGATAAAACGAACGATTTTGGAGTTCCAATTTTCAATAAACTTTTACTTCAATATATTATACAGTAACTAGGCGTTTTTAGCTGTGTAATGGTATTACAATGCTAAAAAAACTTAGTTTGATTAGATCATTAATTCAAATTTATACAACTATGACCAAAAATTTATTTGATACTTTCGGACAGTTAGAGTCTTTAAAAAGAGAATCTTTGTCCAAAGAATCCGAGGTTCCATTAAATTGTTATATCCCAAAATCATTAAGAGAGAATCTAAAGATGAAAGCTGCAAAAGAAGGTGTGCCAATGAAGAATTTAATCATCAATGCTTTAAAAGGATTTTATACTGATTTATAAGTGGATTGATCCTTTGAGGATGTGGTTATAAGCTGATTTTTTTGAGATCATCGTATTCATTCTTGCTTAATTTGATGACGAATGAAGTACTAAAACCTGTTTTTTTTTCTGCTTTATCAAGCAGGTTTTTTAGCTTGATTTTTAGGATGGCTTGAGTCTCCTTTTCTTTTTTGAGCAAGAGTTCTTTTCTTTGCAATACTTCAAAGTAATCATCGTTAATATTGGATGAATGATTACTCTCTTTTTTTTCTTCAATAGCTTTTTCTTGTGCAATTTCCTCTCGCAATTTGTTTAGAAGTTTGTCTTTAGCAATATGTAATAGAACATCTACTTCAGAAGCAATAGTCTCATTTTGCTTCATTAATCGGTCAATTTTTTTGTGATATAAATCGCCAAACCACTTTCGAAAACTATCATCTCTATTGATAAAATCTCGATTTATTTTGTCTATACTAGATTGAATGTTTAGGTTGATATTTGACTTCGGACTTAAACCGTTTTGAATAAAAAAGTCAATCATATCTACTACACATTCGTTGATCTTTTTATATTGATATTCTCGGCAAATTTTATCTAATTTGTTCTTAGTTGAGCCTTTAATCCTAATTGAAGTGTCTTTAAAATCCTGCATGCGTGTAATTTGTTGAATTTAAAATATTTATCCTGTTTTTATTCATTTAAGTATTTTTACAAAATAAATTCTTGTATACAAAATACGTATGTAAACTAATTGATTAAATGATAGTTATGCCTTTTTGTATACATAAAATAGTTTTTGTATAAGTTCTTTTTAGTTATAAGTATTTAGTATACAGGTTGTTGACTAATGTACTGCGGTTTATCGCAGTACCCTCTTGCTTATATTACCCACCCGTTAGTAATTCCTATAGATATGATTGTTAGTCCCTATTTTTATTGATTAAATAGTCATTCACGTCTTTGTGATTTTTGAATAGATAACGAATGTCTTTGGTGTAATTTTTATACTTTTTTTGAAAGTAAATTGTTGTTTCATTTCCTGTATTATCATTGTCAAAACACAAATAAATTCTCTCGTAATTGCTGTCTAATTCAGGTACTGTATCCTTTTGAGAAGTGCTGTTTAAAATAATATAATTAAATCTGTTTTCTATTTTGGGATATAGCATAAGTAGACTTAGAAAATCGATCCAACCTTCAAATAAAATAACTTGATTACGGTTGTTTTCAATTAATGTAATACTTTTAGTGCCTAAGCAACCTTTGAAATATCTATTTCTAATTTCAATACCTTCTAACACGTTTTTAAAACCTATTCCAAAGTATTTTTTATCGTTAAGGCTATAATGGAGTTCTACACAGTATTTTCTAGCCATTTTAAGACTGATATCCCTGCTTTGTATATAATTGATAAGCTGCGTATTCGTTAGAGGCTTAATTGCTCTTATTTCGTAATTCTTTTCTTTTTCAATAGTATCGTTTTGAAAAGTAGGCTGGTGAAAAGAAAGAGATTCATCATCCAAAATCTGTAGTGCTACTTTTAATTCACACTTATAATATCTCATTACAAAGTCTAAAACGTTTCCGCCTTTTCCTCCTCCGTGATCATACCAAAGATTCTTTAAAAGGTCTACTTTGAAAGATGCTGTTGCTTCATTCCGAAACGGACTTAAGTACCAAGCTTCCCGATTATTCTGTTTGACTTTTTTAGTTCCTATTTTTTCCAAAATAGACGCTAAACTTATTTTTTTTGCTTCATTGCATGTCATAATTCTACGTGACTTAAATTTTACTGATTTTTTGATGATTGATGACAGAGGCTTGTAACTTATTGATATTTAAATCCATAAGCTGTCATCAAATTGTCATCAATCATCAAACTGCTTTTAAAACTGTCATCAAAGTAAATTTGATGACAGTTTTGATGACGGTTTTGATGATGTATAACTTATTTATTTTCAATAGAGTACACTACCTGTCATCATTGTCATCAAAAAAATGTGATATTTTGCTCAACTCAATTTCATAATAGCGTCCCTTTCTATCTAATCTTGTTATTTCTCCATAGGATTGGTAGTCATATCCCGAGTATTTATTCGAATTACTAGATGGAGTAAAACCCCAATTCTTGAAAATAGTTCTGACATCATTTGCTTCGATATTACTTCTTTTATTTAGTTTTTTTATAATAGCACAGGTTTCCATTGGTGTGAGACAGATTACTTTATCGTCAAATCTTTCAGCAATTTCTCTCAGTAATTCTAATACGTCCTCTTGTAATTTGTTTTTTTCTGAATTCATTAGCCTTATAAGTGCATCAGTGCGTATTTGTTCAGGTGTAAACCACATACGAGTTTTCTTGGTTGTTGAGTAGGGGATAGTGTGTAAATAATTAAGAAAATCAGGAATTTCTTTAAAAAGTAAGTCTAAAAAATCTGGGTTCTTTTCTATCTGTGGAATTTTACGCACCCAAAAGCGTATTTCTTCTTTGTCTATCTTCATGAACGAATCTTCAAAATTACTTGTCATGACAAATTTGTAAAAAGATTCTACTTCTTCTTTATCTCTACCTTTTCTTTCAATTTTATTTCTATCAGCTGTACTTAAAAACTTGATGCGTTCAGTGATTTGTTGATTATCAGTAACTACTTCATCAATGAGCACTAATAATTTACCATCTAAATCTGAGTTAAAGTTGTTTACAAAAGATTCTGCATTGATGTAAGTAGCATTAAAAGAAAAGACCTTTCGAAGGTATTTAAGCATTGTTGATTTACCTGTTTCTCTTGCTTTAGAAACTAATACAAGTACGGGTAAAATCTGAGTCGGGTATTCTAATAGAATTTTAAAATAGTCAAGACCTAAGTGGTATTGTTCTCCGAAAATGTGACGTATAAAATCTAACGTATATTTTAGTTTATTTTCTAAGAAAGACAAGTCATCAATAGATCGTTGTACTTGGTAGTCTATAGGGTGGTAGATGTTGTAGAAGTCAGCTATCTCTCTACTGTAGTTTATATGTTGAGGGATACAACAGAAACCATAGTATTTTTTAATATTAGAAATAAAATCTTTTCCAAAATCATTTATAATAGTTTCCTTGTTCCAAGGAAGCATAACTTTTTCAGTTGTTTTATTGAGCGTAGGTCGTTCGATTATGGCATAATAAGCTGTACCCACACGAATAAATTCGGCAGAATCTAAGTTCATAATAAATAGTAGATTATAATCCTTATATTTGCACTATAAGGATTTGATTAAAAAATCAGACAATAGTAATCTGAAGCGTTCAAAGGGCAATTTTGAACGCTTTATTTTTTTCTGTTTTTAAAAGAATAGTCTAAGGCCTGTTGTTGTATCTGAGATATAGATTGACTTTTATTTTGAAGTAGCCATTCGTCTATTTCTGACTTTAGGAAGAACAGAAATTTACCATTGGGTTTTGAATATGGTATTACGTTTTTATGCACTAATTTGTAAATGTGTGAACGTGTGAAGCCCGTATAATTGATTAAGTCCTCTACATTAAATATTTCTTTCGTTGAATCAACAATTAATCGCTCTAATCGGTTTAGTTTTTCTAAAATCATTTGATTTTCCATTGCTTTCTGTTTTTAAGTTTATGAAAGCAAAGGTGTAGTAAAGGAAAAGAAAATAAAAAAAGGTATAAGGTAGTTTGTTTTAAATCAACGAATTACTTTATGTTATCCGTTCTTTTTTCGCCATTTACAATAGGCTGCATTTAGATTGTCTTCATCTATAATTTCTCCATTTCGAGTAAAGTTTTGAATAATGAAATTATAAAGTTTAGTTCGTTCTTTATCAAATAAATCTAAAATACCATCTTCTATTACTTTATTAAGCAGTTCAAAAATTTTTTTATAACCAACCATTTTATTTTTCTCTTTGTGTATACAGTTGAATTTATTAAGATTAACTTTATTTTTACCCCATTCGGTTGTTATATCTTGGTAATTATCGAAATATTGATGAAACTCACTATTTATTTCTTTTAGTTCCAACGGAGACAAATCTTTGAGTTTAAAAGTAGAATAAAATTGTTTTCGAGGCGCGAATGATCTGTTGGGGGTGCAGTTGTTAAGAAATGCATTACTCCAGGTGAAATTTAAAAACCACATACACCATAAGAAAGCGATAAAAAGTAAGCTAGTATAAAGTGGCTCATACCAATCATGTATAACTTGAACACGTGTAAATAAGAGGAAAATAACAATTGCTAGCGGACTAAAAAATGCGTAAAAGAAAACACGAAATCGCTGAGTTTTATTATCTAGAAATTTAGTCTTAGTATTTACTCTTTCTAGTTTTGTTTCATAGAAATGATTGAAGTAATTTACCCCTAGTTTTCCCATAAAATATAGCCATAGAATTGACATAATAGCAATATAAGATAGGTATCCAATCAAGTAATACGTTGAAAGAATTGAAAAACTTACTAAGAGTAATATAATTGTTGCGATAAGTAGATTTACACGTTTATACATAATCTTAAAAACTTAGTTCAGGAATTAAATTAGAAGCTTCTTTCATTTTCTCATCTACAATCTTAGCATAAATAGCAGTAGTGCGTATTTCACGATGTCCCAAACGTTTAGAAACCGTGTAAATATCCGCTCCATTCTCCAATAAGAGTACCGCGTTTGTATGTCTTGCACTATGGAAAGTGATATGCTTGGATATCCCAGCCTTATTGCACCACAGCACAATAGCGTTGTTATAAACAGCTGAGTATCGTAAGCCGATAAACACTCGATCCCGATTGCCTTTGCGTTCGCCTAATAGCTCTCTAGCTTGTGTAGAAATGTAAAGATACTCAACACCATCGGTTTTTTCTTGTCTGAAGTTTACCCGACTTGAATCATCTTCATCGCGAACTTCAGACCAGGTCATGTTGTGGATATCTGACCAACGCAAACCTGTAAGACAAGAAAACAAAAAAGCACGTTTTAATACTTCATATTTACATTCTGTATGGGCTAGTTGCTGTACTTCATTAAACGTTAGGTATTCCCGTTGGCTTTCTGCCTGTTCAAATGACTTGATTTTAGCTGCATAGTTTAGAGCTAAGTAGCCTTCATCAAAGGCTGCGCGCAAACAGGCTTTAAATTTGTTGAAGTAGGAGTATTTAGAGTTAAGTGATAAAGGGAGATCACTCTTGGTACGTGCCTCTTTATCGAAGTAAGTACGTACCCGTTTTATAAACTTCTCATCTATGTCGTCAAAAATTGTGTTAGGGGAGATACATCGCTTTAAGTGAATCATTGTAGCCGTCCAATTGCCATAGTTTTTTGGGCTATCAGATTTCTCTTCTGTTTTCTCCTGAAAGTAGTCTAAAAAGGTTCTTTTGCCTTTGGTGGTATTCTTTAGTTCAAAGCGACCTTGGTAAAACTCAGCTTCTCGAATAGCTAAGATTTGCTTGGCAAGTGCCATTGTTTCTTTATTCTCTTTTCTTTCACCAGCATTCTTAGGTTCGCCGTGTAAAAAGAGTTTTAAGTTTTCGTAATCTCTAACGGTTTTTCGTTTACCGTTAGGTTGGAGTATGGTACCTTTATAGTATTCTATAGATAGGTTAATCTTACCGCTTGGTAATAGACGTTCTCTTAGTGTGATTTTCATTATGTGATGCAATTTGCTACATATTTAAAATATGTGATGATTTTGTAGCAACGAATATACTAAGAAAGGAACATAAAAGAAAAGACTATCAGTGTTAATTTACTGATAGTCAATTAAAAGAAAGTATGTCTTAACAAGGGAAACGTAATTTATTTACCGATACAAAAATTAGCAAAAATATTCCCCAGTAACTCATCATTGGTAACTTGACCCGTAATTTCCCCGAAGAAATAGAGCGCTTGACGAATATCGATGGCCATAAGATCTGCGGAGAGATTCGTTTGAAGTCCCCATTTCACCTTTTCGATTTCTTCGAGTGCTTTGAGGAGGGAGTCGTAGTGGCGGGTATTCGTGACGATGGTTTCATTATTGCGGAGTGCTCCTGTGTTGACGAAGCCCAGTAGCGTTTGTTTCAGCTCCTCAATACCGACGTTGGTTTTGGCCGACATCAGCATCAACCCATCAATTTGCGATTGAAACAAATCAAGTTGCTCCTGAGTGAGGAGGTCCTGTTTGTTACACACCACAAGAAGTGGTTTTAGCGGATATTTATTTTTTAGTTTTTCTAGCTCAATGTTAATTTGGGCGATGGATTGTTGAGTAAGCTGTCCTCCGTCAATTAAGTAGATGACCACTTGAGCGGCTTCAATTTTCTCAAAGGTCTTTTGAATCCCGATGCTTTCTACCACATCTTGTGTATCGCGAATTCCTGCTGTATCAATAAAACGAAAACCAATACCGTCGATGACTAATTCATCCTCGATGGTATCACGTGTAGTTCCTGCAATATCCGAAACAATAGCACGTTCCTCATTCAATAGGGCATTGAGTAAGGTTGATTTACCAACGTTTGGTTCCCCAACAATAGCAACCGGAATACCGTTTTTAATCACATTTCCAACCGCGAAAGAGTCGATTAAACGTTTTAGGACGAATTCAATACGGTCGATAAGTGCTTTGAATTGAGTGCGATCTGCAAATTCCACATCCTCTTCTGAGAAATCCAATTCCAGTTCGATAAGTGAAGCAAAATTGAGGAGTTGCTCACGGAGTAGCGCAATCTCATTGGAGAAGCCACCGCGCATTTGCTGCATAGCAATTTGGTGACTCGCCTCATTATCTGATGCAATTAAATCCGCTACTGCTTCAGCTTGGGAGAGGTCTAACTTCCCATTCAAGAAAGCACGCATGGTAAATTCACCCGGTTGCGCCATTTTAGCCCCTTTTCTCAGGCAAAGTTGAATAATTTGCTGTTGAATAAATGTTGAACCGTGACACGAAATTTCAATCGTATCCTCTCCCGTGTAGGAATGCGGATTTTTAAATACAGAAACTAAAACCTGATCCAAAACACGTTCCCCATCGACAATATGTCCAAGATGCAGTGTATGTGTTTTTTGTTTCGTTAAATCCTTCTTTTTGATCGATTGAAAAATGCCGTTAACCAAGGCAATAGCATCTTTTCCCGATACCCGTATTATAGCAATTGCCCCAGCACCCGAAGGTGTTGCTAAAGCAACAATAGTATCTTGTAATATCATTTGTTCCTCTAAATAAGGACAAAGATACTATTTATTCAGCAATCTTATAATAGGAGTAGAGGAAGGAATCATGTAAGTTAATTCCTTATATTTGAGTGTAAACTCGTAGCCAATGAAAAAGACGAATACCTCCGTGTGATTTATACCGTGGAAGAACACCCTGATTGGATGAGAGCTTTTGGAGAAAGCGTAACAGAAATCAAAGAAGTAGAAATTGTTGGCGATTCCGATCTCGTTATCCAGCTATTTTTTTCGTATTGGAACACTAAAATTTATGAGGAAATACCAGTACACAGCTATAGTACATCCAAAGAAGTGATGAACGATTATGTTGTGTTGAGTGCCGTAGCATTTAATCAATATAAGATTACGATTACTAAGGGCAATATGGAAATGAATTATGCCAAAACATTCGGTCTACATCAAAAGATGTCTAGTCTCACCAACCTCACCAACCTCACCAACCTCACCCAATCCTCACCCAATCCTCACCAACCTCACCCAATCCTCACCAACCTCACCCAATCTCACCAACCTCACCAACCTCACCAACCTCACCAACCTCACCAATCCTCACCAACCTCACCAATCCTCACCAATCCTCACCAATCCTCACCCAATCCTCACCCAATCCTCACCCAATCCTCACCCAACCTCACCAATCCTCACCCAATCCCCACCCAATCCTCACCCAATCCTCACCAACCTCACCCAATCTCACCAACCTCACCAACCTCACCCAATCCTCACCCAATCCTCACCCAATCTCACCTAATCTCACCAAACCTTCTCCAATCCTCATCAATAAAAAGATACCTATAAATACTTCGATTTTTGAGAACAGGAAACTCAAAAACTAATCTTAAATTCTTATCTTTATAGAAATCAAAATTAACACTACTATGAAAAAAATACTTTTTCCAACGGACTTTTCAGAAACAGCAAATAATGCACTTATTTACGCGCTAAAAATGGCTGAAAGTCAAAATGCAACGCTGTTTGTGTTACATGCGTATGAAATGCCTGTAATTTCCGCTACAGCCAATCCTGTAATGGTGCAAGACGTATATAAGTCTATCGAATTAAGCAATTTTGAAAACTTTAAAGATCAAGTGCCTTTCATTCGCGATATAGCCAAAGAAAATAACTTAGACCAGGTGCCCATGCATTTTATCCTAGAGGAAGGGTTCCTAAATACAATTTTAAAGAAAAGAGTAGAAGAAGAGGAAATCGATTTAGTGGTTATGGGAACCAATGGAAATTCCGGATGGGATAGAAAGTTATTGGGGTCCAATACCGTGAATGCAATTAATTCTTTAAAAGCTCCCGTGTTAAGTGTACCACACGATGCGGTTTTCAACGGAATTAAGTCCATCGCCTTCTCTACGTTATTTGCGCCAAGTGATAAAATTGTACTAGACAAACTAGTAAAAATCGCTAAAGGGTATGATGCAACAATCAAGTGTATCCACGTTATCGAAGATGTTGATAAAGTGAATCGCGAAGTGGTAGAGAGTTGGTTAGAATATTATGATGGACATCCAATTACTTTTACCTTAGTAGAAGGAAAAGATGTTGAAAAAGAAATCTTTACATTTTTGGATAGAGAAAATATTGATTTACTTGTTTCGGTTAAGAGAAATAGAAGTTTCTTAGATAAATTATTCACTTCGAGTATGACTAAAAAATTAAGCTATCATAGACATGTGCCAATTATAGCGTTCCACGAAGAATAAAAACTAAAAAAGTCGTAAAGTTGATTTGCTTTACGACTTTTTTATTGAACATCTATTTAGAAATAGAAGGGTCAATTTTATTCTTATTGATTTCATCCTGAAGCTGTCTTCTGATTTTTTGCTCGCGTTCTAAAGACAATTTTCTGAATTCTTCCAATTCATCATCTGTTTCTTTTAATTTTTGAAGGGCATCTTTTGTATGAACATGACATTTCTTAAAACGATAGTAAAAGATGGCAACAAGAATAAATAACAAGCCAAAAAGGGCTAGTATAACCGTTTGAATCGTGTTTTTTTCTGCCGTAACCCCCAAGAAATCAAAGTGTTCTGCTTTGGCTAATGAGGTTTCTAACTCTTTTTGTACAGCAGCCAATTGCTGTGTAGTCGTTTCCAATTCTTTTTTGTATTGTTCAATCAATGCCTGATTAGCCACTAATTTGTTTGTATGTTGGTGTAGCGAATCTTCAACATTTTGTTGTAAATCTAAAAGACTTTGCTTATCAACAATTTTGAAGTTTTGATAATTGGAAGATTTATTAAATAACGTAGAGAATTGATGGGTAATGGTTTTGATATTGCCTTGCGCAAAAACAGTACTTGTCAGTGCTAGGGTGGCAACCAGTAAAATACGTTTTGTTCTTTTCATTGAGTAACTATTTTGTATTACAATTTTTTCTAGAGCTCTAAGATAAGTTATTTATTAGGATAAAAAAGCTTAGGTAAATAGATTTTTTAAGAAAATTTTATTTTTATTTTTAAATCTATTGGCAAAAAAAATGTTATTAATATAAAAAATGCGAACTTATGTCGGAAGAATGAATTAATTGCGAAAAATTAGTGCGACTTTTATACCATTTTGTAAGGTATAACGTTAGTTTAGAAGTAAAATTGAGAACAAATGACAGAAAAATATTTTTCTACTAGGCAATTGCTATTCTGTTGTGTGGGGATATTCTTTTTAGGATTGATGACAAATTATGCACAGTCGTTAAATCAAGATGAGGTGACGGCAGTAAAAATGTGGTTGGATGAAGATGGGGATACAAGCTTGTATATCAAAGTGAGTGCGGCTTGTAACAATTATGACAGTAAACGAGCCTTTGATTTTATCGGATTGCCTTCTGCGATTTCTCTTACGTTAAGAAATGATTTGGGTGATACTTCTTTCGTCTATGAGCATCCGCGCTATGCTTCTTCTATGCTAATGTTTTATAGTGAAGCGGTATGGTTTAAAACCTATAATTGGAAACAAGCGGTTTTTATTCCCCTTTTTTATTGTAGTCAAAAACATGGAGCCACAATGCCATTATCTTATTTAATCTTGTATAACCAAAAAATGCACGTAGTTCATTTTTCTTTTCAATGTAAACCCGAAGTATGGGGTAAGTGTACGCCTGTATTTAAAAAGCGAAATATAAAAAGTCAATTAGCTTCGTTGCCAGACGCTCTTCAAGCGGATTTTATTCAGTACGTAAAGGATATATATACCACAAGAGAGGATTTATATCCCAATCACATGACATTCAAACAAAAGAAATACAAAGATTGGAATCTTGAGTCGGTTGTATCCCTTGTAGAAGCGAGTTATCCTCACGAATTACTCCATCGACTGCATACTTTTATTGAGGATCAAAAGTGGAAATTAGCCCAAGCCTATCTTAGTGAGTTTGAATATCTCTATGTAAAGGAAGACGATATCGTTGTGATATCGGGTTTCCGCACAAGTAAACAGACTTATCAATCGGAGATGAAACGCTTTGTTCAAGCTAATTTTGAAAGTGAAAAACGAGTATTAGAACAAGCCAATCACTATGTAGAAGAGGGAGATTTTCAACGAGCTTATCAGATGTATAAAGCAATAGTAGCGGAATTTCAATCCCAATAGTTTTTGCAAATCAAGTAAAATACTTACCTTTTTAACGCAACTAAAAAAGACCATATGAAAAAAGCAATACAAGATTTATATCCAGAAAATTTAGCCCATTGTTTTGGATGTGGAAAAGCAAATGCCGCTGGACATCAACTGAAAACCTATCTTGAAGGGGAGGAAGAAACTATCGCGCACTTTACACCAAAGCCTGAATTCACAGCATTGCCGGAAAGTGTTTATGGCGGATTAATCGCTTCATTATTGGATTGCCATGGAACAGGATCAGCAGCTGCCTTCTTATGTTTGGCTAATCACATTCCCTTAGTAGAACCTATTCCCGTTCGCTGTGTAACGGCTTCACTTAAAGTAGATTTTAAAGCCATGACTCCCATGGGGGTACCACTCCTGTTAAAGGGAAAACTGAGAGCAATAGAGGGAAGAAAAGTATGGGTTGATATGACGCTATCCGCTAATGAAGTACTTTGTGCTACTGGAGAAATTCTTGCCATCCGACTAAAAGAAGAATAAAATAGTACAAATAGAAAACGAGCGATCCATTTGAATCGCTCGTTTTTGTTTAACTATGGATAACTACTATTTAGTAGGAAGTGTTCTTGTTAACCAACCTCTGCGTTTGGCTGTTGCAATCGCATAGGGGGTAATCCAAAAGAGGGTAAATGTATAGAAAATACTATAGGTATACGCCCAAAATGAATCTTTAAGGTTGTACTTCTTCGCGTAAAACAAGACTTGAATAGAGGAGAAGATTAAAATTCCAGCTAGAGCACTACTAATAAACATAATAGGATAGCTAAGGATTAAATACAACATGAGAAGCATCATGGGATAAGCTAAAATCACCTTTAGCCATTGGTTTAAGAGTAGGATACGAGGTCCAACAGTGGAGCCTGTTCGAAACTTGCGAAATGCAAATTTACTCATCATGATATTTTCTCTTACATTACTGCGTTCCCACCGAATAAACATTTTGTACAATCCCTTGAAATTCTCTGGGGTATTGGTGAGTACATATGCATTTTTTTGGAATAATACGTGATACCCTTGCTTTAAAATCATATTGGTCATGGCACGATCTTCTCCAATATCAGAGGGTGTTCCCATAAAAGTTTGATTAATCCACTGTTCTAAGCAGTTCATAACCGCCTCTCTTCGGTAAGCAGCAAGAGCGCCAGGGGTACACAATACGCTATTAAGTGCACTTTGTGCTGATCGGATAAATTCGAAACTAAAAACAAAACTCACGTTTAGCATTTTAGGGATAATCCCATCTTCTGTATTTAGTACTAAGACATTTCCTCCAACAGCACCACATAAAGCATTGTTTACAAAAGGACTAACTAATTGTCTCAAGGTGTCTTCTCTTACAATGGAATCACTGTCAACCGTTACAAATACTTCTCCTTTACCTAGCTTAAAGCCGCGATATAACGCATGTCTCTTGCCCATATTACGAGGTTGTTGATAGATGGATACGCGAGAACCAAGCACTGCTTTCGCTTTTTGCATCCAAATCCAAGTATCGTCTTTACTACCGTCATCAAAAGAGATAATTTCTAGCTTATCTGCTGGATAATCACTCTGCGCTAAACTCAACAAGGTATCATAAACTAAACGCCCTTCGTTGTAAGCAGGAACAAGAACCGTACAGATAGGTAGTTCACTGTCTTCAACTGGAGCTACAGGTTTGTATTTAAAGTATTGATAAAAGATATAGAGTAAGAATAGTACTTGTACGGCTAAAAGCGTCATGCTGATGCCAAAGAAGAGCTGCCCTCCAAATCCTTCTAGCTGTTTCAATTGCATGCGTTCAAAATACGGATGAAAATGATAAAGAATAATCACACTGCTAAATAATAGGACAAAAGTTAGGGCTAACACGAAATAGTCCGTTAGACTAAAGCGCTTTTGTTTATTCGAATTTTGCGAAGTATCAAGAGATGAATACGCAAGTTTGGGGACGTTGTTTGTTTTCATAAGTATGTCAATTAGTAGATAGGAGCTTTTCTTGATGGTCTTTCTAAAGGAAAGTAAAAGCAAGAAGGGTACAAGTTGTACGCGCTCTTGATTTGTATAGTGCAAGATGCGTGCCATTTGATTTTACTGGGGTTTCACTAGGTTTTTACCCTGTTAACTTCCCCATATTGTTGATTTGGACTACACATTGTTTAGTTCAAAGCTAAGGCCTATGAAAGCCAACACAACCAATCTACTTTGTTTTCCAAGGCTTATTATAAGCGAATTACTAATCCATGTAATATTGATAAAATGAGAATAAGGCTCGTTTCCGCTCGCTAAGAGGATAGAAGAGCGGCAGTCGTTTGCTTCGATTATGTTTGCGTTTATCCTTTCTAAAGCAAAATTTTACCACAGAAATAGTTAAAATTCTGTTACCTTTGAAAAGGATGATTTTTTAAATTAATGTGGATGAAAATACTAGTAACAGGTGGACTAGGATTCATAGGTTCTCATGCCGTAGTAGCTTTGCAACAAAAAGGATATGATGTGGTTGTTATTGATGATTTATCTAATGCTTCGATAACGGTAGTGGAAGGAATTAAAAGGATTACAGGTCAAGCTCCCATTTTTGAACAACTAGACTTGCGAGATAAAGAAGCTGTATTTCAGGTCTTTGATAAGCATGGCGATATGGAGGGCGTGATTCATTTTGCTGCTTCTAAAGTGGTAGGGGAAAGCATGAACGAGCCCTTAGCCTACTATGAGAATAATTTCTTCTCTTTAATTAATGTGTTATCTGCCATGAAAATGAAGGGGTTGGATAAAATAATTTTCAGTTCTTCTTGTACTGTTTACGGACAAGGGGAAGCCATGCCTATTACGGAAGAGGAGTCGATTAAAACTGCGCTTTCACCCTACGGAAATACCAAGCAAGTAGGGGAGGAGATTATTGTTGATTTAGCTAAAGCATACCCCTTACAAGCGGTACTGTTGCGCTATTTTAATCCCATTGGCGCACATGAGTCAGGTTGTATCGGTGAATCACCCGTGGGGATACCTTCCAATCTGATTCCATATATTACGCAAACCGCTGTGGGAGTTCGGCCATATCTTTCTATTTACGGTGATGATTATGATACGGCAGATGGTACGTGTGTACGCGATTATATTCACGTAGTGGATCTCGCAGATGCACATGTCCGAGCGCTAGAATACTTGTTGAAAAAAGAAAATACAAAACAAATTGAAGTATTCAATGTCGGAAATGGTCAAGGGTATTCTGTACTAGAGTTAGTTCAATCCTTTGAGCGTGTAAGTGGAATTAAAATTAACTACAAAATTGTCAAGCGTCGTCTTGGAGATGTTGATAAAGCCTGGGCGAGTACAGCTAAAATTGAACGAATATTAGGGTGGAAACCAACCAAAACAGTAGATGATATGTTAGCTAGCGCTTGGAATTGGGAATTAAAAAAGAAAAATTATAACCTCTAATACAGCCAAAATCAATGAATAAAATTAGTAGTGAGATAAAATGGGGCCTTATTTTCTCCATCGTAGGAGTAGTGTGGATGTTGCTAGAAAAAATGACAGGATTACACGGAAAATATATTGATTATCACCTATATCTAACGAATTTATTCGCTATACCTGCGATTGGTATATTCGTATTGGCCCTTCAAGATAAAAAGAAGAATTTCTATGACCGAGATATGACTTATAGCGAAGGTATGCTCTCGGGGGTAGTGCTATCCTTGGTTATTGCAATTTTAAGTCCATTGACACAGGCTATAACCAGTTTTGTAATTACCCCAGAGTTTTTTCCAAACGTGATTAAACGATCGGTTGAATTGGGCTATTATGCAACAGAAGAAGATGCAGCCAGTTATTTCAATTATGGGAATTACGCCAGACAAGGCTTTCTTATGTCCTTGATGATGGGGGTAGTTACCACAGCTATTGTAATGATTTTTGTTCGTTCTAAAAGGACTTCATCTTAGCTTTAAGAACATACCATATCAATAGGGGAAAAGTGATGAATAATTGATTAATTTAGCTCAAATTAGTGCAAATACTACCTGTTTTTTTATTCTATAGGTAATTGTGTGGAAAATATTTCACAAAAGCCAATAAAGTTGTATCTTTAAAAGAAAAGATAAACATATGAGTAGTATTATTTTAAATCGCATCAAACAGAATGTGAAGCATTGGTATCTTCCTGTTATTTTAGGTGTAGTATTCATCATCGCTGGTATTTTTATCATGATGACGCCTGTTGCCTCTTATTTATCCTTAGCCTTATTGTTTAGTTGGCTTTTCTTTTTCTCGGGAATTGCAGAAATAGCGTTTGCTTTGAGTAATAGAAAACAATTAGACGGTTGGGGATGGATTTTGTTCTCTGGTATTGTCGATGTTGTACTAGGTCTAATTTTGTTGAGTAAACCAGCAATAACCTTACAAGTATTGCCCATTTATGTGGGATGTATTTTGTTGTTCCGTTCAGTGCGTAGTTTGAGTATGGCAGTAGAATTAAATAATTATGGTGTAAGAGGGATTTCTTCTATGGTACTCTTTGGAATTTTAGGTTTGCTGTTTGCTATTTTTATGATGACCAATCTTGAAGCAGGAGCATTTACAATTGTTTACTGGACAGCTTTTTCAATTATAACCTTAGGTTTATTCAGTGTTTTGTATGGAATAAAGCTTAAGAAACTAAAGAAAAAAGGCGCTCACATTAGTGAAGAATTAGCTAAAAAATGGGAAGCAGTTCAAGAAGAAGTACGCAAAGCTATGGATAAAGAATAACGTAATAACAATAGAAAAAGGATGCTCGTACGAGCATCCTTTTTCTATTGTTTATTGGAGGTACAATCGGCTTATTGTTGCTTTGTTTACTATTTTTACCGCCTTAGAACGCTTTGGAATCTTTACAGCAAGAGTTGGCGAATGTTTCATTAGAGGGAATTGAAATATACGAATTGTGAATATCCCCTGAAAATACGATATCTTCTACAGTCTTTTAATTTTTTTGTACTACTAATGGTTTAATATAGTGACTCTTCAGTGAAGAACTGAAAATAATTCAATATACTATCAAAAGCAAAGTCTACTGGTTTGTTTTTTCTCTTTCTTTTTTTAAGAATTCTCCAAATGTTGCCATACTTACGTCTTGCTAATATTTAACTTGCTTCTTTTTGGTAAATGTATAAAAGTTTTTCAACTAAATGAGAGAAAAGGAGATCAAACAAATCTTTTATTTTTGGACTTGCTTAGTCTATTGAAAAAGGACTATAATGGTAAAAATTGATTTTCACCATTCATCAAAACATTATTTAGAATTATTCTTGTTAATAAGCTTTTTTAGTCTACTTTTGTATTTATTTAAACTAAATATAAATAACAGGCGTGTTTCGTAAACTTTTTCTATACAGTATCTTCCTTTCTTCGAGTGCTTTACTAGCGCAACATAAGATTTTTTTGATTGTTGAAAATCAAGAACATCAACCTGTTCCTGGGGCTATGGTATATCTGGATCAAGAAACCTATACCACAGATGAGAATGGACGTATCGCTTTGGAGGTAAAAGAAGAAAGAAAGGGAAGAACAATGGTATATATGGAGGGTTATCAACCCTTACAGCAAGTAGTACAACTCGTGAATGGAAGTAGTTATACCTTGCAATTGAGCAAGGAGGTCACCCTTTTAGATGCTATTCAGATTACCAAGCAAACCGAAGAAAAAGAAGTAAATCGAGGCATCATCCGCACCTTAGTCGTAGATACCAAGAGTCAGGTATTGCGTCCAGCTTCTCTGAGTGATTTAATGAATCGCGCTACAGGGGTTCGCATCAGAGAGAGTGGTGGATTAGGGGGAGAAACCAACGTGAATCTAAATGGTTTTCAAGGTCATGCTATTCGTTATTTTAGAGATGGAATTCCCTTGAGTTATTTAGGTGAAGGATACAATCTATCGAATGTGCCCTTAGAGGCCTTGAATAAAGTAGAGGTGTACAAAGGGGTGATTCCAGTTCATCTAGCCAGTGATGTACTGGGGGGGGCCATTAACCTCGTTTCTCAAACGAACTTAGCGAATGATTTGAGCGCTTCTATTGCGTATGGCTCTTTTAATACACTTCGAACGGCTATTCGAGGACACTATAACCGCAATGATTATGTGTATTTAGGGGGAGAATTCTTTTCTAACTATGCAGATAATGACTATAAAATCAATACTCCCGATGCAGAACTAGCCAGTTCAACACCTAAGGTTCGTCTCTTTCACAATCGATACCGACACTATTATGGCCATGCCTATCTCGGGGTAAAAAACCTAAAAGCAGCTGATCTGCTGCAAGTGGACTTGCACTATTATAACGTAGATAAGCAGATTCAAAATAGCCCCACTACCATGGTAACTCCGTATGGAGGTATTGAGCAACAGCAACACAGCTGGGTACCCACCCTGCGTTACAAAAAGAAGCTTTTTCATGATCGGTTGACGATTGATCAGTTTGTGGCGTATAATGTGGTCAAAACCCAACTCACTGATACCCTACAAGGACGTTACAATTGGTTGGGAGCATTTTCACCTCGCGGGTATAGAGGAGAAGGTGATCAACCTACAGATGCGGCTCTTGATATGACGTTTTGGACTAGTCGTACCTTGCTGGGATGGCAATGGAGTACAACCCAACAGTTGTGGTTAAATAATACGTACAACTACACTAAACGCCTCGGAACGGATGTGTATGGAAAGAAAATTGAAGATACCCAACAACCAATTATCGAGATTCCGTCCTATTATAAAAAAAATACCGTTGCTCTAGGGCTAACAAGCCAATGGTGGAATCACCGAGTTGAGACTACAGCAATTCTTAAAAACTACAGCTATACTAGCGAAGGGTTAAATACAGCTTATAACGTGGACCTGAGGAGTGCAGACATTCATTATACGTCAAATAACGCGTGGGGATGGGCTCTTGCAGTGAAATACCCATGGAAAGAAAACAGTAACCTAAGATTTTCTGTAGAAGATGCTCGTCGATTACCAGGGTATAGCGAGCTGTTTGGAGATAACCTCTTTATTGCTTCTAATTTTGACCTGAAACCAGAGCAAAGTTTAAATTTCAATCTTGGTATAGATCAGCAATTCGGAAGATTCGAATACAGTCTAAATACTTTTTATCGCAAAACCAAAGACATTATTGTCCTAACAGCTGGAAATCCCCCTTTGTCGCTCTTTGTTAATAAGGAGCGCGCTTTGGGATATGGATTTGAAGGGGATTTCTCTTATACTGTTACACCTTCTACTAAATTCTACACCAACTTTACATGGCAGAGTATTCGTTATGGTCGCTTTGATCAACTAGCGGATCAATGGCTCAAAGGCAATCGCGTGCCTAATATTCCGTATTTCTTTGCCAATCTAGGTGTCGAACAAACGTTGAAACGCCTCTTTACAACCCAAGATAGGGTGATGCTGTATGCTAATCTGAATTTCGTACGTGAGTTTTATATCCAACCCATTGACAAATCGATGGAACCCGGTGGTTTCCTTGGCCTTTTTGGGAGTAGCAAGGGAGACGTGAAAAATGCAGTACCTGATCAAACTTCCCTAACAGTTGGTTTGGTCTATGAATGGCCTACTAATGGTTGGTCTGTGGGATTGGAGGGACGAAACTTATTCAATCAGGAATTATACGATTACTATAAAATTCAAAAAGCAGGTAGAAGTATCTACTTGAAGTTCAATTATAAACTCAATTAATCTATGCACACCATGAAACGAATAGTATCCTGGGCTTTTATTTTACCGTTAGTCTTGACAGGATGTTCTTCAGACGACAACGCAAAACCAGATCCTACACTGCCGCCAACTGGAAAAGAAGCACACTATTTTGTGATGACTTTAGCAGAGGGGAAAGGACCTATTAAAAATGGATTTCTTAAAAGTTATGGAGAACTTCCATCAGGAACTATCGATAACGCCACTGGAAATACAACAGCCGCTGGTGGAATGGGAGGCTACCGCCAATATGGCGATCGCGTCTACCGTATGTTTGACGATAATAATGCGAGAAGTTTAGGACAATTTGTCTTTACTGATCAAGGATTTTATACCACTACATCGATTGCAGTGGAACCGAAAATAGCAGGATCGGGGAATTTTACCTTGACGAATGACCATCAAACAGGGTACTATTTCGAAGGGGCACAACCCACAACGATTCAGATTTTTGACCCAATTAGCATGGCCAAAAAAGGTCCATTGGGAGATTATACGACGCAAATTCAGCAATTGGAAGCAACCTTACAGCTAACAGGTGTCAATTTCCGAGCCATCGGGCAACATTTCTTAGCTGTAAATGGGGATAAATTATATGCTGACATCACCTTTGGTAAAAATCAAGGTGCCCAAGGAGGAATGTTTGACGGCGTGTCATCGGACGTTCATCTTGCTGTAATTGATCTAAAAACAGGGGCTTGGATTGGAGATACTAAGGTGAAAAATACTGGGAATATTGCCTTTGTTGATGAAAATCCGCTCTATTATTTTGATGAAAACAAGGATTTATATTTGATTACCCAAGGCATAAAGACTGGTGGTTTAGGCGATCACTCTAAAATAGCGCGTATTAAAAATGGAGCAAATCAAGTCGATACTTCTTGGGAACTTGATTTTAATACTTTATTTAGTCAAGTGGCTTCTGGGAAATTCTCTACTATTTTTGTCGAAAAAGGAAAAATTATCACCCTTATAAATGAGGTGACTTTGGCCGATCCGCAATCAATTAATTTAACACCGATTTGGAAATATGTAGTGATTGATATTCAAACGAAAGCAATTACACCAATTGCTATTGAAGGCGTAGGATTGGTAGAAACACCAGCAGCAGCCCTCGGCGTGTCAAAAATTGACGATAAACGCTTTATCCGTGTGGTGAGCGATTCAAAATTAGGATTTTACGAATTGTCTAGTGACTTCTTAACGGCTAAACCTGCAATTACCATTGGTAAAGGTGGAAAACCGCAAGGATTATTTAAAGTGAATAGAAAGTAAACGAATGAAGATTAGTGTATTAGTAATAATACTTGGAGGAATAATAACCATGAATGTACAAGCTCAAGTGGGACATACCATACAAATCAACCTGGCGGTTGAGGGGGAGGCCCACACCGAAGAAGCCATTTATATAACGGGGAATTTCAATGGATGGAATCCCAAAGAGGAACGCTATATCTTGGAACCACAGGCCGAAAAAGCTGGATTCTATAGCCTTACACTCTACAATATTCCAACAGGGGTATTGGAGTATAAGTTTACGCGCGGGTCTTGGCAAACGCTAGAGTGCTCTCCGAAAGGGCGATTGATGAATTTACACGATTGTGTCGTGCAAGACGATCTCATAATCCAAGAGAAAATTCTCGCTTGGCGCGACCGCTATCCTGCATCAACTGCACCGGATCAGCTTGTTGTCGTTGAGAATTTCATTCTTCCCGAACTGCAGCGAACGCGTGCCATCCGAATTTATATTCCGAAAGACTATAAAATTAGTAAACGGGCTTATCCTGTTTGGTACATGCACGATGGCCAAGATCTGTTTGATGAGGCCACTTCTGAAGGACGATTAGGCCCCGTAGAATGGGGAGTAGATGAAATAATTGAGCGATTTGGTGATCAGTATATCATCGTGGGAATTGACCATGAATACGAAAAAAATACAAGAGGAAAAGAATATGCTTTTTTCCCAACCACGCAAACACCAATAGCGGAAGGAAAACAATATTTAGCCTTTATTGTACAAACACTTAAACCCTATATAGACGCCAATTACCGAACCCTAAAAGCAAAGGAATACACAGGAATAGCGGGAGGATCACTAGGAGGATTAATCTCTTTATATGGAGGATTGACTTACCCAGAGGTTTTTGGTAAAGTAGGGGTTTTTTCACCCTCACTTTGGCAAGATCAACAGCAAGTGATAGCGTATATGGAAAATTTCACTCCCGAGCATAAAAAACAACTGCAACAGCAACGCTACTTCTTTTATGCAGGGGGAAGAGAAAATCGAAAAATAGGAGCTGGACAAGTGGTCCATATGGATCATGATGTCTTGGCTTTTGTTCAACAAATGAATGACCGTTTCGACGTTCAACAGGAAGTAAAAATAGATCCGATGGGAAAACATGGAGCCTGGTATTGGCAACAAGCATTCGCCTGGATGATCGAATTAGATAACCAATTTAATAGTAAATAGTATGAAATACTCAAAACACATGACCCTGGCAGGAGCTTGCTTTTTAGCGCTGTCAACTACTGCCTTTGCACAAACCATAGATAAAAGTCAAGCTGTTGGAAAAGGCCTGTATGAATTGACGTACAACAGCGGAGATAACAGCGTATATGTTGCTTCTGTTATCGATTTTAAGAATAAGGAAGGTATAGTGTACAAGCTAAATGGAAATACCTTAGCGGTAGAAAAGGAAATTAACGTACAAGGAAATCCTATTTTTGGAATTGCCGTGAATGAGAAAACACAAAAATTGTACGGAACCAATACCATTACCAATGCCATTACTATGGTAAACCTAAAAACAGAGGAGGTAAAAGTTATTCCTGGAACAAATGAAAAAGGACACAACAGAGAAATTGCCATTGACGAACGTACCAATACCATCTATGCTTCGGATACACAAGAAGAAGGTAAAATTTGGATTATTGATGGAAATAAAGACGTATTGGAAGGGTATATCGAGAACACAGGAGTGTTTACTGCTGGTTTAGCATTTGATACAAAAACCAATAAGCTTTACGCTACGAATATGGGAACTAATGAAGTAGCGATTATCGATCCAAAAACGAAGAAAGTAGTGAAGAAATTTGCTTCTGGTGGAGAAAGCCCAATCAATGTGGCAATTGATGAGGCAGGTAGACGCCTATTTGTAACGAATTCATCTACAGGATTAACGATTTTACACGCTGATTCAGGAGAACTTTTGAAAGTAGTGAAATTCAAAGGTGGATCTTTAGGGGTGAAATATGCCCCAACAGCAAACAAAATTGTACTAGCCAATAGAGATAGTGGAAAAACTGTAATTGTTGATGGTAAATCTTATGAAGTAGTTGCTGAACTAGAAACGGGATCACATCCCAACACAGTAGCTGTTAATGTTAAAACAGGAACGGCTTATGTAACGAATAAAACAAAACGTATGCCTAAAGAGGAAGGAAAAGAACCTCAAGTGGATACGAATGGTGATATTGTGAGTAAAATCCAATTGTAAGTTAAAGCGTTAGATTTTAAATTGTAAAGAGGCTGCCGGAGGCAGTCTCTTTTTTTTTCGAGTAAAATGAACGATACGAAAGAAAGAAAGAAAGAAAGAAAGAAAGAAAGAAAGAAAGAAAGAAAGAAAGAAAGAAAGAAAGAAAGAAAGAAAATAGAGAGGAAGTTTTGTAGTAGTAGGTGTTGCGTTTGCTTATTTGAATGAAACCCATTGAGGCTGAATATCTATTATAGGCAATGGGCTTCAAAAAATAAAAAAGCCAAACAACAAAAGCCAAACAATTTCATAACTTTGTATAAAACTTTTTCTTTTCATGTTTAGACACCAAGGTAAAAATCGCGCGTATTCCCATAACCTCAAAATGGCCTCTTTGCTTTCTTGTGTAGCGGGAATTGTCAATAGTGTGGGAGTCTTGGGATTACATACCTTGACAACTAATGTGACAGGACATTTTGCTTTTTTTGCAGAAGAAGTAACGGAAGAAAATTACAACCGTGCCATGGTGTATCTCGTCTATACTTTTTTCTTTCTCTTAGGTTCTTTTGTTTCGAGTTTAATCATGGAATGGGTGTTGAAACACAAACCTGAGGTGTCCTATGTAATTCCTATTTTACTGGAAGTAGTCCTGTTGGTGGGACTTAGCCTTGTTGATATTGCAGAACCAACAGCCTTACTTAAATACAGCGTCTTTACCGCCTTAGTCTTGCTGTTTTCTATGGGGGTGCAGAATTCCCTCGTTACCCGTGTTTCTGGAGCAGTGGTGCGAACCACCCACCTCACAGGATTATTTACTGATTTGGGAATTGTGCTTTCCCAGCTCTTCTTTTATAAAAATCGAACCGAGCGACTTCGTTTATTTCGCAGTATCGCGTTAATGCTTGCTATTATTGGCTGTTTCTTTATCGGCTGTGTTGCTGGTGGTTTTATGTATTTTCACTACCAGTTTAAAACACTTTTGTTAGCCGCAGCGCTGCTGTTGTTTGCTTTGTGGTACGATCAATTACTCATGAGCTATTATGTATTGAGACGAAAAATAAAAAAATGGTAAGAATCTGCTAGTTTTTTTGCATGTGTCGTATGCAGAAAAGGGTGTTTATACTATCTTTAGTAAGTGGTTCCTTTATCTTAATTTATAGTTTCCGTAAAGAAACCATTAACCCTAAAAAGCTCGACAAACAACAATGCAATACAGATCAGATATTCAAGGATTACGAGCACTAGCTGTACTTTTCGTCTTTATTTTTCACCTACAGCCCTCCTGGTTTAGTGGTGGTTTTATTGGGGTAGATGTATTTTTTGTAATCTCGGGTTTTTTGGTCAGTAGTATCATCCTGCATAAAAAAGAAAAAGGAAGCTTCCGTTTGTTTGATTTTTATGTGGGACGCATTAAGCGCATTATGCCTATTTTTTTATTGTTGCTGCTGGTTGTTGGAATTGTAGGAGCATGGGTATATGTATGGGTAGATATCCTTCATTTGCGCACAAGCCTGATGATGGCGGGCATTTTTAACTCCAACAATTACTTTGCCCAATTAGATACTTATTTTGGTGCAACTCTTCAAGAAAATCCCTTGTTACATACGTGGACGCTATCCGTCGAAATGCAGTTTTACCTGTTATTGCCCTTGTTTTTACTCTTGGTTAGAAAACAATACCGCACCGCTGTTAGTGTAATGCTTATTGTAGGGCTATTGAGCTATTCTTTTTACGCTAGTATGTATCTCAATCAACAGAGTGCCATGTATTTCTCCCTATGGGCACGTATTCCTGAATTTCTTATTGGAACCGTTTTTGCACTTCAGAAAACCTTGCTACAAAAAATAATGGGTGCACATCAAAATAGGGTGGCGGCGTTGGCTTTTATAGGTTTATTCGTTTGTGGAGCTACATTTTCCGATCAAACACTTTTTCCAGGATTATGGGTTATTCTTCCTTGTGTATGCACTGGATTATTGCTATTGACCACTAAAGCACAAGTCAATGCTGTATGCCGAACGAATGTATTAGTACACTTGGGAGAGCTGTCTTATGCAATCTACCTCTGGCATTGGCCTATTATGGCCTTTGTACGCTACTATACCATGCGCGCGGATTTCACAGCCTATGAAATGATAAGCATTACGGCTTTAACCTACGGGTTATCTTGGCTGTCATATACCTACGTGGAACAGGTATTTCGAGCGTATCCCAATACGGTGTTCTTTTCGAGATTTGCAGTTTTAGGCCTGCTCTTTTTGGGTGTTGGTGCGGGAATGTATCGCATGAATCAACACCTTTTTCCAATTCCAAAAGTGTATGCGACTCCAACCTTTGGTATGGATTCTCATGATGATACCTTTGTTCAGGCAGGCCCTTACGGAGACCTGTCGGATTCCATCCTAGATTCTATTAGCTTGGTGGGAGATAGTCATGCGTTAGCCTATAAAGGTGTATTGGATGAAATAGGAAAGGAGCACCACTTTTCCTTTTGGGCAGTAACCAACGACCGTTATCCTAGTATTCCGACAATTGATCGGAAAGATTTTGAAAGCGAAAGTGAATACGAGCAGTATGGGGTGCTCCTGAAAGAGTTTGAAACCATGAAGAAAAAGAGTAAAATTATCTTTTTTGCCAGTGCCTGGTTAGATAAGGTCACTTCTCTAGAAGCTGCTTTCTCCGCTTTAGTTGAGAGTCTAGAACCAGGACAACGTCTAGTTATCCTCGGAGACTATCCTCAACTGGACCGTAATCCGATACGAGCAACCCGCGATTTTATCGTAAATCCCCACAGCGAAGCCATTCAAGTGGTACAAGGAGTTGAGCCTCACTACGTACGCGAAGCGATTGAAAAGTATCCAGATCAAGTGCTCTACCTCAAGTTTGATTTTAATAAGGCTACAACCTTACCTTATTTTAACGATACATTGGGCTACTATGATGCCAATCACCTCAATGCCTTTGGTAGTCGAAAAATAGGAACGCTACTTGAAAAGGATTTTATGGACTTTGTGAAGGAGAAAGGGTTGGTTTGGTGATAGAAAATAGAAAACGGCTTTCCTTTTTTGAGTATTTGATTGTCAGTTTCTTAGTCTTTAAAATCTTTAAATCATATCATCTACGCAAAGAATTTGGGGACTTACGATAGAAGGCGTATAAAACTATAGTAAACGTACCAAAAGCAAAAAAAACTAGGAATCTTCTATTGAAATCAATAATTTTGTACCCTTTTTTAAATAAAATAAATGTTATGAAAGTACGATTTTTAGTCTTTTTGTTTGTGCTAATGGGCTTTATCAGTTGTGATGACCCGTTTAAACGACACGATTTTTATTTGTCCAATCCTACGGATAAAGAGATTAGCGTGTTGCTTGATGATAAAAAATACGTGGTTGCTCCCAAAAGTTTTGAAGTTTTAAAGATAGAAGGAGGGCATCATGAATTAACCTATAACGGTAAAAAGACTCGGTTCAACGTTTTCAAGCAAAATTCGGGAGGAATTATCAACCCAACTTTAGAGCCCCATTATATTTATTCGATGGTATATGCAACAGAAGGTAATTTTGATAAATTTGGATCTATCGCTAGAGAAGTGTTGATTGATGGGGTGTTGTATGAGGATAATATCAAATCAACCCGAGCTTTGTTTATCGATAATAACCTGTATCGATGTACGTATTACTTGGGTGAAGCTTATCCAGAGGAACAAATAACCTACAACAAGAATACCGTAGGAAACTTCTTTAATAAGTTTTTTACAAAAGATGAGTTTATTGCTTTTTATGCTGAAATGGTACCTGAAGAGGATCGCAACTTCCACCAAGAGAATCGAGTAGAAGAGGGAGTATGTACAATAACAGAAGTGCCAGCTACAGCGCTTGTGCTACCGGATGTAGATCAACCCGAGGTAATTGAGTCTTATAAAAAAGAAATGGAATTAGTTGCAGAATTTAAAACATCAACCGATGTGAGCAGACAAAAAGCCATCCAAAAGGAATTGTTTGACCTATCCATGAGTCGCTCTAAGCTGGATATTAACTACAGCAAGTTAACCCCAGAACAAAACCAGTCCATGAATGATTTTGTGCATGCCAGTGGTGCAATATCTGGCGCTGGAATTATTGAGATTTAAGAATAGGCGATGGGTGTTTTTTGAACAATGCCAAACAACATAAATAAAAAGAGGCTGTCTAAAAAGCCTAAAAAACAAAAACCCCGTCTAAAAAAGGCGGGGTTTTTTCATTGTTTGTCCTCAAAAATAATTATCTTCAAGGTGCACCCAAACAATAAGAAAGACAAATATAA